>CABZAZ010000022.1 GCA_902523895.1 uncultured Pelagibacteraceae bacterium | reverse complement strand
AAAAGCACAAAAGGTAAAAATTTCAAGCCAAGTAAAGCAGGTACATAAAAACTTAGTGCAATTAAACTAGTAAAATTTGGGGGGTGGGGAATAAATCTACTAACAGCCAAGGCGAGAAGAATTCCAATAGATATTTTAATGTTTTTTTCCATTAGAAACTTCTACCTATCATAAAATTAAATGATCTTCCAGGTGCTTTGTACTCAAAAGCCTCAGAATATCTTTTATCAGTAATGTTCCTGGCAGATATATTAACATTATATGTATCAAACAATTTATAATTTAGTATGTAATCTGCAGTCAGATAATTTGAAAGTATAACGTCCTCAAAACTATTATTTGTGTTACCATAATCTCTTCTTTCGCCAACATATTTGATATTTATTGTTTGTGTTAAATTATCACTAAATGCATTAACGCCTGAAAAATTTATTTGATGTCTAGGAACTCTCACGTTCATTTCATCGTTACATGCAGCTGAACCAGGGCCTCCAGTCGCATCAGGGTCGTCACAAGTAGTACCGTCGTGAGACTCAGTTCTGGTATATCCTAAGTTAAAAGAGTAATTTTCATTTATTTTCCAACCAGCCATTAATTCAAGTCCATAACTTTCTGTTTTTGAATTAGTATTATCCAGAACATATTCATCTGCTTCACCTGCATAAGAAATTTGTCGACCTCCACCATGAGACGCCCATCCTTTAATATCATTTTTATATTCTAGAAAAAAAGCTGTAGCACTTAAGTTAAAATCATTTTGAGGAAAAAATTTATCAATACCAATATCTATACTTTTTCCGGTCTCTGCTTTTAAACTCTCTTTATTAATTAAATAATGTCCGTGATGGTAAGAATTTAAAGCTGGGAATCTCACTGAGGTTCCTATATTTGATCTTAATTTTGTATTATTATCAGGTTTATAAGCTATTGTAGCTCTTCCAGTGTAGTAATCTTCAGCAGTGGTATGATAATCTCTTCTTAAACCAAAAGTAGTGTAAGTATTCTCTTTCGGTCTTAGCTGTAAGTCAAAATATTGTGAAAATATTGCCTCATCACTTTCGGCATATGCGCTAGCTGTATAATAATTATAAAGCTCAGCTTTATCAAATTCATTATCGAAACCAAAAATTATTCTATTATCTAAATCAAAATTATATTCTGATACCAAATTGATTGCATCTCTATATCCGTAATAATTTTTTTTACTATTTCCTGTTACATTCCTTAAAACATAAGTATTATTATATGACAGAGTATTTTTAAAATTTCCATTATCATTTATTAAACGGGCAGTATAAATAGCTTGCTGATCATCTGTTGCTTCAATATCATTTTGTGATCTATTAACAGAGTCATACTCTAATAATGAGTCATTATAATATAGATAATTTTCCAATCTAAAATTTTCATTAAAATTGTAACCATAGTTCATTGTTAAATTATCACTTCTATAACCATCTTTTTCAGAGTTATCTCTCATTGCAGATTCACCATCAGTAGCTAGGTTTGTAAAACCTACAAAATAATCATAATTGTTATATTTTCCATCAAAGCTTAAATCTATTTTTTGTGTCCCAAATGAACCAGAGGTAATGTTAAAATCTTGATTATGACCCTCTCGACCTTTTTTTGAAAACACTTGAATTGTTCCTGCTAGTGCACCACTTCCATATAAAGAACTTTGTGCACCCTTTAAAACTTCAACTCTATCAATTGATCCAGAAGCTAAATTGTTGAAATAGTAATCATTAGAGGGAGTAGATGGGTCTGAAACTTTAACACCATCTATATAGACAGTAGAATACCTTTTTGGCTGACCTCTTAATTGGATCCCTGAAACAGTTCCATAACCGCCTTGTTGAAAATAATTTAGACCATTAAGATTACTGTCTAAGATATCACCAATGAAAAGTTCACTTGAATTTGAAATAGTATTTCTATCAACAACCTCAACATCGCTACCTACGATACCTTTTGATTGAAGTGTCTTACCTGGCGATATTACTATAACGGGAATATCTTTTGCTAATAAATGTGTAAAATTTAAGATTATTATTAAAAGAAAAAAGTAGATAAATTTCTTCATAATCGACCTATAGTTTCATTGGAGAAAATTTTTCTCCAATTTTGTTA
>CABZAZ010000021.1 GCA_902523895.1 uncultured Pelagibacteraceae bacterium | reverse complement strand
AGGAAAATATATTGATCTTGATGATTTTAGTCAAAAAGCCTCCCCAGATGAAATGGTTGGTTTATTAAAAGGTATAAATTTAGTTGCAAAAAAACTTGGTATATCAGTAGACACCGGTAAAGGTTATCGTGCTTTAGCTAATATCTCTGAACACGGTGGTCAAGAAGTACCTCATTTACACTTTCACTTATTTGGAGGTGAAAAAGTTGGAAAGATGGTGGAATGAGCACTAAAGTTGAAAGAAATTATTTAGAAATCAATTCACTTAAAGACCTAAAAAGATCTAAATTTTCTCCAGATGATTGTTTAATTGATCTTAGTGATCCAGCTGATTTTCAAATAAATAAGTTTTTTTATAAAAGTATCGGTAAAGAACATCGATGGACGGATCGATTGGTTTGGACAGATAAACAATGGATCAAATATATTTCTGACCAAAAAGTAAAAACTTATATTCTTAAAAAAGCTAACGATATGGCTGGATATTTTGAACTTATTTTCCATGAGGAAAAAAAAGAGACAGAAATTGCTTATCTTGGTTTACTCAAAGAATATCAAAATAAAAAATTAGGCTCTTTCCTTTTAACATCAGCTATAAAAAATTCTTTTTCTGAAAATACTAATAGAGTTTGGGTGCACACTTGTTCTTTAGACCATAAAAATGCATTAAATAATTATATTTCAAGGGGTATGAAAATTTATAAAACAGAATCTGTTTCAATTTAATTTTGTTTAGGTAAATCAAATAAATTACTATTTAATTTTTGATTTTTTTTTACTGAATCTAAAAAAGTGATACTAAGATTTTGATAAATATCTGTAGTTTGCCAACCGATTAAATCAAAAGTGTTATAATCAAAGAAGATATTCACCTCAAAATCTTCTTCAAAAAATTTAAAATTTACAAATTTATTATCTAAGACTCTTTCATTTAAATTTTTAATTTTATTAATTAAAAATTTTTTACTTAATATAAGATTTAATGGTGTTCTTTTAAGGGGATATAGGTAATAGCTATTATTAGTTTTTATGACTATTGATTTTCCATTAGAAACTAAAATTTTGTTATTTTTTAAATTATATTTACAAAATATTTTTTGGGGGTACGAAAGAGCACAATGACCATTTTCTGTTTTACCATTGACGTTTTGTTCAAAGTTAAATGTCAAGTTATTAGTGGTTTCTAAATTTTGAATAATTTTTTCTTTAACATTTGCTGAAGCCTCAACAATTGAAAACAAAAGAAATAAAAAAATTAATCTATTAATCATCAAAGAACATCACGTTTTCCCACATGATTGGCTTTACTTACAATTCCTTCATCTTCCATCATATCAATTATTCTTGCTGCTCGATTATATCCAATTTGTAGTTTTCTTTGTAAAAAAGACGTGGACGCTTTCCCTTCTGATTTTATTATTTCTACAGCTGTTTGATAAAGTTCATCTTTATCACCCATATTTTTGGAACCATCACCCATTTCTTTTTCATCTGCAAAATTTAGAATTTCGTCAACATAATCTGGTTCTGCTTGGGATCTTAAAGAATTGTTAATATTTTCGATCTCATTGTCAGATACAAATGGTGCGTGTATTCTTATAACTCTGTTAGCAGATGACATATACAACATATCACCTTTACCTAATAATTGTTCAGCACCTTGTTCTCCTAATATGGTTCTACTATCTATTTTAGATGTAACTTGAAAAGATATTCGTGTAGGAAAGTTTGCTTTAATTGTTCCTGTAATTACATCAACACTTGGTCTTTGAGTAGCCATGATTATGTGTATGCCAGCTGCTCTTGCCATTTGAGATAATTTTTGAATATAGTTTTCAATTTCTTTTCCTGCCACTAGCATTAAATCTGACATTTCATCGACCACTACGACTATATAAGGCATTGGAAGTTTATGTTTTGAGTTGTAACCATCTATATTTCTAACTCCTTCTTTAGTCATAAGTCTGTATCTACTTTCCATCTCTTTTACCACCCAGCCTAAAACTGAGGCTGCTTTTTTAGCTTCAGTTATCACTGGACACAAAAGATGAGGCACACCTTCATATGTTGATAGTTCAAGCATTTTAGGATCAATCAAAATAAATTTACATCTCTCAGGAGTATGTCGGTAAAGCAGTGACAATATTATTGTGTTTATACAAACTGACTTTCCAGATCCAGTTGTTCCAGCTATTAATAAATGAGGCATCGAGGATAAATCTCCAACTATTGGGCTTCCAGAAATACTTTTACCTAAAGCGATCGGTAATTTAATTTCTTTTTTCTTAAAGTCGGAGTTATTTAAAATTTCACTCAAATAAACATTTTCTCTTGATGAATTAGGTAATTCAATTCCAACAGTGTTACTTCCTGGAATGGTTGAAATTCTGGCTGACTCAGAACTAGTATTTCTCGCTATATCATCGGATAGATTTATAATCTTCGAAACCTTTACACCAGCAGCAGGTTCAAATTCATTCAATGTAACAACTGGTCCGTGACTTATTTTTTTGAT
>CABZAZ010000020.1 GCA_902523895.1 uncultured Pelagibacteraceae bacterium | reverse complement strand
ATTTTTGATGTTAGCCCACTGATGATCCCAGTTGTTCCATTTGGTTTAATATTTGGGGTTCTTTCAATCGATATTGGATTTAGCCCAATAGAAACAATGGGAATGTCATTAATAGTCTTTGGTGGTGCTTCACAAATTGTTTTACTCCAATTATTTTCAGGAGGCGCCTCATCTTTAGTTATAATAAGTTCAGTTGGAGCAGTGAACTCAAGACATCTTTTGTATGGAGCTGTTGTTTCTGAGCATTTATCTGATTTAAAACTTGTTTGGAAAATTGTAATCTCATATTTTTTAGTTGATCAAGCTTTTGCAAGATCAAATGATTATTTTAAAAAAAATAAAGATAAAGATAAATATTTTCATTTATTTGGTGGTGGTATTACTTGTTGGGTTATTTGGCAGACAACCACTTTTTTAGGAATTGTTTTGGGAGCTTTTATTCCTGAAAAACTAGGTTTAAGTTTTGCAGTACCGTTAACTTTTTTAGCATTATTGGTCAATGATTTTAGAAAGTTAATAAATGTGATTGTGATTATCATTTCAGGACTAGTAGCTACGTTTGGATTTAACTATGTGCCTTATAAAGCATATGTAATTGTTGCTGGAGTAACTGCTTTACTGACAGCAGCAATTTTAACTAAGTTGAATAAAAGAAATGAGTAACTGGCTATTAATTATATACTGTGGTTTGATAACTTTTTTGACAAGGTTTTCAATGATAGCATTATTAAAGAAAGAAATGTTCAATGATAGAATAAGAGAAATTCTCTCTTTTGTGCCTTCAGCAATTTTCCCTGCAATTATATTTCCTGCTATTTTTTTGGATAACTCTGGAGATTTCCAATTAGAAAACAATCCAAAAATAATGGCAGCAATAATTGCAATGTTAATTGGAATAATAAGTCAAAATATTATTGCGACAATTATCTCAGGGCTTGCTTCTTATTGGTTTTTAATATTTGTGATATAAATAAACATGAAAAAAATTTTTACGTTAATCTTTTGTTTTTTTGCATTGAGTGTCAGCGCAATGGAAAAAGAAACAACTTTCAAAAAAAATTTATTTGAACAAGCACAATCAGAGGGAAAAATTGTGATAGTAAGTTCTTGGATAAAATATTGTTCATCTTGTGCAAGTCAAATGAAAGTTTTAAAAGAAGCTAAAAAAAAAGGTAAACTATCTGATATTAATTTTGATAATATTGAATATTTTTCTTTTGATGTAACTAATAAAGAAATTTCTAATCTGCTAAATATTCAATATCAAACTACCTTATTAATTTTTAAAGGAGATAAGGAAGTCTATAGAAGCATAGGTGAGACAACTAAAGATTTAATTTATGAGGCTTTAAAAACTTCAATTTAAATTAAGCACCTAAATTAATGTTTTTCGAAACATTAAAATCAATTTTTTTAGGTTTTTTTAAATTTAAATTATTCATTAACTCAACATATTCATCTACACTATTAACCTGTAACCTTGGATTTTGTTTCTTTTCCTTGCCAATTGTGCTTACTTTTTCTCCTTTATAATCGTGAGCAGGGTATAAAAAAGTTTCATCAGGAAGTTTAAGTAGTTTATTAAAAATTGAGTTATATGCATCTTTCGAGTCTCCATTTTGAAAATCAGTTCTACCTGTTCCATTTATTAGCAATGTATCACCAGAAAAAAGATAATTATCCATCAAAAAACTATAACTATCAGAGGTATGACCTGGAGTGTACATTGCTCTAATTTTTAAATTTTCTAAATTTATATATTCATCATCTTTTACCTTAATTTCAACAGCATCGGCCGGAGTATGATCACCCATTATTGTGGAGCATTTAGTAATATCTTTTAATTTTGAAGCACCTGTAACATGATCTGCGTGTATATGTGTGTCAATTACTTTTACTAATCTTAAATCTAATTCTTTCAATAAAATTATATAATCACTTACATTTTCTATAACTGGATCAATTATCAAAGCCTCTCTTCCTTTAGATGAGGCAATTAAGTATGTGTATGTGCTAGATTTTTGATCAAATAGTTGTTTAAAAATCATAACTAAATATTATCATATATGAATGGAAACCACTACATTTGATTGGTCTTGTTCACATACATGGAAACAAAGTGCCAGAAATACTGCATGGTGTTTGCTTGGATGTTCAATTGGAGACTTTGGAACAATTTTATTTTTTCAATTAACTAAAATACCCTTCCCGGTTTTAGCCATTATGATATTAGCAATCATAAATGGGTTGATTACAAGTATAATTTTAGAAACAATTATTTTAATCCGTCAAAATTTGGAATTTAATAAAGCTTTAAAAACAGCATTAGGGATGAGTTTTATTTCAATGATAAGCATGGAAACCACAATGAATTTAACCGATTACTTTTTAACTGGTGGAGCAATATTAACTTGGTGGGTTGTACCTTTAATGCTTATTGTGGGTTTTTTAACACCATGGCCATATAATTATTGGAGATTAAAAAAATATGGCATCAGTTGTCATTAAAAATTGGGACAATAAAACTTGGTTATCTTCACAAAATTATATTAATTCATTTAATAATTTTTTAATCAAAAATATCAAAATTAATTCAAATTTTAAAATTTTAGATAT
>CABZAZ010000019.1 GCA_902523895.1 uncultured Pelagibacteraceae bacterium | reverse complement strand
TAAACAGACTAAGAAAACATGCTGTTTTTTAAGCCCTTGTTCTATTACAAAGATATTTTGAGCACCAATCGCTAGAATTAAACTAAGCCCGGTAATAAAACCTAATACCAGGTATTCCATCTTAACTAAAATTATTCTGGATTAGCTGTTAAAGTTTTGATCTCTAGAATATTTTCGTTAGGGTCTTTTACAAAAAATGTTTCTTGCTCGTATTTTGTTCCTTTAAATCTTAGATAAGGTTCATCATAATACTTTGCACCTTTTTCTTTCAATCTATTTTTTAAAGTATCAAAATCTTTTCTTGATAAATGAACTCCAAAGTGTGGAACAGAAACGTTACCCATATCTACATCGTGTCTTTCGTTATCTAGTTTATGCTCACTTGCATGGAGAGTTAATTCATTTCCCCAAAAGTCAACATCAGCCCACTCTTGTGCTGAATTATCAAGTCGGCAGCCCAAAGTTTCACTATAAAACTTCTTTGCTGTTTCTAGATCTCCGCATGGGATTGCTAGATGAAAACAATTAGTATTTTTGTACATTATTTCTCCTTTAAATACTGTTTAGAAGCATTATATAGACATTAATTATTTTTATCAAGCTGACAAAATTAGATGACTGATTTTTTACAATCTATAATAGACAGAGATCCTGCGGCAAAATCTAAGTTAAGTCTTGTATTAACTTACCCGGGGGTTAAGGCTATTTTTTTTCATAAAATTGCAAATTTTTTTGCAAAAGCAAAATTTGATTTAATTGCAAGAATCATTTCTCAATTATCAAGATTTTTAACAGGAATAGAAATTCATCCAAAGGCAAAGATTGGAAAAAATTTATTTATTGATCACGGTATGGGAGTTGTTATCGGTGAGACATCTGAGATTGGAAACAATGTTACTATTTATCATAATGTTACATTGGGTGGAATTGCTCCAAGTATAAACACCAATGATCAAAGAAATACTAAAAGACATCCAACTTTAGAAGATAATGTTGTTGTGGGATCTGGTGCTCAAATTTTAGGACCAATAACAATAGGTAAAAATTCTTTGATCGGTGCAAATGCAGTGGTTACTAAAAATGTTCCTGAGAAATCAATAATGGTAGGAATTCCAGCTACAAGAGTTGGTGATGCTACAAAAGGATTTCAACCTTATGCTGTTACTGATAAAGATAAAGATTAATGACACAAATTAAAAATAATTTTATCGAGTCAGTTGGCAATACACCTTTAATAAAATTAAAAGCAGCCTCTGAGATTACTGGATGTAATATTTATGGAAAAGCGGAGTACCTAAATCCAGGTGGATCCGTTAAAGATAGAGCTGCCCTAGCACTGATAAAAGATGCACAAGAAAAAAAACTAATTTCAAAAGGTGGAATTGTTGTAGAAGGGACTGCGGGTAATACTGGGATTGGTTTATGTCTTTTAGGAAATTCGTTAGGTTATAAAACAATTATTGTAATGAATGATAACCAAACCCAAGAAAAAAAAGATACTTTAAAAAATATTGGTGCAGATCTTAGACTAGTACCACCCAAACCATATAAAGATGATGGAAACTATGTAAAAGTTGCAGGTCGTCTTGCTGAAGAATTAAAAAGTACAAATAATAATGGTGTAGTTTGGGCAAATCAATTTGATAACACTGCTAATGCAAAAGGTCATTATGAAACTACTGGACCGGAAATTTGGGATCAAACAGATGGAAAAGTAGATGGCTTTGTCTGTGCATCAGGAACTGGAGGCACCATTGGTGGTGTTAGTAAATTTCTAAAAGAAAAAAATAAAGATATAAAAATTTATTTATCAGATCCAACAGGCTCTGCACTCTATAATCACATTATGAATGGAGAACTTAAAGCTGAGGGTGGATCAATAACTGAAGGTATTGGATCAAGCAGAATAACTAAAAACTTTGCCGAAGCTAAAATTGATGGTGCTTTTTCAATCAGTGATCAAGAGTCTTTACCTGTGCTTTATGATTTAATACAAAATGAGGGATTAAGTTTAGGAACTAGTTGTGGAGTAAATATTGCAGGTGCAATTAGATTAGGAAAAGAGCTGGGTCCAGGAAAAACAATTGTAACAATTCTCTGTGATAGATCAGATAAATACAACTCAAAGATGTTTAATAAATCTTTTTTAAAGGAAAAAAACCTTCCTATTCCCAGCTGGTTATAATAACGCATACCAGGCATGTAACAAAACAGTTACATTTTTATATTAATATTATTTAACGTCGGGAGATTATGAAAAAAATTATTATAATTTTATCTTTTTTCATCTTTACGTCTGCTAATGCAGGAATGAGTGATAAAGATAAATCAAAAGCGTGGGATTGTGTTGGCATTTATATGGCCAACTACTTTCTTCCATCAGGTGAAAAATTTGAGTACGGAATGAAAGAAAAATCAATTTCAACTGTGAAAGTTTTAAAAACATATGCACTTGAGATAGGTATTCCAGAAAAGGATTGGGATGCTGGAGTAAACAAAGCAGTAGATAAACATTATGGCTCAAAATACGACAAAGCTAAAACTGACAAATGTCATACGTTTGTTGAAGCTTTAGTTCCTAATGGAGCTGAAAGAGTAAAAAAAGTAGTTCAAACTTTATATTAAGGAGAGAAAATGAAAAACTATATGGTAACTCACACTTTCAAATCGAAAGAGATGAAAGCAAAATTTAGTGAAACAGTTGCTTCAATGAAAATGGAAGATATTGTTAAATCAATGACAAGTGATAAGGCAGCATGCCAAATGACGTGGAACACCCCAGGTGATACAATGCAAATGTTTTGCTGGTGGAAAGCTAACAGTGAAGCGGATATCAATAATCAATTAGGTCAA
>CABZAZ010000018.1 GCA_902523895.1 uncultured Pelagibacteraceae bacterium | reverse complement strand
TATTGATCATTAATTTGATTAACATTATCACTTGGAACAGTTTCACTAACGTTATCGGTTAATATTTCATTCTCTAATTTTAATGCATTAGCACCACTTGAAATAGGTGTGCTAGTTGAAAAATTAAAAGAAGTATTAGATCCTAAATTGGAAAAATCAGAATATCCGGGGTTTCTATTTTGAATCCTATGAACCATATTAATAACTGATTTTGTTTCTGGTTGTTGTCCATCTAAAGCAGTTGCAACAATTGATACCCTTATTTTACCCTCAAGAGATGGGTCAGTTATCGCGCCTATGATAACTTCAGCATCTGCCTCAACTTCAGATCTTATCTTATTAACCACTTCATCAACTTCAAATAATTTAAGATCTTTACCGCCTGTAATATTGACAAGTAACCCCTTTGCACCTTTCAGAGTATAGTCATCAATTAAAGGGTTGCTGATTGCCATTTCTGTAGCTTTCATAGATCTACCCTCACCTTCAGCCTCTCCTGTGCCCATCATAGCTTTACCCATTGAGGCCATAACTGTTTCAACATCAGCAAAATCTAAATTAATGATTCCTGGTCTTACCATTAAATCGGTAACACTTTGCACACCATGCATTAAAACATTGTTTGATAGATTAAATGACTCCTCAAAAGTTGTTTGTTCATTCGCTATTTTAAATAAATTTTGATTTGGAATGACAATTATAGTATCCACATGTTTTCTTAATTCCTCAAGACCAATCTGGGCTCTTCTCATCCTCGATGGACCTTCATACAAGAATGGCAATGTCACAACTCCGACAGTCAAAATATTTAATTCTTTTGCGGCTCTTGCAATTACATGTGCAGCACCAGTTCCTGTTCCACCGCCCATTCCAGCGGCGATAAAAACCATATTTGCACCTTGTAAAACATTAACAATATCATTCAAAGACTCATCGGCTGCAGCTTGTCCTATATCAATTTTTGCTCCTGCACCCAAACCTTTGGTTAGATTCAAACCAATTTGAATTTTTGATTTTGCTTTACTATGTTTTAGATCTTGTGCATCAGTATTAACAGCAATGAATTCCACTCCTTGCATTCCATTTTCAATCATCTCATTAATAGCATTTCCGCCTGCACCACCAACTCCCATTACTAAAAGTCTAGGTTGTAATTCTTTTATCTCTGGCGTTTTAAAGTTAATTGTCATTTTGTTATCCCCCGTTATTTTAAGTTAATGCTCCCATTTAAGACCGGCACGATTTAAATTTGCTTTTTTTCTTGCAGTGACCTTAAATTTTTCAAAAATTGTCGGTTCCCATATCTGAAAAGTTTTGCCCTGACCAACAAACACCATGCTATTTTTAATTTTTGCATGTTTTAGTAATTTTGGTGTAAGTGAAATTCTTCCTTCACTGTCAAATTGTAAATTTATGCTTTCTGATAATATTGATGTTGCAAAAAAATCTCTTTTTTCTTCAAATGGATTTAAGGTGTCTATTGAATTTGAAATTTTCTCAATTCTATCTTGGGGCCATGCTTCTATTGATTGATTGTTAAATGATGGATAACAAATAACTCCATTGTATCCTAAATTAGATAAATAAGATCTAAAGCTCGCCGGCACTGACACCCTTCCTTTTTTGTCTAATTTGTTTTCGTAGGTTGATAAAAACATAAACCATATATTCCTTTATCCCCTTTTTATGGGATTATATGGGATATTATGGGTTTTTAGGCTTGGTGTCAATACATACAATTTAGGGTTTAGATAAGCAATTTTAGCTAATTTATTTTATAAATTGTTGATAGATTAAATTAAGAAAAATTTGCCAGATAAACTATAAGCCGGGTTCTGTCCTTTAAACCTATCATTTCTCTAGGTTTGAAATCACTTCCAAACTCAAGCGACTAACCCAGGTGAATAGCCAAGGATGACTTTTAGTTTTTCAACAATTTCACCTCTACTTAGTCTTGCTCCCAGTGGGGTTTTCCAGCGTTCATTGTTACCAATAGAACCGGTGTGCTCTTACCACACCTTTTCACCCTTGCCATGTTATGGCGGTTTATTTTCTGTGGCACTGTCCCTAGGGTTGCCCCCGCCAGGTATTACCTGGCACTGTATCCTTGCGGAGCCCGGACTTTCCTCTTTGACTGCTCAAAGCGATAAGTCGTTTATCTGGCTATTTCAATTTATTACTAAATTTAATTTTTTCAACAATAATTAATTAGGACTTTATCAAATTTTTACTCAAAATTAGGCATTCTTGGTCGGAAATCCCGTTGACTAGTCCTTGTCGAAATCTTCGTTGGAAAGCTTTAACTAAAAGTCTTTTTTTATCAATGGAGCTTTTTGATTGAACTTTTGTATACCCTATCTTGTATAAGTTGATAAAAAATTTTTTCTCCTCTAAAAAATTAATTTTTTTAAACCTATATTTGATAAGTTCTTTTTCATTTAACTGATGCCAGTGTGCAAGTTTAACCTTTGCTAATTCTTTCCAAGGGAATTTTTCACCTGGATCTTTTTTACGATAAGGAGCAATATCTGAATGCCCTAAAATATTTCTACAATTTACTTTATATTTTTTAGTCAGAAATCTTAAGAGTTTTTTTACTGAATTAATTTGCTTATTGGAGAATTTTTCATAAAAATTTTCATGGCCAGAATTTTGTATTTCAATACCAATTGAGTATCGATTTAAAGATTGAATATTTTTCCAATTAGATTTACCTGCATGCCAAGCCTCATAAAGGTCTGGAATTAAATTAAGTATTTTTCCATTTTTTTTTATAAAGTAATGAGCGCTTACTTTTGACTTATAATCAGTCAGTTTATTTAAAGCTGACAACTCATCTTTCATTCCTGTGTAATGGATGATTATATATTTAATGTTTTTTTTTTGTCTTTTAGACGTATTGAAATTTGGAGAATAATTATTTGTTATTTTAAGCCACATTTAAGCTATAATTTTGATTAATTCTTATTTTATTTTGTTTCTCATTGTAATATACAAGATCAATAATGATTAAGAAAATTATAGTAATAATAATTACAACCTTTACGTTAGTTTCAAATTTACACGCTGGTTCTGACGGAGAATTAATTTTAAAAAAAAATGAACCATCCGAGATAAAAGACTGTTCAGAAACTTTTAATAAAGCTTCTTTCGCACTCAATCAAGGTTTAGATAAAGTTATCTTTAAACCCGTTGCAAGTGTTTATAGATTAATGCCATCGCCAGTAAAAACTGGGGTAAGTAATTCATTAAGTAATCTTGGTAATTTAGTTACAATTCCAAATAATCTTTTACAAGGAGAGTTTGCCTTGGCAGGAATAAATTCTGGAAGATTCTTAATAAATACGACAGTCGGAATTTTAGGTTTATTTGATGTTGCATCATACCTGGGATTTGAAGAATATATAAAAGAAGATTATGGACAAAGCCTTGCAGTGCATGGAGTGGGACCAGGATGCTATTTGGTGCTGCCAGTATTAGGACCAAGCACAGCTAGAGATACTGTTGCTTCACTAGCTAACTTTTTTGGAGGTGATGCTTGGTATAATGTAACTGTAAGAAATGACACTCAATACTTTAGAGATGTAGATTATTATTCATCTAAAGTTACAAGTGGAGTTGATTTTAGGGCTAAGAACTTCGACTCCATTGAAAATCTTGAAAAAAACTCACTTGATTTTTACGCATCTGTAAAAAGTCTTTATTTACAGGATAGACAACAAAGAATCTTGAATAGTCAAAAAATTGTTGAAACTCAAGATGATAGTGATTGGGAAGAAATAGAAACACAATAATTTCATTAAATAATGATGAAAAAAAAATTGTTTATATTTTTGATCGTTTTTTTTTCATTAACATCCAATTCATTTTCTATAGAGCCTGATATTTTTGTACAATCAACTGTCAATAGGGCATCTAAATTACTTGGGGAAGATATTTCAAAAGATGAAAAGATTGAGAAATTGAAAATAATTGCAAAAGAAACTGTGGATATCAGAGGTATTGGATTTTATACACTTGGAAAGAAAAGAAAATCTTTAAACGAACAAGAAAAAAAAAGATATGCTGAATTGTTCGAGGGATATTTTTTGAAAAGTTT
>CABZAZ010000017.1 GCA_902523895.1 uncultured Pelagibacteraceae bacterium | reverse complement strand
TACAAATAATGTTTCGTAAATTTCATCAAAATACCATTTATTTAACAAAAATTTATATAGTGGCTCATTAATATTAATTAGTTGAGCTGGAAAATTCTTATTTTTTACGAATAAATAATAAGCAAGTGGAATAGATAAAGTTACTAATGTTGGGGTTAAAACTAAAAACCACAATGGTGGGTGATCAGTGCTTAAAGGTTCTAAAAAGAAAATCGATTTATTCCAAAAATTATTAATTCCCTCATAACCTATAAATAAGTCTTTAAAAATAAATCCAGCAAAAACCGCTCCAATAGATAATATTATCAAAGGTATTAACATAACTAGTGGAGACTCATGTGTTTCCTCAATCTTAAATTCCTTATTGTTATATTGTCCATGAAAAGTTTTAAACATCAGTCTCCAGGAATAAATTGATGTTAAAAAAGCTGTCAATATACCTATTCCAGCTGCATAATATCCTGTAGTAGTGCCACTTAAGAATGCAAATTCTATAATTGCATCCTTAGAATAAAAACCAGATAGCAATGGAAAGCCTGTTAATGCTAAAGTTCCAATTATCATTAGAGCATAAGTGTATGGCAATTTTCTCCATACTCCTCCCATATTATTTATGTTTTGCTCATCTTTAAAAGCATGAATAACAGACCCTGATCCTAGAAATAATAATGCCTTAAAAAAGGCATGAGTAAATAAATGAAACATTGCAACATTATATGCGCCTACACCAGCAGCAAAAAACATATAACCTAATTGACTACAAGTGGAATAAGCTATAATTTTTTTTATGTCTGTTTGAACTAAAGCTACACTCGCCGCAAAAAAAGCGGTACTCATACCTACTACAGTGACAATATTTAAAGCTAACTCTGAATATTCGTATATCGGTGAACATCTTACAACTAAAAAAACTCCAGCAGTAACCATAGTGGCTGCATGGATCAAAGCTGAAACAGGTGTTGGACCTTCCATCGCATCTGGCAACCAGGTATGTAAAAAAATTTGAGCCGATTTACCCATAGCACCAATGAATAATAAGATACAAATTAAATCTACAGCATTAATCTGAATACCTAAAAAATTAAGATTTTCATCTACAACTTTTGGGATTTGATTAAAAACTTCTGTGTAGTTTACAGTTCCGAATAAATAAAAAATCAAAAAAATACCAAGAGCAAAACCAAAATCTCCAACTCTATTTACAACAAACGCCTTAATTGCTGCTGCATTTGCAGTTTCTTTTTTAAACCAAAAACCAATTAAGAAATAAGAACAAAGGCCTACCCCCTCCCAACCAAAAAATAATTGAATAAAATTATCAGCCGTTACCAACATTAACATGGCAAATGTAAACAACGATAAGTAAGCCATAAATCTTGGTTTGTGAGGATCATGGGACATGTATCCAATCGAATAGATATGAACCAATGCAGAAACAAAAGTTACAACCACTAACATTACTGATGACAATGCATCTATTTTTATTGACCAATTTACCTCAAGTGATCCAGAATTAATCCATGTAGCAATTTTGATATTTTCCTCGTATTGATTAAAAATTACCTCATAAAATACTATTGCTGAAAGAATAGCTGAAATTGATACCAACAAACTTGTAACTATTTCAGAATTTCTGTCGCCTATAAATTTGCCAAAAAATCCAGATACAATTGATGCGATTAATGGTAATGCTATAATTGAAATTTCCATTTTATCCTTTTAATTTATCTATCTCTTCAACTCTTATAGTTCCCGCATTTCTGTAATAGACTACTATTATAGCAAGACCAATAGCTGCCTCAGCAGCTGCTACAGTTAAAATAAATAATGTAAAAACTTGACCAGTCAAATCGCCAAGATAAATAGAAAATGATACTAAATTAATGTTCACAGCTAATAATATCAGCTCAATACTCATCAAAATCACGATAATATTTTTTCTATTAAGAAAGATACCAATGACACCAATGCTAAAGATAACCGCTCCTAAAGTAAGATAATGTCCTAAACCTATTTCAATCATCTATCTTTACTCCCTTATTTGATTGAACTTCTAAAACTTCAATGCCTTCAGACCTTTCTCTAGAAATTTGTTTCAAATAACTTTGAGTTTTTACTCCTTCTCTTCGTCTATATGTCAGAACGATTGCACCAATCATTGCAATTAATAATATCATTCCACTAATTTGAAAAATATGAATATAATCAGTATACAAAACCTGGCCTAATGAGTGTGTATTACTTATTTCATTAGAAATTTGAGTAGTATTTTGATCAGATAATTCAGGTTTATATTTCCAACCTCCTACAACAATAATTAATTCAAAAAAAATAATTGTACTTATAATTAAACCAACTGGAATATGACTGGAAGAAGTTGCCTCAGAATTAAACCATTGATTTTTTTGTTGAGCAACATTTAACATCATTACAACGAATAAGAACAAAACAGCTACTGCACCAACATATACAATCAGCATTATCATCCCTAAAAACTCCGCTCCAATCATTATGAAGAGACAAGAAATACTAATAAAATCTAATATTAAAAAAAAAACTGAGTGCACTGTATTTTTTGAAACTGTAACCATTATGGCTGAAATGACTGCAATAATCGAAAAAATATAAAAAAATATTGCATGGGCTACCATAAATTTACCTATAAGGATTATCTGATTTTATATTCGCTGCTAAAATATTTTCCCATCTATCACCATTATCAAGTAATTTTTCTTTAGTATAATAAAGCTCTTCTCTTGTTTCTGTTGAAAATTCAAAATTTGGACCTTGTACTATTGCATCAACAGGGCATGACTCTTCACACAAACCACAATAAATACATTTCATCATGTCAATATCGTAACGCGTAGTTTTTCTGCTTCCATCAGATCTTTCAGCTGACTCGATTGTAATTGCTTGCGCTGGACAGACAGCTTCACATAACTTACATGCTATACATCTCTCTTCGCCATTTGGATATCTTCTAAGTGCGTGCTCTCCTCTAAATCTTGGACTAATTTTTCCTTTCTCAAAAGGATAATTTATTGTTTTTTTTGTTTTAAACATTTCTCTTAAGGCGATCAGTAAGCCAGTAGCGAAATCAACCATGAATATTATTTTTAAAAATCTTGTAATTTTCATTTAGAGTGTGGGTAAAAGGTTAAAATAAAATAAATAACTAGCAGTCAAAACAACATAGGTTAGAGAAAATGGAAGAAATATTTTCCAACCTAATCTCATTAATTGGTCATATCTATATCTTGGTACAACTGCTTTAACTAATGCAAATAAAACAAATAAAAGTAATATTTTTAGAATTAACCAAATAGCTCCTGGTATCAAATTAAATGGATATAAATCAATAGGTGAGAGCCAGCCACCCAAAAATAAAATCGATCCTAAAGCACACATTAATAGAATATTTGCGTACTCTCCTAACCAGAACATTGCATACATCATACCAGAATATTCAGTTTGATATCCAGCAACTAATTCTGCCTCAGCTTCAGGTAAATCGAACGGTGGTCGATTTGTTTCTGCTAAAGAGGAAATAAAAAATATTACAAACATTGGAAATAATGGAATTATGAACCAAATGTTTTGTTGAGCTAAAACGATATCACTTAAATTTAATGATCCTACACACAAAAGGACATTGATGATAATTATACCAATCGAAACTTCATAAGAAACCATTTGCGCTGCAGATCTTATTGAACCTAAAAAGGGATATTTAGAATTTGACGCCCAACCCCCCATGATAATTCCATAAACTCCTAGAGAAGAAACAGCAAAAATATAGAGTATCCCAACATTGATATTAGCTAAAACCTGATTTTCTCCAAAGGGGATCACTGCCCATGCTATTAGAGCTAAAGTCATTGTAATGATAGGAGCTAAAATAAAAATAATCTTGTTAGAACTTGCTGGAATTATGATTTCTTTAAAAATATATTTTAATGCATCAGCTAATGATTGTAATAAACCAAAGGGACCAACAACATTAGGACCTTGTCTTTTTTGAACGAAAGCCCAAACTCTTCTATCTAACCAAACAATCATGGCAACAGAGACTAAAACTGGGACAAGAAGAAAGAGGATTTTGTAAACCTCATCAAAAACTAAATTTATATACTCCATTATTTACCCC
>CABZAZ010000016.1:2500-4664 GCA_902523895.1 uncultured Pelagibacteraceae bacterium | reverse complement strand
CACATATAAATTTTATTCTTAGGATTTATATGGAAGCTAGTGTGCGCCGTTTTTAAACTTGAGAGTTTGATCATGGCTCAGAACGTACGCTGGCGGCACGCCTAACACATGCAAGTCGAACGGAGTAGCAATACTTAGTGGCAGACGGGTGAGTAACATGTGGGTATCTACCCTATGGCCTGGAATAACACGAGGAAACTTGTGCTAATACTGGATAAGTCTTTACGGAGAAAGCTTTATGCACCATTGGATGAGCCTGCACTTGATTAGTTTGTTGGTAGGGTAATGGCCTACCAAGACTTTGATCAATAGCTGATTTGAGAGGATGATCAGCCACATTGGGACTGAGACACGGCCCAAACTCCTACGGGAGGCAGCAGTGGGGAATCTTGCACAATGGAGGAAACTCTGATGCAGCGATGCCGCGTGAGTGAAGAAGGCCCTTGGGTTGTAAAGCTCTTTCGTCGGGGAAGAAAATGACTGTACCCGAATAAGAAGGTCCGGCTAACTTCGTGCCAGCAGCCGCGGTAATACGAAGGGACCTAGCGTAGTTCGGAATTACTGGGCTTAAAGAGTTCGTAGGTGGTTGAAAAAGTTGGTGGTGAAATCCCAGAGCTTAACTCTGGAACTGCCATCAAAACTTTTCAGCTAGAGTTTGATAGAGGAAAGCAGAATTTCTAGTGTAGAGGTGAAATTCGTAGATATTAGAAAGAATACCAATTGCGAAGGCAGCTTTCTGGATCATTACTGACACTGAGGAACGAAAGCATGGGTAGCGAAGAGGATTAGATACCCTCGTAGTCCATGCCGTAAACGATGTGTGTTAGACGTTGGAAATTTATTTTCAGTGTCGCAGCGAAAGCGATAAACACACCGCCTGGGGAGTACGACCGCAAGGTTAAAACTCAAATGAATTGACGGGGACCCGCACAAGTAGTGGAGCATGTGGTTTAATTCGAAGATACGCGCAGAACCTTACCAACACTTGACATGTTCGTCGCGACTTTAAGAGATTAAAGTTTTCGGTTCGGCCGGACGAAACACAGGTGCTGCATGGCTGTCGTCAGCTCGTGTCGTGAGATGTTGGGTTAAGTCCCGCAACGAGCGCAACCCTCACTTTTAGTTGCCATCATTAAGTTGGGCACTCTGAAAGAACTGCCAGTGATAAGCTGGAGGAAGGTGGGGATGACGTCAAGTCCTCATGGCCCTTACGTGTTGGGCTACACACGTGCTACAATGGTATTTACAACAGGAAGCAAAACGGCGACGTTAAGCAAATCCTCAAAAAATACCTCAGTTCGGATTGCACTCTGCAACTCGAGTGCATGAAGCTGGAATTACTAGTAATCGTGGATCAGCGTGCCACGGTGAATGCGTTCCCGGGTCTTGTACACACCGCCCGTCACACCATGGGAGTTGGTTCTACCTTAAGGCAAGGTTTAAAACCCTTGACCACGGTATAGTCAGCGACTGGGGTGAAGTCGTAACAAGGTAGCCGTAGGGGAACCTGCGGCTGGATTACCTCCTTTCTAAGGATGAGTAAAATGAAAATTTTACTCTAAATAATATACACGGTTAATGTTGACCGTCCTCATTTCTCTTCTTAAAAATAGTGTTTCTCTTGAATGGGGGCCGGTAGCTCAGTTGGTTAGAGCACACCCTTGATAAGGGTGGGGTCGAAAGTTCGAGTCTTTCTCGGCCCACCAAAAAGACTAAAGGGGGATTAGCTCAGCTGGGAGAGCGCCTGATTTGCATTCAGGAGGTCAGCGGTTCGATCCCGCTATCCTCCACCAAACACTTAGTTATTAAAATCGTAAATAAATTAATAAATATCAATATCTATATCCGAACATTAATTTTGTTATTAGTTAATGTTCAAATAAAAATTTGATTCAACACAGAATTTTTTTCTGTGCATAAATCAAGCGTTTAAGGGCGTGTGGCGGATGCCTTGGCACTGAAAGCCGATGAAGGACGTGATATACTGCGAAAAGTTTCGGGGAGCTGTATGTAAGTTTTGATCCGAAAATTTCCGAATGGGGAAACCCACCACTTTATGTGGTACTTTAAATTGAATACATAGGTTTAAAGAGACAACCTGGAGAACTGAAACATCTAAGTAACCAGAGGAAAAGAAATCAATTGAGATTCCGTTAGTAGTGGC
>CABZAZ010000015.1 GCA_902523895.1 uncultured Pelagibacteraceae bacterium | reverse complement strand
TAAGAAAAATATACACAGAAAAAGCCCTAACAAAAACCTTCTAAATGACGTGAAGGTTTATTTTAAAACTAAAAAAGAACTAGACAAATATAGCACCAAAGAGAATTTGTTACATCAAGGATATGTTGCAGAGATAGAACACTTGGAAAAACCAATTCTTAAAGAATTTATTAAAAAAAAAGATAATATCACTTTAGTTTGTTTAGATGGGGTAACTGATCCTAGAAATATAGGTGCTTTAGTAAGAAGTGCAGCATCTTTTAATATTGATGGAATTATTATTAAGGAGAGACACTATCCAAATGAAAGTAAACTCATGTACAAAGCTTCAAGTGGAGCGATTGAATATATAAATATTTTTGAGGTTTCTAATATTAATTCTACTTTAAAAAATCTTAAAGAAAAAAATTTTTGGGTTTATGGTTTTGATGGCGATGGTGATAAAGATTTCACAAAAATAGATTGGGAAGGAAACAATGTTCTTTTATTTGGTTCTGAAGGATACGGTATACATCAACACACATCAAAATATGCTGATTTTTTAGTAAAGATAGACATTGATAGTAAAGTTGAAAGCTTAAATATCTCAAATAGTGCTGCTATTGTGTTTCATCACTTAAATTATTTAAAAAAAAAGAGTTGATAAATTTAAGAATTATTAATAATTATTGCGCATGCCCTTGTAGCTCAGCTGGTAGAGCAATTGATTTGTAATCAATAGGTCCGCGGTTCGAATCCGTGCGGGGGCACCATCACTCAATTAAATAAACACTAATTATTTTTGCTAAATTTAATTTTTATAAAATTTTAATAATTGATTGTGCCAGTATTGTGCCAAGATTATCAATAAGCCTTGTAAGTATAAAAGTCTCCTAGTTCTTTTGTCATTAGACCAATTCTAAGATGATCCGTATAGCCGCTTTCCTCACTCCAATTAAAACATTTAATCTGAACATAATCACCATTTTCAAAAAATAAATAAGTAGATGTAACTTTACTATTTCCAGAATTATCATCAGGATGAGCATAAGTTCCATCATCCCTTATCCTTATTATTTTAAGATCCCTTTTCGTGTCCATTATAATTTTTTTTTGTTTTTTATAGCATTCAGTAATATTGTTTTCATAAACAATCATTCCTGATATTCCATAAATAGTATAATTTTTGTCATTTGGTTTATAATTAATCTGGATAGCATCGTATGTTTTAAAATTTGAAGAATGAATATCTGAACTCTTAAATTCATCACTTTTAAAATCATATACATACTTGGAAATTTGTTTGCGACTAAAAAAATCTAGTGCACTATCACCTATACTGATCCCCTCTATCTCAAGTTCAGATATATCATCAGCCTTTGTCCAAGATTGAAGACTAAAGATTAATATTAGAGCTAATAAAAATATTCTCATAAAAAACTTTACCATTGTGCCCAGATTGTGACCAGACTAAAATTATTTAAAGATTATTGGTGCTAACAAATGTTTATTTAAACTTTAGTAATTGATTTGTAATCAATAGGTCCGCGGTTCGTATCCGTGCGGGGGCACCATCTATTTTTTTTTACTAAAATGTCGATGAATTTTCTTGTAAGTTCTTTATTAAAAAAAATAAAAAATAATACATGATTTATAAATTCATAGATAAATATTTAGATAATCATTTTATTGATGAAATTTCACATATACTGAATAAAAAAAAGGATGATAAACTAATTGTATTTGATGTTGGATCTTTTTTAGGTAATTTTTCACGAAAAATTAGAAATAAAATTCAGTCCAAAGAGATAGATTTTTATCTATTTGATCCAAATAAACATTTAGAAATAAAAGATTTTAGTTATTTTAAGTTTGCTTTTTCTAATACTCAAGGCACTCAAAATTATTATTTAAATGATTTTTTTCCATCTGGTGGTTCTTCATTAAAAACTATTGTTAAAGATGATACTTTGTGGATTTGGACAAGAAAGCTGATAACTTTTAATTTTAATAATAAACATTTTTCTTCTCACTTAGTAGATACAGATACAATTGATAATTTTTGCAACATAAAAAAAATAAATAAAATTGATCTTTTAAAAATTGATGTCGAAGGTAATGAGTTAGAGGTTTTGCTAGGTGCTGAAAAGACTTTGCAAAATATATTTTTAATTCAAATTGAAATTTTAGAAAAAAAAAATAATTTTGATGAAAAATTTTCTCAAGTAAAGGCTTTACTTGAAAATAAATATGGATTTAAGATGATTAACAACAAAAAAATGTGGACATTAGATATTTTAAGTAACATGAAGGCTATTGATGCATTATTTATTAAAGATACTAAGTAAAATAAATAAATAATAAGCTCTAAATATTATTCTTAAAGGATTTCAATTTATTTTATAAATTGTCTCAATATAATTTGAGGGAAATATACAATTTTCTTGACTAATCAATTCCCAATTATTTTTTATAAAATAACTTTTTTTATCTTTGGCTTTTAAATGATTATTAAATGAATAAGCTAAGTAGGTTTCATTCCAAACTTTAAAGTAAAGATTTTTTGAAATAATATCAATTTTATCCATATAATATTTAATTATTTTTTTATCCATTTCATGTAAACAATCAATTGCAATAGTAATATCAAAAATTTTACTCTTGAGATAATCTAGGTGATGAGGCAACATTAATATTATATCATTATCTTCAAAGACTTTCTTAAAATCATTCTCATTATTAATATCGTAACAAACATGAATATTCTTATTTTTGTAGTTATTTTTCATTCTTAAATAATTTATGTATAAGGCTGGAGGGATATCGACAATTACATATTTAATCTGCTTACTTTCACTTAACAACGATATCAAAGTTTCTGTCGTTCTGCCTGATCCTGCTCCAATCTCTAGAATATTTAGATTTGAAGACTTTATAGTTCTTAAAAATTTTTCAATATTTTCAAATTCAATAATTGAATTTAGTTTATCTTGTGTGAGCAAATTATTATTTATTTCTATATTTGGAACCTTATCTATTAAAAAATTATTTTTTTCTAAAATGGGCAAGTATCTATCAAGTTTTGTATGCTTTACATAAGCATACAATAGATTGAGTAGAACATTGTGATTAATCGAGTGTGTCAAATCTATGTTTATTTGTTTTTTATATATATGATAAGAATAGTCTTTCGAGTTAATATTATTTATCTTTATAAATTCTATTAATTTTTCAATTTTTTTATCGTCATAAACAATAAACGTGAAATAACTCATGGCTACAGTTGTTGCAAAATTTTCTATTCCTAAATCTTTAATTTGATTTATATGTCTTATGTTAAGAATATTCCAAAATTTAGAGGAAAAATCATAACTTTTAGAATTCACATAGCTATTTATAAGATTGATTAAATCATTATCAAAATTTTCTTTTGATATTTTTTTCCAAAATTTTTTTAAATCTGAGTCTTTTAAATATGCATTTTTAAATCTTGACCATAAAGACTTATTGATAAACCAATTTTCATCCATAAAAAGTATCTGCTTTAGAAAGTTTCTCTTCTTAATTGCTCAATTTTAATCTTTTTTTGAAGACTTTTATTTTTGTCATACATGAGATTAAATTTTATATTATGATTAGTCTTAACAATAATGTCTTTTGCATTTCTAACTTCAATATTATCTGCGACCGCACTAATTGGTCTTTTTTTTGGATTCAAATTTTTGATAGTTATTTTTGATTTATGACTTACTATTTTTCCCTTCCATCTTCTTGGTCGGAATGGACTGATTGGAGAGATGGATAATTTTTTTGAATTTAGACTTAATATTGGTCCATGTACTGATAAATTATAAGCTGTGCTTCCTGCAGGCGTTGATACAAGTACACCATCAGAAACTAATCTTTTTATAACCTGTTTTGAACCATGATTTATTGATAATGAAGCGGCCTGTCTACTTTGTCTTAATATTGAAACTTCATTTATAGCTAAATGTTTTCTAATTTGGCTCTTATTATTTTTAACAGTCATTTCTAAGGGCGAAATAGAAATAACGTTTGCTTTATCTAAGTTTTTTACTATTTTTTTTGATGAAAATTTGTTCATTAAAAAACCATAATTTCCAGAATTTATTCCATAGAAAAATTTTTTTGATTTTTTATTTTTTTTTAAAGTCTGTAGCATAAAACCGTCACCACCGATAACTATTGTAATATTTGACTTGTGAGGTTTTTTTTTACTTAATATTTTAATCAAAGATTTTTTAATTCTTCGTGACTTTATATTTATATCAGAAATAATTTGTATTTTATTCATTTAGTGGTGCCCTCGGCCAGACTCGAACTGGCACTCCGCAAGCGGCAAGGATTTTAAGTCCTTTGTGTCTACCAATTTCACCACGAGGGCATTATTTGAGTTGTGTTTACTTACTTTTTTTATCATCAAAAATCAAATTTTTTATTTATCATAACTACACTAGAACTACACTAGATTTATATAGATATTTTTTCATTTGAGGAACTTTTTACTTCTTGAAGATAGTCCATTTTTTATCTTTCCTGTATTTTGCTTTAGTACAAACACTATCTTTAAACATACAATCAACTACGTCCCCATCTGGAAAAATTTTTTCAAACATGCCTTGCTGTAATCCTTTTTTAAAAGTTCCTGTTATTGTGGTTCCCTTAGTTTCATTTTCTGTGTCTTTTAAAATAGTAATTTTACCTTTTCCGTGTGCGTCGTTATCTTTCCATTCTCCCTCATATTTGTAATCATTTTCTTTAACTAAAACTCCAAAACCATTTCTTAAGTCATTAACAAATTCACCTTCATAAACTTCTTTGTTTTGCTCGTTTATATGCTTTCCTTTTCCGTTAAAATGACTTTTTTTCCATTCACCTTTGTATGAGTAGTAACCCTTTGAAACAAATTCACCCTCACCATCAAAGACTCCATCTTTAAATTCACCAATATAATCCCAGTCAAGATTACCATTATTTAAACTCATAAAACCATGTCCATGAGGGATTTGATGTTCAGCACTTTTTATGGCACCTTTATATATTCTTCCATCTGGGTAATTTAATGTCGCCCTAATGACTAAATCATCACCCATTTTTTTGATACTAGGATAACGACTTTCTAATATCAAAATCTCGTCTTTTAATTCCTGATACTCTTCCTCACTAACAGGAAGTTTTTTATGTTTTGCTTTAAAAAAATCATATGATGTAAGTAATTGCCTTTTTTTATGATAATCACTTTTGGTTTTTTTATTTCTCATAAAATAATTTAATCTAGTGTACCTAATTTATATCGTTCTACCTCTAGTGTAGTAAAACATTTCGTCATTCTACCAACTACACTAGAACTACACTAGTTCAATTTTATCAAAAAATGTTGAGTTTATTAGTGGAACCTTAGTTTTGAATACTTTTTAAGTCCTTTGTGTCTACCAATTTCACCACGAGGGCATTAATGAATTTCATGAGTGTTTATGCTAATATTTATAATTGAACAAGGTGAATAAGTAAATTTTTTTTATTTTATCTCCCAGTGCGCAAGTCTGGTGCAAGTTTATACAAATTAGTTATTATTTATTAAACTTTTTGTACCAATAAATGCTAAATAATAAAAATGAAATAGAAATAATCCAGTAAAAAAAAGTTCTTTCAATTGCCTCGCCGAAAGATATTCCCATACTTAAGTAGTCATAAAATAGCAATCCTGTTGAAACATTCAATATAATACCGATTGCCAAAATTTTAAGTTTCCCTTTGACTAGAAAAATACCGTAAATGAAACTTATCAGTATTAAAATAAATCCAAGACCTAAATCAATAAAAAAAAGTAAAGGTAAACCTATTAACAATAAGACTAAAAATTTTTTAAAAGGATT
>CABZAZ010000014.1 GCA_902523895.1 uncultured Pelagibacteraceae bacterium | reverse complement strand
GAAAGTTCAATGTTCAATTTTTCACAAATTTTTAAGAGTAAATCTCCATCTATTTTTCTTTTTCCACCCTCAATAAGATTAAGATAACTAGGAGATATATTTAAATCCTCAGCCAATTTATTAGCTTGAAGCCCTAACTGTCTCCTAAAAGCCTTGATTTTTGGTCCTATTTTTAGATTTAATTGACTCATATTTTCTATTAGTAAATTTTGTAAATTTATTTTTACAAGATTTTTCTTTAGTTTACAACAGTTTTATTCTTTTTGATAGATTTTGTAAATTTTGTAAATTATAAAATTTACATGGACGAAAAATTAAAAAACAACGAAAATGAAGCTCAAATCATAAGACATGAAGACCTTGCTAGACATAATAGCAGAGGTATCTACATGAGAGATGATCATTGTGATTGGGGTTCAAGCGGAATGAAAGATTTAGTTGAGACACTTAACGACACAAACTAATTTTCAAACTCTTAAATTCATTTTCAATTACTTAAAAATTACAAAGGTCAATAATGAGCGCAGAAAAGATTTCTTATGATTTAAAAAGATTTGCAGGAATTAAAAGAGATTACACTCCTGAAGAAGTTGAAAGACTTAGAGGCTCAATTAAAATCGAATATTCAATTTGTAAACAACAATCAACAAAGCTTTGGAAATTATTAAATACAGAAAATTATGTTAATACTTTAGGATCCTTATCAGGTAATCATGCAGTTCAACATGCAAAAGCTGGTTTAAAGGCAATTTATTTAAGTGGTTGGCAAGTAGCAGCTGATGCTAATAGTGCTGGAGAAATGTATCCTGACCAATCTTTGTATCCTTATGATAGTGCTCCGAAATTAGTAGAATCAATGAATAACGCGTTGATTAGAGCTGATCAGATTCAGCATATGGAATTAAAAGATGGTGATATGAAAAAAGAAAAGAGAATTGATTACATGCTACCAATCATTGCCGATGGAGAGGCTGGTTTTGGTGGACCTTTAAATGTTTTTGAACTTGCAAAAAAATTTATTAAAGCAGGTGCTGCTGGTGTTCATTTTGAAGATCAATTAGCAAGTGAAAAAAAATGTGGTCATATGGGAGGAAAAGTTTTGGTTCCAACTGGTACCATGATAAAAAATTTAAAAGCCGCTAGATTAGCAGCCGATATCGCAGATGTACCTTTAATTATTCTAGCTAGAACTGATGCTAATGCTGCAAAATTAATTACAAATGATCACGATGAAAATGATAAACCTTTCTTAACAGGTGAGAGGTCTCCAGAAGGTTTTTATTATGTAAAAGCTGGCATCGAACAAGCAATATCAAGAGGTCTTGCTTATGCACCCTACTCAGATTTAATTTGGTGTGAAACTGCTACACCGAATCTTGAAGAAGCAAAAAAATTCGCTGAGGCAATTCATGAAAAATTTCCAGGAAAACTTTTAGCATATAATTGTTCTCCATCATTTAACTGGAAAAAACATTTATCAGACGACGAGATAGCATCATTTCAACAAAAAATTAGTCAAATGGGATATAAATTTCAATTCATTACTTTAGCAGGATTTCATACACAAAATATTGCAATTTTTGAGTTAGCTGAAAAATATAAAAAAGAAGGTATGACAGCATACTCAAGAATTCAACAACAAGAATTTGCTCGTGAAAAAGATGGATATACTAGTGTTAAACATCAACGTGAAGTTGGTACATCTTATTTTGATGCTGTTTCCAATACAATAAGTAGTGGAAAAAGTTCTACCACGGCAATGGCAGGTTCAACAGAGTCTGAACAATTCTAATAAAACTATCCTTCTTAATTAGAGTTATTAACTGGCCCAGAAATGGGTCAGTTAAGATTTGATTTTATAACCTTTTTTAAGAAGAACTGTAACTACTGTTATACAAATGGATAGAAATAAAAACATTGTTCCAATACTTATCCATATATTGAAATCAGAAACTCCATAAAAAGAAAATCTTAAACCATTTATTAAGTAAACAACTGGATTAAAATAAGTCACAGTTTGCCAAAATGACGGCAGCATATCTAATGAATACAAACTCCCACCTAAAAATACCATCGGTGTCACAAACAAAGTTGGAATTATAGACATTTGCTCAAAATCTGAGCTTATTAAACCTATTAAAAAACCAAATAAAGCAAAAGTAAATGCTACCAAAATTAATAAAAATATCATCAGCAATGGATATTTGACTTGGACATCAACGAAAAATAATGACGTGATAAATATAATTATACTTACTATTAGTGTTTTTGTTGCACCAGCTCCTACAAAAGCAAGTACGACCTCTAATGTTGAAATTGGAGCAGCTAAAATCTCATAAATTGTTCCATTAAATTTGGGAAAGAAAATTCCAAATGAAGTATTGCTGATTGATTGAGTTAATAATGTTAGCATCAATAGACCGGGCACGATGTATGATCCGTAGCTTATTCCATCAATTTTTTCCACATACCCTCCAATTACTGAACCAAAAACAATGAAATATAGCGAAGTTGTTAATACTGGAGACAATACAGATTGAGTTAAAGTTCTTCTAAAACGATCCATTTCATGAAGATAAATTGCTCTAAAAGCATAAAGATTAATTTTCATTTTTCTCCTTAACTAAATTTACAAAAATTTTTTCTAAAGTACTTTGTTCAGTTTTCAAATCTTTCAATTTTAGCCCTGCATCTTTTAAATCTTGCAGTAAATTTGTAATTCCTGTTCTTTTCGCCTGAACATTATAAGTATAATTCAAGCTCATCAAGTCTGGAGTAAAAGATAAGTTGTATTTTTGTAATGTTGCTGGTATTTGACTTATTTTTTCTTGTAAATCTATTGTAAGTTTTTTGTGTCCCATTTTTTTTAACAATTCCTTAGTTTCATCAACAACTACTATCTCTCCCTGGTTTATAACTCCAACTCGATCAGCTATGGCCTCTGCTTCTTCGATATAATGAGTAGTTAAAATAATTGTAACACCAGTTTTTCTCAAATTTTCAACAACCTGCCACATTTCTTTTCTAAGCTCTACATCAACACCAGCTGTAGGCTCATCTAAAAATAAAATTGTTGGTTCATGTGATAGGGCTTTTGCTATTAAAACTCTTCTTTTCATCCCACCAGATAACTGCCGAAGTTTAAGATCTTTTTTATCCCATAAACTTAGTTGCTTTAAGACTTTCTCGATATGATTTGGATCTGCTTTTTTCCCATATAGACCTCTTGAGTAAGAGACATTGTTAAAAACTGTCTCAAATTGCTCTAAAGTTAATTCCTGAGGAACTAAACCTATTCTTGATCGAGTTTCTCTGTAATCTTTTATTATATCATAATCATCTACAGTAACATTTCCTGAGGTTGGATTTACGATCCCACAAATAATACTTATTAAAGTAGTTTTGCCTGCTCCATTAGGACCAAGCATTGCAAAAATTTCCCCTTTTTTAATTTTTAAATTTATGTTTTTTAAGGCATTAAAACCATTGTCATAAACTTTAGATAGATTGTTTATTAAAATCTGATTATCCCGCATGGAAGCATTTATATAGCTATTAATTACTTTAATACAATCAACTTATATGAAGCTTTTTAGCTTTAATAATAAGCAAAGGCAGAAAAGTCGCTACAATAAAAGATAAAAAAAGCAATGATTGTGATACTAAAGATGGAAATAAATCTTTTGGTATGAAAATTCCTACTAATAAACTTTTAGAGAAATCGGGTGAAGGGAACAGTAAAAATCCACCTATCAATCCAATCAAAATAGAAATATAAGCTAAATTTTCATTAATTGATTTATCATAAAAACTGAGAAAAACAGTTAAGACAAAAGCACAACAAAATAAGTCTGCTAATAAAAAAAGATACAAAATATCAAATCCTTTTGATGCAATAATAAAAGAGATAAATGATAAAAATAAAATTATATATTTAGAAAAGTTTAAATAATTAGTTTTTTTACTCAAATTAAATGCTGCTTTTCCATCTAAAATTACCAAACTCGAGATTGCATTAATTAATGTGTCCACAGTTGAAATCGTTAATGCCATCCCCAGTATAATTACAAATAAAGATAAAAAAATTGTTTGCTCTTTAAGTAACAATGAAAAAAATCCCAGATCTGGTCTAATATTAGGGTCAATTGAGAAAGATACCATTCCTGTAAAGCCCATAAAAAAAACAATAGGAATTATTATTAAAAAAGAAATCATTAAGCTTTTTTTTAAAGTTTGATAATTTTTAGCTGCATACACACGTTGCCAATTACCTTGATGGAACAAATTAGTTGCAGCTACTGCTATAAAAAAAGTTAAGCCTGCAGTATAATTTGGAATGTAATTACTACTCAGGAGTTGAGGATTTTTTTTAATCACAAAATCAAAAGAAAATTTAGAACCTGTAAATGAAGTAATATATATAAACGAGATTATTAACAAAACTCCTATGACAATCATTTGAATATTATCAGTAAAAATTGAAGCCTTTAATCCACCATATAATGTATAAATTAGAGTAGATGAAAGAACTACTAAAGCTGTAATCCAAAATTCAGTGCCAGATATATAATTGATCAAAACTGAAATAGCGGTCACCTCAGCGCACAAAAAAATGAACATATAAAATATGGTCATTAATAAAATTAGCTTAAATAAACTTTTGCCAAATTTTCTTCTCATAAATTCTATTAAAGAAGCTCCTTTGGGGAATTCATTTCTAATTTTTTTTCCTAAGTAAATTAAAAAAAATAGTGGAAAAGCTGTTCCTAAAGAATAACCAATAACCGCACCTATTCCTCCCCAGGTCGCAGCAGATGCAGGACCAAATAAAATCCATGCTCCTAATGCTGATGCTGTTAAACTGGTGGTTAATGAAAAGACACCAATATTCCTATTAGCAGTTAAATAATTATTTAAACCTTTGAATTTTTTAGTGTGATTAATACCCAAAAAAGCAAATAACAAACTAATCGCAATTATTAAAACTAATGAAGTGGATTGATCTAAAAAAAAAGAATTACTCATTTATTTCCCTTTCTGAATTACCGGACAGGTTCATAGGGTTTAATCTCAGTCTAAAAAGACACCCCTCAAAATATAATACTTTAATATTATTAAAAAAAAAGAGAAATAATGTTTAGAAATTAAATTTCTATTTTCTAAAACAATTATTCACTAAAATTGCCATTAAAATCCACATCACAAATACCTCACCATTCGTGAATGAATAATCAGCTCCAGCAAATCCCGCTATAAAATTTATTGCATAAATTATTATAGTTGAAATAACTAAACTGGTTACAAGATTTATAAGTCCGCTTAAGTAGTTCATAATTAATCTTAACTACAATTTGCTTGAATGCAAATCAAATTTCTATTTGTAGGGGAAGATTTTTTTGATGCTGGGAGACTACAAAAGAGTCAGGTTGTATTCAAGAAATTAATTTTGATTTTTGTTAAATATATTCCTTGAATACAACCTATCTAAAATTTATCTTTTTTATACAAGGAGGTAGTTTTAATGAATCAAATGCCACCTGACACTTAGCTGGGTAGCTTTATATTTCATAAAAACATAAACGAAAAAAATAAAAGTCCATTAGGACTTAAATGCCAAAAAGGCGACTAAGGGGAGCTCTTTTGGTTGGAGAACGAAAGAGCGAACCCCTTCGTTTAATCTAAAAATTTAATGTGGTGCTCTAAATTTACTATGACAAGCTTTGCAATTACTCCACATCATTTGAGTTAAAGTAGCTCTTACATCATCAGCATCTTCAAATAATGAAGATAATTTAATCAAATCGTCTGATGCTTTTTTCATTAAATCATTAAACTCTTTATTATTTTCCCAGATTAAAGGTAGAGCCTCAGTTTTAAAACCCTCTTTTGTATTATCTGGAAAATATTCAATTAAAGTTTTGTAATTTTCACTCATTTCAATCATTAAAGATTTCGCCTTATCAAATTCTCCTTTGCTAGCGAAAGCTTGTACTCTTTTTGCAGTACTATAATTCTTACTAAACAGGGCCTTTCTTCCTTTTATTATTTCCTCAACCGACATTTCAGAATTAGCTGGAAGCGACAATATTACGAAAATTAAAATACAGAAAAAATATTTGAATACATTTATGATATAGTTAATCAACATATGAAATTAAAAAATACTCTAACAGAATATGGAGCTATTTCCAGAATATTTCATTGGTTAAGTGCCACAGTATTAATAATTCAAATTCCTTTAGGTATGTATCTAGTAGACATGGATTTCGGTGAAAAAAGATTAACTGTAGAAAATATTCATGTTGCAGTCGGTATAAGTATTTTTTATTTAACTGTATTAAGGTTAATTTACAAAGCATTTAATCCAACTCCAAAATTAAATAATAGTATTTTTCCTGGACAGAAAATAATTGCAAAATTAAATCATGTATTTTTATATATTTCAATTTTAATGATAACAATCTCAGGTGCTTTAAAAAAGTTATATAAC
>CABZAZ010000013.1 GCA_902523895.1 uncultured Pelagibacteraceae bacterium | reverse complement strand
TGGGTATGGCGAGAAGGTAGGGTTAAGAATTTTAAAAAGTTTTTAGACCATGTTTTATTATTATTCAATTTTGAAAAGAAATACTTTGATAAAGAAAATATTAAGAACACTTTCGTTGGTCATCCATTACTCGAAAATAAAGAAAATATTAAAACAAATTTATCAAATATAATTGATGGCAATAAAAAGATTATTTCTTTATTTGCTGGAAGCCGGACATCTGAAACCAATATTCTTTTACCAATTTTAGTAAACTTTATAAAATTAATGAATGAAAAATTCAATGAATACAATTTTGTTTTTCATGCGACTGATCAAAATAAAGATTTAATAAAAGATGAGATTAAAAAAACAAACTACAATAATGTTGAAGTTATATCTGACGAGAATATAAAATCAAAAATATTGTCAAATTCTATATTTGCTGTAGCAAAATCAGGAACCGTTTCTCTTGAAATTTGTAATGCAAAAGTTCCATCTATTATAATTTATAAAATGAATTTTATTAATTTTTTAATTGTAAAATTTTTAGTAAAAACAAAATATGCAAATATAATTAATATAATTAACCAAAAGGAAATAATTCCAGAATTAATTCAAAAAGAATGTAATTCAAAAGAAATTTTTAGGTCTGTAGTATATTTTTTAAAAAACCCTGAGTTTATGAAAAAACAAATCTTTGATGTGAACAATACTTTAAATGAGATCAAATCTAAAACTTCTTCATCTTCAGAAGCTTCAGCAGTAGTTTCAAGTTATCTGAACGCTTAATCGTTTTTGAACTTCTTCCTTTCCTAATGATAAAATAATATCATATATACCAGGCCCAAACTTTGAACCAGTTAGTGCAATCCTTAGTGGCTGTCCAACACCTTTAAAGTTTGTTTCATGCGATTTTATAAGTTCGTTTACTATTGGTTCTAAAATTTCTCTTGAAGGCAAGTCTATTTTTTCAAATTTATTCTTAAAATCAGAAATTACTTTTCTTGCTTTATCGTCAATTAATTTAAGATCATCCTTATTAAAATCGACCTCATCCTTTATGATATATTGACCATTATTAAATATATCCTCCAAAGTTTTTGCTTTATTTTTCAAGAAAGTAAGAGATTTTTTAATCTTATCTTTTTTGTCTGATTGAATTTCACTTTTATATAATTTGCAATATTCAGTAAATTGATTAAATAAATCATTTTCATTAATATTCTTAATATAATGTTCATTCATTGATAAAATTCTACTCATATCAAGTTTAGAGGGAGATTTACCGATACCTTCTAAATTAAAAAATTTTATACTTTCCTCTAAAGTAAATATTTCCTTATCTTTATAAGACCAACCTAGTCTTAAAAGGTAATTTCGAAGAGCATCTGGCATGATACCTATTTTGGAATAATCATCTAATGTAGAAGCCTGATCTCGCTTTGATAGTTTCTTTCCTTCTATTGTATGTATCAATGGTATGTGGGCAAATGAAGGTAATACCCATTTCATAGCTTGATAAATTTGTATTTGTTTGAATGTGTTTATTTTATGATCATCACCTCTAATAATATGTGTCATATTCATTTGGTGATCGTCTACAGATGCTGATAAATTATATGTTGGAGTTCCGTCATTTCTTAAGATAATAAAATCTTCAATAGTATTATTTTCTATTTCTACATCACCTTGAACTAAATCTTTCAATACTGAGGTTCCATCAATCTTACTTTTAAATCTTATGACAGGTTTTACATCTTTAGGAGCATCATTTTCATTTTTATCTCTCCATTTTCTATCGTAAATATAGGGAGTCTTTTTTTGTCTTGCTCTTTTTTTTTGTTCTTCTATTTCTTCACTTGAACAATAACATTTATATGCATGACCATTTTTAAGAAGCTCATTTGCAACTTTTATGTGATCGTCTACTTTTTCTGATTGAATATATTCCTCTCCATCATAGTTAATTCCAATCCATTTAAGAGATTGTATTATTTGATCTTTATATTCATCTTTAGATCTTTCTTTATCTGTATCCTCTACCCTTAAATAAAATTTGCCATTGTGATTTTTGGAGTATAACCAATTAAATAAAGCTGTTCTAACCCCACCAATATGCAATGCACCAGTAGGTGAGGGAGCAAATCTAGTTGCTACTTTTTTCATTAAAATGGTTTAGACTATTTTTTTAGAAGTTTCTATATAAAGATACTAATACACCCTGAACTTTTACTCTATCAGGGCCAAAGATTTTAGTTTCATAATTCTTATTGGCACTTTCAAGCGCAACAACTTTACCTTTTTTTCTAATTCTTTTTAACATTGCTTCATGCTCATCAATTAGAGCAACGACAATTTTTCCATTATCAGCTGTATCTGTTCTTTTAATGATAACTGTATCGCCTTCGTGAATTCCAGCTTCAATCATCGAGTCCCCTTGAACTTTCAAACCAAAATAATCTCCATTTTTCTCTAAATTGCTTGGTAAAGGTATTCTTGAAACCTCATTTTGAATAGCTTCAACAGGTGTCCCCGCAGCAATTTTTCCTAAAACTGGCACTTCTGCATCATCTGAAGATAAATTTTCCTCATCTAAACCACCTTTGATCACGCTTGGTGAAAAACTATTATAAATATCATTTGCAGAAGCCGTTTCTGGCAATTTAATTACTTCTAAAGCTCTAGCTTTATGAGCAAGTCTTTTAATAAAACCTCTTTCCTCTAAAGCACTTATAAGTCTATGAATTCCTGACTTAGATTTAAGGTTTAAAGAAGCTTTCATTTCCTCATAAGATGGAGAAACACCAGAGCTTCTCAACTTCTTGTTGATAAATAAAAGCAGGTTTTTTTGTTTTTTTGTAAGCATAAGAACAAATATCGTACAAATTCTGTTCTACAAAAGTTCTCTTCAATTCACAATAGTAAAAAAGTCAATAAAATAGGGAACTATTTGACTAAAGAACGGAAAAAATAGAATTATTCTCTAAATTCTTTAAAAGTGATTCACCAATTAGAAAAGTTTTAATAGAGGTTTTATTTGAGAGTTCTAATAGTTCTTCTTTTGATTTTATTCCACTCTCAGAAATTAAAGGACCTTTATGATTAACCAAAATATCATGAATATCAAAAGTTGTATTTATATCAGTTTTAAGAGTTTTTAAGTTCCTATTATTGATTCCAATTAATGCTTCTTTAAATTTTAAAGCTTGTTTTGCTTCCTCAACCGTATGCACCTCAACTATCACAGACATATTTAATTTAAGTGCTTCTTCATATAACTCATTCGCAAGGCTTTCACTTACACCAGCTAATATAATTAATATTGCATCTGCTCCATGACTTTTTGCTAATGGAATTTGAAATTTATCTAAAAAAAAGTCCTTACAAAGAATTGGTAAATTAATATTTTGTTTAATTCGACTTATATGTGTTAAATCTCCTAAAAAAAAATCTTCCTCAGTTAAAACTGATAAACAAGTAGCTTTATTATCATTGTATATACTAGCTATTTTTACAGGGTCATAATCATCTATGATTACACCTGCAGAAGGACTTGCTTTTTTGATCTCTGCAATAATAGAAAATTTATTTTCCTTAATATTTTTTTCAATATTTTTTTTAAAATTAATAAAAGTTTTATTTTTCTCAATTAATTCATTTAACGAGTCTATTGAAATACTTTTTTTAGAATCTTCTATTTTTTCTATTTTCTTTTTAATTATTTTTTCGAGAACATTTTCAGGCATTTTGAATTGTCTCTAAATATTTAATAACTTTATTAGATAAAATATGCTCTCTTGTATTTTTATAGGCTTCATTAAACTCTTCATGGGTTTCATTGACAATTAATCCAGCTGCAGCATTTAGGCATACTGCTTTAGAAAAATCATTATCCTCACCTTTAAATATGTTAATCATTTTTTCTGCATTAAATTTTGCGTCATCTCCAACAAGATTTTCAAATTTATCTGCATTAATCTTTAATTCTTTTGGATCAATAACAATTTCGGAAATCTTATTATCTTTTAATTGAATAACGTTTGTTTTAGCATAAGGTGAAATTTCATCTAAGCCATCCTCGCTATTTACAATCCATGCAAATTTAATATTTAAGTCATTTAAAGCATTAGCAAATATTCTTAAAAGTTTTTTATCAAATACACCAACCACCTGCCTTTTTACTAAAGCAGGGCTGCTTAACGGTCCAATCATATTAAATATTGTTCTTTTTCCAATTTTTTTTCTAGTTGGACCAACAAACCTCATAGCACTATGATAATTAGGAGCAAACATGAAACCAAAATTATTTTTATTTATTTGATCTTCGATTTCTTTTGGTTCCAGATTTATTTTTATATTCAAAGCCTCTAAAACATCGCCCGATCCACACTTAGATGATACAGCTTTATTTCCATGTTTAGCTACTTTAACATTCATACTTGCAAGTAATAGTGCAGATGCTGTAGATATGTTAAGTGTATTCATTCCATCTCCACCAGTGCCACATGTATCAACACAATTTTCTACATTTACTCTTTTAGACTTATTTCTAAGCACGTAAACTCCACCCGCTATTTCACCTGAGGCCTCACCCTTAGCAGATAAAAGTGTTAAAAAATCAAATATTTCCTGTTCATTTGCCTTACCTTCCATTAATAATTCGAAAGCTGCCTTACTTTCCTCAAAGGAGAGATCATCTTTATTTTTAATTTTATCTATGAATTGTTTCATTAATTTTAAAGTCTAATAAAATTTTTTAAAATTTTAATACCTAGTTTAGTTTTAATACTTTCAGGGTGAAATTGCACTCCATGAACATTATATTTTTTATGCTGAACACCCATCACTAAACCATCTTTGCTCTCAGCAGTGATTTCAAGATGTTTTGATAGTGTTTTTTTATCAATAATTAAGCTGTGATAACGTGTTGCCTCAAATGATTTTGGAAGATTTTTTAAAATTCCCAACTTTTTTGAGATAATTTTGCTTGTTTTACCATGCATTAGTTTTTTAGCCTGAACAATTTTAGAGCCAAATACCTGTCCGATAATTTGATGACCAAGACAAACACCAAGAATTGGAATTTTTTTATATAAAGATTTTACTATTTTTAAACAATTACCTGATTGATCAGGATTACCTGGGCCTGGTGAGATTACAATTTTATTATATTTTCTTTTTAATATCTCATTAGATGTAATCTGATCATTTCTTATTACATCTACCTTAACTTTTAATGAAGAAAGGTAATGATAAAGATTAAAAGTGAAACTATCGTAATTATCTATAAGAATTATTTTTTTCATTTTAAAGCATTTATTAAAGCTTTTGCTTTATTAACAGTTTCCTCGTACTCTTTTAAAGGTTTACTATCAGCAACAATTCCAGCGCCAGCTTGAACATAAAATTTATTATTTTTAGCGACCGCTGTTCTTAAAGCTATACATGTATCAAATTCTCCGTTGGCTGAAAAATATCCAATACCACCAGCATAAACTTTTCTCTTAGTTGTTTCTAATTCATCAATTATTTCCATAGCTCTGATTTTTGGAGCACCAGAAACAGTTCCTGCAGGGAAACCAGCTAGAAGTGATTTAAACTTTGAAAATTTCTTATTATATTCACCAATGACATTTGATACTATATGCATTACATGAGAATATCTCTCAATAATAAAGCTTTCAGTTACTTTTACCGTATCAATTTTTGAAACTTTACCAGCATCATTCCTTCCTAAATCTAATAGCATTAAGTGTTCTGAAAGTTCTTTTTTATCATTAAGAAGATCTTTTTCATAAAAACGATCCTCTCTCAATGTTTTGCCTCTTGGTCTTGTTCCTGCGATTGGTCTTACAGTAATTTTATTATCCCTTAATCTCACTAATATTTCTGGGCTTGCACCAATAATTTGAAAGTCGCTGAAGTTAAAAAAAAACATAAAAGGTGATGGGTTAGTCACTCTAAGTTTCTTATAAATATCAATTGGTTTTTTTGTTAACTTAGCTTCAAATCTTTGACTTAAAACTACCTGAAATATATCTCCCAATTTTATATATTTTTTTGCTTTATTGACCATCTGTAAAAATTTATTTTTGGAAGTATTTGATTTAACTTTAATATTATTTAATTTTAATTGAGTTCTATTATCTATATTTTTAATTGATGACTGAATTAGCAATCTAAAAAGATCCGATCTTATCTCGTCATATTTTTTTTTATAATCTCTAATTTTTTCGTCTTTGTAGATATTTATAATAAAGAATATCTCTTTTTTTAAGTTATCGTGAATTATAAGTATTCTTGGTCGCAGAAGTCTTACATCGGGTATATTCAGATCATCCTCACAATTATTAGGAATTTTCTCTATATATCTTATAGAATCATAAGAGAAATATCCTGAAATTAAAGAACAAAGTTTTGGTAAACTTTTAGGAGTTTCAAATTTAAATTCCTCAATTATTTTCTCAATCAAGTTTTCAGGTTTATCTTTAAGTTTAATTTTCTTATCATTTTGGATTAAATAAGAATCTTTATTTCTGAATTCCCATATCTTATCAGGATTTTTACCAAATATAGTATATCTTCCTTTGATCTTACCTTTCTCTACTGACTCAAATATAAAGCTATTTTTTTCACTTAAAAAATTATCTATTAAATTTAAGATCTCCTCATCTTCTTTAATTTTTTTTGAAGTATATATGATTTGATTTTTATTGCTTCTATGTCGAAACTTAAAATCTTTGAAGCTTCGATTTAAGTTCATTGAAAGAAATTTTTAACTCGTTCTATTGTTTTTTGATTTAAAGTAACATCATACCTACTATTGAGATATAAATCATAAGATTTTAACATATTATTTT
>CABZAZ010000012.1 GCA_902523895.1 uncultured Pelagibacteraceae bacterium | reverse complement strand
ACAGATATCAAACCAATTATCAAACCTTTCTCTAATGGTTTACAAGATTTAATAGTTGGTGAAGATCCTTTTTGTCCAGAGAAATTGTATGAAAAAATTTTTAAATTAACAGATACACGCCAAAGCAATGAAAAAGGTTGGAGCAGAGAAGCTTTGATTAGAATTTCTGCTGCTTTAGATATTGCATGTTGGGATTTAATAGGTAAAGCCTCTAAAATTCCACTATATAAGTTGTTTGGAGGTTACAGAAATAAAATCCCTGTATATGTAACTTGTGCATATTATAGAGACGGTAAAAATGAAAAAGAACTTAGAAACGAGTTACAAAAATTAATAAAAATTGGGCATCAAAGCTTTAAAGTTAAAGTGGGAGGATTAAGTATAAAAGAAGATGCCAAAAGATTAGAAATAATTCGACAAGAAATTGGTGACGATAAAGATCTTATGATTGATGTTAATAGAGCATGGGATCTAAAAACGGCTATTGAGGGAGTAAAAGAATTTGAGAGATTTAATCCAACTTGGATAGAAGAGCCTGTGAGATGGGAAGATGATAGAAGAAATTTAAAACTTTTATCACAACAAACAAAAATTCCTTTATCAGGTGGAGAAAGTGAAATTACGATTTATGGATGTAGGTCCATGGTGGAAGAAAATGCAATTCAAATTTTACAATTTGATTGCACTATGTTTGGTGGCTTTACTAATGGTAAAAAATTAGTTGCTTTATGCGAGTTAAATCATTTAGATATAGCACCACATCATGATTGTTATATTCATGCTCCTTTAGTTGCGTCGTCACCATCAGGAAGAATAGTCGAGTCATTTGATGATGAAAGAGATCCTCTACAAGCTGAATTATTTGAAAATCACCATAAAATGAGTAATGGCTGGATACATCTAAATGAAAATCCAGGTTTAGGATTAGAAATTTCAGAAACCGCGTTAAAAAAGTTCGGTAAACTAGTTTACAAAAATAAATAAACCTTTAATTAAGTTTTATGCGGTTTAGTTCAGATCAAATACAAAAAATAGGAAAAGAGATCAGTAATAAAGTTAATGGGAAAACTTTATTTGATGAGTTCTCTCGCGGGCGATACAGTACAGATGCATCAGTTTATCAAATCAAGCCTCTTGGTGTAGTTCTTCCAAAGGATACAAATGATGTTTTAAATTTAATGGAATACTCTCAAAAAAATTCTATTCCTCTTCTAGCTAGAGGTGGCGGAAGTTCTCAATGTGGTCAAACTGTTGGTGAAAGTGTAGTTCTTGATTACTCAAAACACCAAAATAAAATATTAGAGCTCAATGTAGACGAAAAATATGTATGGGTTCAGCCTGGTGTTGTATTAGATCACTTAAATTCATTTTTAAGGCCACATGGTTTATGGTTTCCTGTAGACGTATCTACAAGTAGTAGGGCAACTATTGGAGGGATGTCGGCAAATAATTCATGTGGATCAAGATCTTTGTATTACGGAAATATGGTTCACAACGTACTAGCTATTGAAGCAATTTTAGATGATGGTTCTTTGCATACTTTCAATCAAATTAATAAAAATTATCTAGCAACGACTAATAACCAAGATCGATTTTATAAAATAATTGATAAATTTTTACATTTAAGACAAAAAGTTAATAAGGATATTGATGAAAATTGGCCAACCACTCAAAGAAGAGTCGGTGGTTATAATATCGATTTGATTGATCCTAATGGATTTAACACATCAAATTTATTAGTCGGTTCTGAGGGAACATTGTCACTTTTTAATAAGATAAAAATAAAATTATCTGAAATTCCTAAAAATAAAATTTTAGGTGTTTGTTACTTTGATAACTTTCATCAAGCCATGGAATTAACAAAAGAAATTGTAAAATTAAAACCAACTTGCGTTGAATTAATGGATCAGAATTTATTAAATCTAGCGAAAGAGATACCAATGTATGCAGGTGGTATAAAGAAATATATAAAAGGTAATCCAGAAGCTGTTTTGATGGTTGAATTTATAGATACAGACCAAAATGTTTATGAGAAAAAAATAAAAGACCTTGAATATTTAGTTCTTAATCAAAATAAGAAAAATCAATTTTCTTTTTTTACAGACTTATCGGAACAAAAAGAAGTTTTTGAGATTAGAAAAGCTGGATTAAATATCTTGATGTCGATGAAGGGAGATAAAAAGCCAGTTGCATTTATAGAGGATTGTGCAGTTTCTTTAGATCACTTGGCAGAATACACAGCAAGATTAAATGAAATATTTAAAAAATATAATACAAGTGGAATGTTTTATGCACATGCATCTGTTGGAACCCTTCACGTAAGACCAGTTTTGAATATGAAATCTGACCAAGATATTAAAAACATGAGATCTATATCTGAGGAAGCTTTTGAAATGGTTAAGAATTATAAAGGTTCTCATTCTGGTGAACACGGAGATGGAATAGTTAGATCAGAATTCCACGAAATGATGTTTGGAAAAAATATCACAAATGCATTCGAAGAAATTAAAGATACTTTCGATAATAAAAATTTATTAAATCCAGGTAAAATTGTAAGACCTTTTAAATCAAATGATAGATCGTTGATGAGATATAAATCGGATTATCAAACAGAGAATATAAGTACTCATTATGATTGGTCTAATTGGGGTCAATTTTCAGATGCAATTGAAATGTGCAATAACAACGGCGCATGCAGAAAATTAGATTCGGGAGTGATGTGTCCTTCATATAGGGTAACGAAAGAAGAGAAAGATTTAGTTAGAGGAAGAGCAAATACATTAAGGCTCGCACTCTCTAATCAACTACCAGAGGGGTCTTTTGCATCTAAAGAAATGTATGAAACAATGGAACTTTGTGTAAGCTGTAAAGCTTGTCAAAGAGAATGTCCAATGTCTGTAGATATGGCAAAGATGAAAAGTGAATTTCTCTCACACTATTACAAAAAATTTAGTATGAGAATTAAAGATAAAATTATCTCTGATATGCCTAGGCTAATTTGGCTATATAAAATCATAAATCCAATACTTAATAAGATTAAAAATTTTCCAGTTATTTCAAACATTATTAAAAAATTTGGTTTTGCAACTGAAAGAAGCCTGCCTGAAGTCCAAAATCAGAAGGCTTTAAAAGACATATATAACAATCAAGAAATTTCAGAAAATAAAGTAATTTTATTTGCAGATACATTTAACATCAATTTTGAAAATGAAAATTTGGTCTATACAATTAAAGTATTAAATAAATTTGGTTATCAAGCAGTAATCCCAAGTTTTGGTAGTGATAAACTTAATAGACCACTCTGTTGTGGAAGAACTTATATATCGTATGGTCAACTAGATAAGGCTGCAGAAGAATTAAATAGATTTAATGACTACATTATAAAAAATAACTACTTTGAATTACCTATTGTAGGTATTGAACCGTCTTGTTTGCTTACATTTAGTGATGAGTATCAATCACTTAAAGGTATAAAGAATAGAAATAAAATAAAAAACAGATTTTATTTATTAGAAGAGTTTATTTTAGAACAAATTAAAAAAGATAAAAATGTTAAATCAAATAGTTTTAGTCAAAATGTTTTGATTCATGGACATTGTCATCAAAAGTCTCAAGATAGAATGAAAGGACTAAAAGATCTTTTATCTGAACTTAATGTAAATAATAAGATGATAGACTCTAGCTGTTGCGGGATGGCAGGCTCTTTTGGCTATGATAGTAAAACTTATGAAACTTCAAAAAAAATGGCTAATCTATCTTTGATACCTGCGATTAATAGTAGTGACAAGGATGATTTTATAGTTGCAAATGGTACAAGCTGTAGACACCAAATATCTGATTTATCAGAAAAAAAAGGGAAACACGTTTCTGAATTACTATTTAAAATTTTTGAAACTGTAAATTAAAGAATTATTTTTTTATTATAAAAATCATCTATCTCTTCATCTTTATAACCAAAATTTTGCATTATTTCTCTTGTATGTTCACCTAAATCTGGTGCACCTTTGGATTTTTCGGTTTTGCTTTTTGAAAATTTGATTGGCATTCCAACAGCTTTGCTTCGACCAGCTTTTTTATTATCTACCTCTATAATCATTTCTCTTTCAATAGTTTGAGGGTCTTTAAACATGTCGGTTATCGAATTTATAGGACCACATGGTAAACCATTTTTATCAAATATTTTTAACCATTCTTGAGAAGTTTTTTTGATAAGTTCATTATTAAGTATTTCTACAAGTTCATTTAAATTTTCTTTTCTACTTGAATTGGTTGAAAATTTTTCATCATCATTAAGATCTTGACGATTGATTGCCTTTAATAACATAAGCCATGTATTCTGATTTGATGCACCAATAGTAATCCATTTATCTTTTGTTTTAAAAGCCTGATAAGGTGCAGTTAAAGGATGAGCTGATCCAAGAGGACCTGGAGATACACCAGTTGCACCAGCAATTGCTGATTGCCAGTAAGTATGAACTATTCCCGCTTCATATAAAGACGTATCAACTTTTTGACCTTCACCAGTTTTATCTCTATGAATTAAAGCAGCTAAAATACCACTTGCAGCAAGTAATCCTGCAGTAATATCTGTAAGTGGTGCTCCTACTTTCATTGGTGGTTTATTCTTATCTTCACCAGTAATACTCATTAAACCACTCATGCCTTGTGCTACTAAATCAAATCCTCCTTTGTTTGCATAGGGACCTGTTCTACCATATCCAGAAATTTCACATAAAATAATTTTAGGATTAATCTTTGAAATTGTATCATAACCTATACCTAGTTTTTCTAATGTCCCTTTTCTAAAATTTTCTAAAACTACATCAGAATTTTTTATCATTGTCTTAAAAATCTCAATTCCCTCTTTATCTTTTAAATTTAAAGCAATACCTTTTTTATTTCTATTCATCATTAAGTAAGCTGCTGATACTCCATTGACATCAGGAGGAAGGAAATTTCTAGTATCATCACCTCCTGGAGTTTTTTCTATTTTAATAACTTCAGCCCCTAGATCTGCCAATAGTAATCCACAAGTAGGACCAGCCATTATTTGAGCCATCTCTAATACTCTAATACCTTTTAATGACGCCATCTAATATTTATTTATTTTTAAATTTTGGCTTTTTTTTATTTAGGAAGGATTGATATCCAATTTTAAAATCCTCGGTATCATAACATTTGTAACCAAGATTATTTATTTTTTCTGTTACTTTACCTTTCTTTAAAATATTTCTTGCAAACTCTTTGTGCCATCTTGCAACTTTAGGAGCACCTTCGCATATAAGTTCAGCTGATTTATATGCTTCTTTCTTAACGTCTTCATCGTTAACTACTCTGTTAACCAATCTTTTTTCTAAAGCCTCCTGAGAGTCGAATACTCTTCCCTCAAACAAAATTTCCATAGCAGTTGAATAAGTAGTTGCTTTCAAAAGGACTTCCAACTCTTTCGCAGCCATTGTTAAACCAAGTCTTTTAATCGGAATACCAAACCTCGAACTTTTCCCACAGATCCTAATGTCACAACAAGCAGCTATTTCTAAACCACCACCCACACAAATTCCCTCAATCATAGCTATTGTAGGTACTGGACAATTAAATATTGCTCCTAAGGTTCCATGTAAAAACTTTCCGTAAGATTTTGCTAATTTTGATGAAGATCTCTCTTTTTTAAATTCTCCAATATCATTTCCAGGTGAAAACGATTTTCCACCTTCTCCTCTTATGATGACACATCTAAGATTTTTTTCTTTTGAAATTTTTTTAAAAATTTTACCAAGTTCTATCCACATTGGTTTAGTCATTGCATTTAATTTTTCTGGTCTATTAATAACCACTTCAGATAAATGACTATTTATTTTATTTAACTTGACTAAACTGCTCATCTAACTCCTATAAAAATACTCTACTAATGTCATTGGTATTGCTGGTACATACGTTACTAAAAGTAATAAAACTAATAATACACATATAAATGATATGTTTGATCTTGTTACATCCCAGATATCTGCTTTTGCAACTGAACAGGCTGTTACTAATACACTTGCTACTGGAGGTGTTTGCTGTCCTATAGCTAGGTTTAAAGTTACAATAATTCCAAAATGAACAGGATCAATACCAACTGCATTAACTAATGGCATTACTATCGGTACAGTTAAAATTATTGCTGCAACTGAGTGTAAAAAGAAACCTATAATTAATAAAAATATATTTAAAATTCCTAAAACTGCATATTTATTATTAGTAAATTCAATAATTGACTCAGCAACCTTTTGAGGAATTTGTTCGATGGTTAAAAACTCTCCTAATAAAACAGATGCTGCAACTAATAACATTACTGAAGCAGTTTGTATCGCTCCCTCGCAAGCCGACTCATATAGTCTTTTAAAGTCTATTTCTTTATAGATAAAACCAATGACTAAAGATGCTACAACTGCTAAACCAGCTCCCTCTGTGGCTGTTACAACGCCTCCAAAAATCCCTCCTAAAATAATTACTGGTAGTAAAAAGGCTAAAGCTGCATCTTTTGCTGTTTTTTTAACGTTTGGTATATTGAATGTCTCCTCAACAGGAAAATTTTTCTTTCTTGCTGTAACATAAGCTGCCAACATAAGAAAAAATCCACCTATTACTCCAGGAATAATTCCAGCGACAAATAATTGTACAACTGAACTTTGAGACATAACTGCATAAACAATCATTGGTATTGATGGTGGAATAATAATTGCTAAAGATGCTGAAGATGAAGTCACTGCAGCAGCAAATGCACCTGGGTATCCTTTCTTTTTCATTGCAGGAATTAAAATAGAACCTAGTGCAGCAACATCAGCAACTGCTGATCCAGAAATTTCAGCAAAAAACATTGAGGTTGCAATATTAATCATACTCAACCCACCTTTTATAAATCCAACTAGAGCAGAGGCAAAAGCTATAAGTCTTCTAGAAATACCAGCACTATTCATAATTGAACCGGCTAAAATAAATAGTGGAATTGCAATCAATGGAAACTTCATTGATCCATCAAACATTACGATCGCAGTATCAATTAGAAAACTTGTGCCAGTTTTCATAACCATTGCAATAATAGTTGTTACTGCAAGGCCAATCGCAATAGGTACATTTATAGACAACAAAAGTAACAAGACCATAAACATTGTTAGAATTACCATTAAATATCTCCTGTTTGCTCGTCGCCCGTATTTTGTAAAACTAAATTTTTATAATCTTCTGGAATTCTTAAAGTCTCAGATAGAATAAAAAGACATGATGCAATTGGAATTACTGATTGAACAAATGGTTGAGGAACCCATTCTAATGTCACCAGCGTTTCGCCTGTTATTAACGTTAAAACTAAATAACCGTAATATGCTAATAATATTAAAAAACCATAAACAACTAGCTTTGATACAACAAAAAAAATTTTTCTTAATGGTAGCGGAAAAGCTTTAAAAATACTTGGTACACTTATGTGAGAACCTTTTAATGCGGCATAGGCAGAACCATAATATGTTATCCATGCAAGTTGGACAGCAGCAACTTCATCGTACCAAACCAAAGCACTGCCAGCAAAACGAAAGGTAACTCCAAGTAAAACCGTTACTGCTAATGCTACCATCATTATAAACAGTATTAGTTTTAATATTTTTTCGTACGAACTAATAAAATTTTGTAATTTCATATTATATTCAGGCCCTCTGAATGAGGGCCTGATAAGATCTGTTTAATTATATTACTTTGCTAAAGATGATACTTTTTTAACTAAAGCACCACCAGTAGGAACTTCTGATCCAAATTGATCATAAATTCCTTTACTAGCTGCAATAAAAGCACCTTTGTCCGCTTCGTTTACTTGGACACCAGCATCTTTAATTACTTTTAATAAAGATTTTTCAAGTTTAGCAGCTTCTTTGTACACAAATTTTTGTGTATCTTGTGCAGCTTTTTCTAAAATATCTTGAACATCCGCAGGTAGTTTGCTCCAGTGATCCTTATGAACAGTTACATAAGCAGGAGTATAAACGTGACCTGTGATTGATAAATATTTTTGAACCTCTTGAAATTTAGCACTAGCTATTTGAGCATATGGGTTTTCTTGTCCATCCATTGTACCTGTTTTCAAAGCAGTAAATACTTCAGAAAAAGACATTGGAGTTGGGTTTGCACCATATGATTGGAACATTTTAACTCTCCATTTTGATTTAGGAGTTCTTAATTTAATTCCTTTTAAATCACCTGGAGTATTAATTGGTCTAGTATTATTTGTTATATGTCTAAAACCATTTTCCCATACAGCAATAACTTTATAACCTGTTTTATCCTCAAGGTTTTTAAACATTCCTGGTAAAACATTTTTCTCTACTTTAGCCATGTGCTTTCTGTCTTTAATAATAAAAGGCATATCAAAAACACCAAACTCATCATGAATAGAAGCCATTACTGATGAAGGTAACCACATATTGACTGTACCTAATTTTAGTTTCTGCATTCCTTGTTTGTCTTTTCCAAGTTGTGAAGAACCAAATACAGTTACTTTACCTTTGTTGCCTAATCTCTTATTAGCAAGTTTAGCAAAATGATCAACTGAAGCTGAAAATAGAGAACCTGGTTTACCTACATGTCCAAATTTTACTTCAACTGAGTTTGCTGCAAAACTTAAGAATAAAGATGAGAACAATACAACGATTATTTTACTTAATTTATTCATATTTATTTCCCTTAGTTATTATTTATTTAAAATAGGTTACCTAAAATATTTATATAGATCTAGTGAATAAATCAGCTTAGATTAAAATTTTTATTTAAGAAAATATCTGAAAAAATTTAAGATTATTGTATGCTTGCTTGAGATTTATCGTCTTTTTTAGACATATCAACCTCAACCCACTCTGTTTTCTTAAGCTCTTTAGTTAGGGCAATTTTTAAAACCTCATCAGCAAACTCAACTGGAGTAATTTTTATCTCATCGATAATCTTTTTTGGCATATCTACAAGGTCTTTTTCATTTTCTTTTGGAATTAAAACCTCTTTTATACCTGCTCTATGGGCTGCTAATAGCTTTTCTTTTAGCCCACCTATAGGTAATACTTGACCAGTCAATGTTACTTCACCTGTCATAGCCACATCTCTTTTTACTGGAATGTTTGTAATTGATGAAACTATTGATGTAACCATTCCTATTCCAGCAGATGGGCCATCTTTTGGTGTTGCCCCTTCAGGAACATGAATGTGAAAATCTTTTTTCTCAAATAATGGAGGAATAATTCCATATTCTAAGCATTTTGATCTTACAAATGATTTTGCAGCTTTAACCGACTCTTGCATGACGTCACCAAGCTTTCCAGTTATTTGCATACGGCCTTTACCTGGCATTGTTACTGTCTCTATTTTTAAAATCTCTCCACCATATTCTGTCCAAGCTAATCCTGTTACTATACCCACTCTATTTTCAGACTCTAACTCACCTGACTTAAATTTAGGAACTCCTAAAAAGTCTGGTAGATTTTTCGTGTTAATATTGACTTCTTTCTCTTCTCCAGAGACTACCTTTTTAACTACTTTTCTTGCAATTTTAGAAATTTCTCTCTCAAGATTTCTTACTCCAGACTCCTTTGTGTAACTTCTAATTACCTCTTTTATAATATCATCACCCAAATTCATTTCTTTTTCCTTCACACCATTATCTTTTATTTGTTTTGGAAGAAGATATTTGTTTGCAATATTTATTTTTTCATCTTCTGTGTATCCAGCTAATCTTATAACTTCCATTCTATCTAATAATGGAGGTAATATATTTAATGTATTAGCTGTAGTCACAAACATTACATCAGATAAATCATAATCTACTTCTAGATAGTGATCATTAAAAGTTGTATTTTGCTCTGGGTCTAAAGCCTCTAATAAAGCTGAAGAGGGATCTCCTCTATAATCATTTCCAACTTTATCAATCTCATCTAAAAGTATTAGTGGATTTTTAGTTCCAGCTTTTTTCATCATTTGAATAATTTTACCCGGTAAAGAACCAATATAAGTTCTTCTGTGGCCTCTAATTTCAGCTTCATCTCTCATTCCACCTACTGACATTCTTACAAATTCTCTATTTGTTGCTTTAGCAATTGATTTCCCTAAAGATGTTTTTCCAACTCCAGGCGGTCCTACTAAGCATAAAATAGGACCTTTAATCTTATCCATTCTTTTTTGAACTGCCAAAAATTCAATTATTCTCTCTTTAACTTTTTCCAAACCAAAATGATCTTTGTCTAAAACATCAAGTGCTTTTTTTAGATCTATTACAACATCACTTTTTTTATGCCAAGGAAGATCTATCATCCAATCTAAGTAATTTCTTACTACAGTCGCCTCTGCCGACATTGGGCTCATATTTTTTAGTTTTTTTAATTCTTGAAGGCATTTTTTCTCAACATCTTTTGGCATT
>CABZAZ010000011.1 GCA_902523895.1 uncultured Pelagibacteraceae bacterium | reverse complement strand
ATAACAATGAAAAAAAAGATATTTACATCAATAGGTTTAATGAGTGGTACATCGATGGATGGAGTGGATTTATCTGTCATAAAATCTGATGGTAATGATCAATTTTCCAGTATTTATGATACTTATAAAGAGTTTGATGATGGACTTTACAACAAACTAATAGTTTTAAGAGATAAAATCAGCAATTCCACAGACTTAAAAACTCATTCAAAAGAAATCAATGATTTAGAAAAAAAATTTACACTCTTCAACAGTCACCTAATAAATGAGGTAATTAAGGATATTAATGAAGATATTGATTTAATAGGTTTTCACGGCCAAACGGTATTTCATAACTCAAAAATTAAAATTTCAAAACAATTAGGAGATGGAAGATTATTATCAAGTTTATTTAAAAAAATTGTAATTAATAATTTTAGACAAAATGATTTAAATCATGGAGGACAGGGTGCTCCACTTACACCAATATTTCACAGCTTGATTTCAAAAATAATTCAAAAAAATTTTAAACTTAATTTTCCAATCAATATAATTAATATTGGAGGTATTACTAATATCACTCAAATTAAAGAGGATGTGAATAGTCCAATAAACTTTTATGCTTATGATGTAGGTCCAGGAAACTGCTTAATAGATGACTGGGTAAGAAATAATGTAAAATCTAAATTTGATAAAGATGGAAAATATGCAAATAATGGAAACGTAGATGATTTAATTTTAAATCAAGCGATAGATAATTTTGAGATTAAATCTTATGAGACTTCATTAGATGTTAAAGATTTTGATACCTCATTTGTAAAAGGCTTATCATTTGAAGATGGATGTGCAACTCTCTCAAAATTTACTGCATATTTAATTGCTGATGGCATTACAAAAATGAATAAAAAAAATGACATTAATCCACACCAATATATATTTTGTGGGGGTGGAAGAAAAAATAAATTTTTAATGCAATGGATTAAAAATTATTTAGAAAATGAGAATATTACTATAAAAGATATTGATGATTACAATTTTAATGGAAATTTTATCGAGTCACAAGCTTTCGCATACCTAGCTGTAAGGTCATATTTAAATTTACCTATTTCCTTTCCAACTACGACTAGATGCAACAAAATTCTATCAGGTGGAGATGTGATAAAAAACTTTTAATAAAGAGCAGTTTCTTTTTTTATGTATTGCGTGAGACATTTAGTAAGTTCAGTTTCATTTTTAGAAAAAAAATGATTTGCTTCTGGTATTATTTGAAACTCTACTTTGATTCCTTTTTGAGCACTTAGTTTGTTATCTAAATCTTTTATAAATTCTATCGGAACTAATTCATCTTTTTTTCCATAGACCATAAGTCCAGATGAGGGGCAAGGTGATAAAAAAGAAAAATCATAAACATTAGGCTGAGGAGAAATAGCAATAAATCTATTAATTTCTGGTCTTCTCATTAGCAGTTGCATTGCTATTAAAGAACCAAAAGAAAATCCTGACACCCAACATTGTGAATTATCAAAATTTTCTCTCTCTAACCAATCGAGTGCCGCGGCAGCATCTGCTAATTCACCTTGCCCATTATCAAATTCTCCATCACTTTTTCCAACACCTCGAAAATTAACTCTACAAACTGAAAAATCGTTGTCCATAAAAGCGTGAAACGTTTCAACAACAACTTTATTATTCATTGTTCCCCCATATTGAGGATGAGGTTGTAATACTAAAGCGATTGGAGAAGTACTTTTTTTACTTTTAAAATATTTTGCCTCTAATCTTCCTGCTGGACCAGGAATGAATATTTCTAAAATTTTGTTATCCATATTTGATATTGATTATTATTCTCAAAAAAAAATTACGTTTACCACATGTGCGTCACAAAATGTTAGTTTTTTTTTATCATATATACTTGACTATTTTAGTCAGGTTTATATATACCCTTGTAAAATATAGGTTTATGAAATTAACATCTAAAGGCAGATATGCGGTTATGGCTTTGATGGATCTTGCAAGATTTAACAATATTAATCCAGTATCACTAAGGGACATTTCGCTCAGACAGGGTATTTCCCTTGATTACTTGGAGCAAATTTTTTCTAAGCTAAGAAAAAAAGAAATTGTTCAAAGTGTCAGAGGGAATCAGGGAGGATATGTTTTAAACAAAAAAGCCAAAGAGATAAAACTTACTAACATCTTTGATGCGGTCGATGAAAAAGTAAAAACTGTTCAATGCAAAAAAGATTCAAAAAAAGGGTGTAACGGCAAATCAACAAAATGTTTAACTCATAACCTTTGGGATGAGCTTGAAAACCATATTAATGATTTTTTTGAAAAAAAGAGTTTAGAAGATCTTATCAAAGATAATACGGAGAGAAGAATTTAGAGATGGATACTAGAGAAAAAGATATAGAAAAGTTAAAGGACTATAAGTACGGTTTTACTACCGATATAGAAAATATTAAAGCTCCAAAAGGTTTAAACGAGGATGTGATTAAGTTTATTTCTAATATAAAAAAAGAGCCACAGTGGATGTTAGATTTTAGATTAAAAGCTTATGAGCGATTAAAAATTTTAAAAGAACCTAATTGGCAAAAACCAAAATATCCTAAAATTGATTATCAAGATTTATATTATTACTCTGCACCAAAAAGCATGAAGGATAAACCAAAAAGTTTAGATGAGCTTGACCCAAAACTTTTAGAGACATATAAAAAACTTGGAATTCCATTGCAAGAGCAAGCGAGACTAAATGGAATTGCAGTAGATGCAGTATTTGACTCTGTTTCAGTAGCAACAACTTTTAAAGGTGAATTAACTAAACATGGAATAATATTTTGTTCTATGTCTGAGGCAATTCAAAAACATCCTGATCTTGTAAAAAAATATTTAGGTACTGTAATACCAGTTACTGATCATTTTTTTGCTACACTAAACTCTGCTGTTTTTACAGATGGATCATTTGTTTATATTCCTGAGGGTGTTAAGTGTCCAATGGAACTATCTACTTATTTTAGAATAAATGCTTCTGAGACTGGACAGTTTGAGAGAACATTAATTATTGCTGATAAAGGAAGTTATGTAAGTTACCTCGAGGGATGTACTGCCCCAATGAGAGACGAGAATCAATTACACGCTGCAAATGTTGAATTAATTGCTTTAGATGATGCAGAGATAAAATACTCAACTGTACAAAATTGGTATCCTGGAGATGAAAATGGCAAAGGAGGAATTTATAATTTTGTGACTAAAAGAGGATTGTGTAAAGGAAAAAATTCTAAGATTGCTTGGACGCAAGTTGAAACAGGTTCTGCTATTACTTGGAAATACCCAAGCTGTATATTAAAAGGTGATAATTCAATTGGTGAATTTTATTCTATAGCAATTACCAACAATCATCAAAAAGCAGATACAGGCACAAAGATGATTCATTTAGGAAAAAATACTAAAAGTAAAATTATTTCAAAAGGTATAAGTGCTGGATTTTCTGATATGACTTATAGAGGTTTAGTAGATATTAATTCAAAAGCTAAAAATTCTAGCAACTACACACAATGTGACTCTTTATTAATGGGAAATAAATGTGGGGCACATACAGTACCATATATCAAAAATAAAAATTTTGATTCAAATATTGCACATGAGGCTACGACATCAAAAATAAGTGAAGAACAATTACATTATTGTCAACAAAGAGGACTTAATCCCGAGGAAGCTGTAGGATTAATTGTTAATGGTTTTTGTAAGGAAGTGTTACAACAATTACCAATGGAGTTTGCAGTCGAAGCTCAGAAACTTGTAGGTATTAGCCTAGAGGGGAGTGTTGGTTAATGCTTAAAATTAGTAATTTAAATGCGAATGTTGAAAACAAATCGATATTAAAGGGTTTTTCATTAAATATAAATCCTGGCGAAGTTCACGCAATTATGGGTCCAAACGGTTCAGGAAAAAGCACGCTATCTAACATTTTATCAGGAAAAAAAGGGTACGAGGTATCAGGCGAAATCTTATTTGAAAATAAAAATTTGTTTGATCTTGAGACTGAAGAAAGAGCACATAAAGGAATATTTTTGGCTTTCCAATATCCATTAGAAATTCCAGGTGTTAATACAAATATCTTTTTAAAAACATCTTTAAATGCAATCAGAAAAGCAAGAGGCGAAAAAGAATTAGATGCAATTGAATTTTTAAAACTTGTTAAAGAAAAAGCTAAAGAATTAAAATTTGACGAAGAAAAACTAAATAGGCAATTAAATGTTGGATTTTCAGGTGGAGAAAAAAAGAAAAATGAAATTCTGCAAATGTCTATGTTAGCACCAAAATTATCCATCTTAGATGAGACAGATTCGGGACTAGATATAGATGCACTAAAAATAGTTGCAGATGGAGTTAATACTTTAAGAAATAAGGATAATTCCTTTTTAATCATTACCCATTATCAAAGATTATTAGATTACATTAAACCAGATTTTGTTCATGTTCTAATGAATGGAAAGATAATAAGATCTGGTGGTCCAGAATTAGCAATCGAATTAGAAAAAAAAGGATACGAAAGTTTTAATTAAATGAGCGAACAATTACAATCGGATTTTGATAAATTAGTAAAAACTTCAAAATTTTCTAATGAGGAAATTGAGTTTAAAAAAAATTTTTTGAAAAATTTCATTAAGAACGGTTTTCCAAATAGAAAGCAAGAAGATTGGAAGTTTTTGGATATTAGTCAGATTATTAAAAAGAATATTAGCGACCTAAGTTTTTTCAATGACTATTCACAATCAAATAAAATTGATCCGTCTATTTTAGTTGATGGTTTGGAGCATAATAAGATTATATTTATAAATGGGAAAATTGAAAAAATTGATTTTAACCTCGAAGACCAAAATAAAATTCAAATAATTGATGAAACCAAAAAAGATATATTATTTGATTATGAAAACTCATTAATTGATTTAAATAGTGCATTCAGTGACAAGATTTTTAAGATAATAGTTAAAAAAGATTATTCTTTAAAAAAACCTTTGATAATTTACCATTCGACAGATGATAAAATAAAGTCAACTAATATAAATTTAAGATTAAATTTTGAATTAGGTGAAAATAGTTGTTTAAAGCTTATTGATTATTTTACTAATACCACAGCGAAAAACTTTATTAATATTTTTTACAACTTCAATTTAGAAAAAGACTCAATACTTAAAAACTATAAAGTTGATAAATTTAGAAATAATAATTTAAAATACTCTTTTAACAATATTGAACAGGGCAATAACAGTGTTTCAGAAACATTTATATTATCTGCTGGTTCTGATTATTTTAAAAATGAGATTAATTGTAATTTAAATGGTGAGTATTCCTCAGCATTTGTTAATGGTATTTTTTCCTTAAAGGAAAATCAACAACACGAAATTAGAACTACAATCAATCATTTAGTGGAAAATACAAAAAGTTATCAGCTTATTAAAAGTGTTCTTGGAAAAAATTCAAAATCTGCATATCAAGGAAGAATATTTGTAAATTCAAAAGCTCAAAAAACTGATGGATATCAATTAAGTAAGGCAATACTGCTCGATGAAACATCAGAGTTTAATGCAAAACCAGAATTAGAAATTTATGCTGATGATGTTAAATGTTCTCATGGATCAGCATCTGGTAGCTTAGATGAAAATTCAATCTTTTATTTAATGTCTCGTGGTTTAAATTACCAACAATCAAAAGAACTTCTAATAAATGGGTTTTTAATGGATGTTGTCGAAAAGATTACAGACGTGGAAATAAAAAACTTAATTAAAAATATTATTGGATTAAAAGAATGAATATAGATAACATTAGAAAAGAATTTCCGATTTTTGATGAAAAAATTCAAAATAATGATTTAGTTTATTTAGATAGCGCTAACTCCTCTCAAAAACCTAAAGTTGTGCTAGATAGAATTAATGATTTTTATTCTAAACAATTTTCAAATGTAGGCAGAAGCATTCATTATCTAGCTGTTGCAGCCACTAATTTGTATGAAAGTACAAGGACTTCTGTTCAAAAATATATAAATGCGAAAGATAAAAATGAAATTGTGTTTACCAAAGGTGCTACAGAAGCTTTAAATTTGGTAGCTAATACTTTAGGTCAAGCAATTTTGGAGCCAAATGATGAAATTTTAATTACAGAGCTTGAGCATCATTCAAATTATGTTCCTTGGCATTTTTTAAGAAAATCTAAAAATATTAAAATAAAGTTTGCAGAGATAAATGAAGACGGAGATATCCCAATTGAAAATATAGAAAAAGAAATTACAGACAAAACTAAAGTAATAGCAATAACGCATTTATCCAATGTCACTGGTGCAGTTTTACCAATCAAAGAGATAACCCAATTAGCACATTCTAAGGGTATAGTTGTTGTAGTAGATGGATGTCAGGGAGGACCACATTTAAAATTAGATATGCAAGATCTAGATTGTGATTTTTATGCAATTTCATGTCACAAAATGTACGGCCCGACAGGACTAGGAGTTTTGTATGGAAAAAAGAAATGGTTAGAGCAACTTCCACCATATCAAGGAGGTGGAGGAATGATAAATGAAGTTAAAAAAGATAGAATTTCTTATGGTGAACTTCCTAATAAGTATGAAGCTGGAACAATGGCTACAGCTCAAGTTATCGCGTTTGATCAATCAATAAAATTTTTAGAAAGTATTGGAATTGAAAATATAATTAAACATGAAAAAGAATTAATAGAATACGGCCAAGAAATTTTAAAAAAGAATAATTCTGTGAAGCTAATTGGAAATCCAAAAGAGCGAGGTGGAGTTCTGTCTTTTACTGTAGAAGGGGTTCATCCACATGATATTGCGACTATTCTGGATGAAACTGGAGTTGCCATAAGAGCGGGTCATCATTGTTGTCAAATACTTCATGACAAATTAGGTATTCCTGCAAGTGCGCGAGCATCATTAGGAGTTTATAACACTAAGGATGATCTAGATAAGTTAAACGAAGGTATTAATAATTGTAAAAAAATTTTTGATTTAAAATGAATTTAAAAGAATTATATCAAGAAATAATTTTAGAGCACGGAAAGAATCCTAGAAATTTAGGAAAAACAGAAAATTTTAATAAAGATGCAAAAGGAAATAATCCATTATGTGGAGATAACGTTCATGTATATCTTAAACTAAATAACCAAAGAAAAGTAGAGGATATTTCTTTTGAAGGAAGCGGATGTGCAATATCAATGGCTTCAGCCTCTATAATGACTGATTTGATAAAAGGAAAAAGTGATAATGAAGCTAAAGAAATAATTGAAGATTTTTTGGGAATGATCAAAGAAAATCCTGAACTTAAAAATAAAATCTTAAAAGAAGATGATAAAACAAAATTGATGTGTTTATCAGGTGTTAAACAATATCCAATGAGAGTTAAATGTGCTACTTTATCTTGGCACACTTTAGTTTCTGCAATGGAAAATGATGGAAAAGAAATTACAACTGAAAATTAATCATGGATGTTAAGAATAAAATAATTGAAGAAATTAAAAAAATTTATGACCCAGAATTACCAGTAAATATTTATGAGCTTGGTTTAATTTATGAAGTTAAAGTCAATGGTAAAAAAGCAGAAATTATAATGACTTTGACAACACCTAATTGCCCAGTCGCAGAAACTTTACCAAATGAAGTAAAACAAGGCGCTATGCAAGTTGAGGAAATTGAGGAAGTCGATTTAAAATTAGTTTGGGATCCTCCTTGGACACCTGATAAAATGTCTGACGCCGCAAAATTGGAGTTAAACCTAGCATGAGCCCAATAATTAAATTAAGTGACAATGCTGCTGCTAGAATTAAAGAAATCATGTCTAACGCTGAAAAAAATGCAATTGGAGTGAGAGTTTCAGTCAAATCAGGCGGTTGTGCAGGCATGTCATATGTAATGGAATATTCAAAAGAGGTGAATCCAAATGATGAGTTGATCGAAGATAAAGGAGTAAAAGTTTACATTGATTCGGCAGCAGTTATGTATCTTTTAGGCACTGAGATGGATTATAAAAAGGAGGATTTTTCATCATCATTCGTCTTCAATAATCCCAATGAAACCGAGCGTTGTGGCTGCGGTGAGTCTTTTAAAGTATAATCCCATTTTGAACATACCAGAGTTGCAATAAACGCATAGATTGATAATATTTACCTATGAACGTTTTTGAAATCAGAAATTTGCAAAACAGTGAGGACAGAAAAGAGAAGAGAAAAACTTTTTTAAGATCTCTTATAAAGTCAGTAGATGCTGGAGCAAATGGAACACTTGATTACATTGTTAAAAAAGGTTCTGGCAAAAACAAAATTGCTAAAACCAGACAATAAAAGTTAGCAACTGTAATACATCTCAAACTCTATCGGATGAGGTGTGTGTTCAAAATTGTGAATTTCTTCAAATTTTAATGCAATATAAGCATCTATTTGATCATCAGTAAATACATTACCTTGTTTTAAGAAATCTCTATCTTTATCAAGACTCTCCATTGCTTCTCTTAAAGATCCGCAAACAGTTGGAATTTTCTTAACTTCATCTTCTGATAAAGCATAAAGATCCTTATCAAATGATTTACCTGGATCAATTTTATTCTTAATTCCATCTAAACCAGCCATTAACATTGCAGAGAAAGTTAAATATGGATTACCAGCAGCATCACCAAATCTAATTTCACATCTAGCTGCTTTTTTACTTAAAGTGATAGGAATTCTGCAAGATGCTGATCTGTTTCTAGCTGAATAAGCCAATAAGACTGGAGCTTCAAATCCTGGAATTAGTCTTTTGTAGCTGTTAGTCGTAGCATTAGAAAAAGCATTTATTGCTTTTGCATGTTTTAAAATTCCACCTATGTAGTGTAAAGCTGTGTCTGACAAACCAGCATATTTATCACCAGAAAATAATGCTTTATCACCTTTCCAAATCGATTGGTGAACGTGCATACCTGAACCATTGTCACCTTTAACAGGTTTAGGCATGAATGTAGCTGTTTTACCAAATGAGTTAGAAACCATGTGAACAGCATATTTATAAAGCTGTAAGTTATCTGCTTGATCCACAAGTGTTCCAAAATACATTCCAAGTTCGTGTTGACTAGGTGCAACTTCATGATGGTGTTTTTCAACTTTAATTCCCATTTCTTTCATTGCTTTCAGATATTCACTTCTCATATCTTGTTCACTATCAACAGGAGGAACTGGGAAATAACCGCCTTTAATACCTGGTCTATGGCCCATATTACCATTTTCATATTCTCTTCCTGAATTGTAAGGACCTTCTTTACTATCAATTTTAAATCCAGTTTCATTCATATCATTTTTAAATCTTACATCGTCAAATACAAAAAATTCAGCTTCAGGACCAAAAAATGCTTTATCTCCAATTCCTGAACTTTTTAAGTAAGCCTCAGCTTTTTTAGCTGTTCCTCTAGGATCTCTTTCATAAGGATCTTTTTTAATTGCATCTAAAACATCGCAAAAAAGATTTAATGTATTATGAGATGTGAATGGATCTACGATCGCTCTTGAATTATCTGGCTTAAGGATCATATCAGACTCATTAATAGCTTTCCATCCAGCTATAGAAGAACCATCAAAGAAAATTCCTTCGTTCAACATATCATCATCCACCATTTTAGCATCCATAGTCACATGTTGAAGTTTACCTCTAGGATCTGTAAATCTTAGATCTACGTATTCAATTTCTTTATCTTTGATAGTTTTTAATACATCTTTTGAACTCATAATCTCTCCTTTATAATTCTGGACGTTGTAATAACAAAAAAAGACTGATAGATAATGCTCTTTTAATTGATATCACCTATGCATTTTTTACATAAGTTTAATAGGTAATTTGCAAATTAACTAACAATTAAAAGTTGAATAATGAGTTTATTAAATAAAGAGCCAGTTCAAAGAGTTGAAAAAATTCTTAAGGATTTTGATAAATCTCAAAATATAATTGTTCTAGAAACCTCTGCTAGGACTGCCCTTGAGGCAGCTTCATCTTTAGGTTGTGAAGTAGGAGCAATTGTAAAAAGTTTGCTCTTTAAAACTGAGAATAGTTTCACTTTATGCTTAGTTGCAGGCGATAAAAGGGCGTCATTAAACAGGATTAAGAAGGCACTCAAAATAAAGGATGCTTCTATGGCTTCAGCTGAAGATGTAAAAAATATTACAGGTTATACAATTGGGGGAGTTTCACCTGTTGGTCATTTAAAAAAAATTGAAGTTTTAATAGATAAATCCTTAAGTAGATTTAATTTGTTGTTTGCTGCTGCTGGTCATCCAAACTGTGTATTTAAGATAGATTTTACAGATTTAAAAAAAATTACAAAAGGAAATACTGAGGAGATTACCGAATGAGACAAGCTAAGATTACAGATTATCTTTTATTAATTTTGCTTGCACTAATTTGGGCTTCTGCTTTTTTTAATATTAAAATTGCAACATATTCATATGGTCCAGTTACCATCGCATTTTTAAGAGTTTTTTTTGGAGCTATTCCAGTTTTATTACTTTGTTATTATAAAAATATAAAAATAGAAGCATTCTCAAAAGATTGGCATTGGTTTGCTATGATTGGATTTATAAATTTAGTAGCACCTTTTTATTTGATAGCTTATGGAGTACAATCAGTTCAAAGTAACTTAGCAGCAATTTTAATGTCAACGACACCTTTGAGCTCAACTGTTTTAGGTCATTTTTATACAACAAATGAAAAGTTTAATTTTATTAAAACATTTGGAATTTTAATAGGGTTTTCAGGAATTCTTTATTTATTTTCAGATAATCTTTTAATTGATGAGAATAATTTTCTGTCTGCTCTACTAATTCTTCTAGGCTCAACTTGTTATGTAATTGGTGGTGTCTTAACTTTAAAAATCAGTAAAAAAAAAAATGAAAATGTAACTGGATCCATATTAATTTGGGCTACAATTATTTTGATACCACTCGTCAGTTTTATAGAACAACCTTGGAATTTAACACCAAGATTAGATTCAACAATTTCTGTTATTTATTTAGGTCTTGTTTCAACAGGTATTGCTTGGTTATTACGATTTAGAATTTTAGTTAATAATGGTTTAATTTTTCAATCACAAGTATCATATCTAATTCCAATTTTTGGAACAATTTTAAGTTATATATTTTTAAAAGAATTAATTACCACAAAAGTATTAATTTCTTTAATCGCTGTTTCAGTTGGAATTTATTTTGTAAGAAAAGCTGATTACAAAAAAACTACTTAAGCTTAGAAAAAGCTTTAATATGTAAAGGTGTAGTTTCACAACAACCACCAATAATTGTAGCCCCTGCATCTTTAAATTTTTTTGCAAATTCTAGCATTTTTTCTGGAGTTAAATCTTTTCTTA
>CABZAZ010000010.1 GCA_902523895.1 uncultured Pelagibacteraceae bacterium | reverse complement strand
TGGGGTAACAGTTCCAGCACCTACGAAACTGAATAAGTTCTTCTGTAACTCACGATTTTTTAGACGTAATTCAAACTGCGGTGCTGTTTGATTATTTTCAAGTAAAAATTTTTCATACTTAATTCTTTGAAAATTTCCTTGTTCGTCCAAAAAATTTTTATTTTTTTTTATCATTTTGAGTAGCGTCTCTTTTGATATAATTAAATCGTATTCCTCAATTTCTAAATCTAAAATTTTAGCCGAAACAACCGTAGATAATATTTCCTCAATAATATTATCATTTAAGTTTTCTCTTATTGTATTTTGAGGGATCCCAGAATTATTCAAATAATCAATAAATTCCTCTGTAGAAATATTAGACTCATTTATTTTTGCAATTGTATTTGTATTTCCACTACTGAACATGCTGCCCATACCCCAAAATACAAAAGGAATAATCATTATAAAAACTAATATCCCAGCAAACTTTGTTTTGGCAAAATTTCTAAATGCACCTATCATAACTATATAAATTTATTGATCTATAAAAAGCAAAGCTATAGATTAAATTTTAGTATAAGACAAATAAATATATGTATTTTATTGCTAATTGGAAAATGTTTGGTGGGTTGAGTACATTAAATTCATTAAAAAAAGTAATCAAATTTCTAAAAATTTTTAAAAAATCAAAAAAAATTAAAATTATTTATTGCCCGCCCAATACATTAATCCATTCAATGTCTAAAAAAGTTATAAATTCTAAAATTCAAGTTGGTGCTCAGAATTGTCATGAAAGCCTTATTTATGGTGCTTCAACTGGTTCTATAAATCCTACTATGCTAAAAAATGTTGGGGCCAAATATGTTATTTTAGGTCATTCAGAAAATCGCGACACTGGTGAAACTGATAGATTAATTAACGCCAAGATTAAAGCAGCAACTCAAGCAGGTTTAAAGGTTATTTTTTGTATAGGTGAAACCTTAGGTCAAAAACGAAAAAAAATTACTAAAAAAATTTTGTCTAAACAGATTATTGTAGGTTTACAAAAAATTAAGAAAAGAAAAAATATTGTAATTGCTTATGAACCTGTGTGGTCAATTGGGACAGGTCTAATTCCTAAAGCAGATGACTTATTTAACACTATTAATTTTATAAAAAAAAAAGTAAGAAATATCAAAGTTTTATATGGGGGTTCGGTAAATCCAAAAAATATAAATAAATTAAAGTTAATAAAAAATATTGATGGATTTCTAATTGGAGGCGCCTCTCAAGATCCCAAAAAATTTATTGATATAATCAAAAAAACGTATAATTAACCTGCATGGAAAATATATTGTTAGTACTGAATATCATTCTTGCATTAATTTTAGTTTTATTAGTCTTAATGCAAAAATCTGAGGGTGGAGCACTTGGAATCGGAGTTTCCCAGGAAAATATGATGTTTTCAAAGTCAGCAGGAAATTTTATGACAAAAGCAACTGGTGTTGTTGCAACCTTGTTTATCATTTGTAGTTTAGCTTTAACGATAGTATCTAGGGGTGATTTGACACCTTCTAGCTCAGTTTTAGATCAAGTCGAAGAGGATACACCATCAATTCCAGAAAATAATAATTAATACTTTTAATTTACTTTTTTATTAGCTATAAGATACTTCCATGGCGCGATATATATTTGTCACTGGCGGCGTGGTTTCATCATTAGGAAAAGGTCTTTCATCTGCATCATTAGCCTATTTGTTAAAATCACAGGGTTATAAAGTTAGGTTAAGAAAAATGGATCCATATTTAAATGTTGATCCTGGAACAATGAGTCCATTTCAACATGGAGAAGTTTTTGTCACCGATGATGGCGCTGAAACTGATTTAGATCTAGGTCATTATGAGAGATTTACAAATATTTCATCTAAACAGTCAGATAACATTACAACTGGTCGTATTTATAGTGATGTTATTAAAAAAGAAAGAAAGGGAGGATATCTTGGAAAAACTGTCCAAGTTATACCTCATATCACAAACCGAATAAAAGAATTTATAAAAAAAGATATTACAAATGAAGATTTTGTAATATGTGAAATTGGTGGAACAGTTGGAGATATTGAAAGTTTACCATTTGTTGAGGCTATAAGACAATTTTCAAATGAATATGGTAGATCAAAAACATTATTTATTCATTTAACTTTTGTTCCGTTTTTGAAATCATCAGATGAAATAAAGACTAAACCTACTCAACATTCAGTAAAAGAATTAAGAAGCATAGGTGTTCAACCAGATATTATTATTTGTAGATCTCAACAATCTATACCATTAGACCAAAGAAAAAAAATATCATTATTTTGCAATGTTCCGATTGAAAACGTTATTGAAACAGTAGATGTAAGAACTATTTATGAGGCACCAATTAGTTTTTATAATCAAAAACTTGATAAACAAGTTTTAAAATACTTTAAACTTAAACCAAAAAAAAGAGCCAACCTAAGTCCATGGAAAAAAATAACTAAAATTGTTTTAAATACAAAAAAATCAGTTAATATTGCCATAATTGGAAAATATGTAAATTTAAAAGATGCTTACAAATCTCTAGATGAAGCCTTAGTTCATGGTGGAATTGCAAACAATGTAAAAGTAAATCTAATAAGAATAGAGTCTGATAACTTAAAAAATAGTGAAATCAAAACAAAACTAAAAAATGTTTCAGGATTATTGATACCAGGGGGTTTTGGTAAAAGAGGAACAGAGGGAAAAATTTTAGCAATTAAATATGCTAGGGAAAAAAAGATACCATTTCTTGGTATTTGTTTTGGAATGCAAATGGCTATAGTCGAATTTGCGCGAAACAAACTAAAAATTAAAAATGCTGGATCAAGTGAATTAGATAAAAAATGCTATCCAGTCATTGGTTTAATTAATGAATGGGACAAAAATGGAAAAATTATTAAAGGCACAGATAAAAATTTAGGTGGAACGATGAGATTAGGATTATATGAGGCTAAATTAAGAAATAATTCTGCCATAAATAAAATATATAAATCTATAAACATAAGAGAAAGACATAGACATAGATATGAAGTTAATAATAGCCTCAAAGGTGAATTTGAAAACAAAGGATTAATTTTTTCAGGAATGTCACCAGATAATCAATTGCCAGAAATAATTGAGCTTAAAAATCATCCATGGTTTATAGGTGTTCAATTTCATCCAGAATTTAAATCTAGACCTTTGTCTCCTCATCCTTTATTCTCTTCATTCATTAAGGCATCAAAAAATCATAAATGAGCAATATAAAGGTAAATTGTAATAAAATAGAAATTTCTAACGATAATAAAATATGTATTATTGCAGGACCGTGTCAGCTTGAAACTGAGCAACATGCAATGGACATGGCAGGTAAAATACAAGATATTACCAAGAAATTTGGAGTAGGATTTATCTATAAAACTTCATTTGATAAAGCTAATAGAACAAGTCTTAAAGGTAAAAGAGGAGCTGGATTAGATACCTCCCTTCCAATTTTTGATAAAATCAAGAAAGAACTCAATGTTCCAATTTTAACTGACATACATAATATCGAACAATGTTCGGTTGTTGCAAAACATGTAGATGTTCTACAAATACCTGCTTTTTTATGTCGCCAAACAGATTTATTAGTAGCTGCAGCTAAAACAAATAAAATCATTAACGTTAAAAAAGGTCAATTCTTAGCACCATGGGATATGGTCAATGTAACAAAAAAAATTTCAGACTCTGGTAATAAAAATATTTTAGTCACTGAAAGAGGTGCTAGTTTTGGTTATAATACTTTAGTCTCAGATATGAGAGCATTGCCTATCATGGCAAAAAATGGTTACCCAGTAATTTTTGATGCTACCCATTCAGTTCAACAGCCAGGTGGTCTTGGTGAAAAAAGTGGGGGGCAGAGAGAGTTTGTAGAACATTTAGCAAGAGCGGCTGTTGCAGTAGGGGTAGCAGGAGTTTTTATTGAAACACATCAAGATCCTGACAACGCTCCTTCCGATGGTCCAAATATGGTTCCTTTAGATAAATTAGAAAGTCTATTAAAACAATTAACCGATATAGATAGTTTAATTAAAAATAAGTGAGTAAAATTATAAAAGTAAAAGCCCGACAAGTTTTTGACAGCAGAGGTAATCCAACAATTGAAGCTCAGGTTTTTACAAAAAATAAAAGTGCAATAGCAATTTGTCCCTCAGGAGCATCAACAGGAACTTATGAAGCTTTTGAAAAAAGAGATGAAAATAACAAAAGATATTTAGGAAAAAGTGTTCTTAAAGCAATTAGTTTGGTTAATTCTAAGATTTCAAAAAAACTTAAAGGACAAAATGTTCATAACCAAGAAAGAATAGATGCTTTAATGATTAACCTAGATGGCACAAGACAAAAAACAAGACTAGGAGCAAATTCTATATTAGCAGTTTCTATGGCTGTAAAAAAACTTTCAGCAAAAATTAGAAAACAACCACTATATAAAACTTTTTTTATAAAAAATAATTTTAGATTACCTTTTCCACTTATGAATATAATTAATGGTGGAGCACATGCTAATAATGGTTTGAGAATTCAAGAATTTATGATCAGGCCAGACCGTGCAAAAAACTTCAATGATGCCATGAGGATTTGTTTTTTAGTGATAAAAAATTTAAGTAAAATTATAAAAAATAAAGGATTATCCACCTCTGTTGGGGACGAGGGTGGATTTGCACCAATGATTAGCAATAATAATCAGGCTTTAGATTTAATTGTTTCAGCTATTAAGAAGTCAGGATTTGTCAACGGTAAAGATGTTTCAATTTGTTTAGATGTAGCTGCAAATGAATTATATAAAAGGAACAAATATTCTATTCATTCAAAAAAATATATTTCTATAGAAAAATCTATTCAAGAATATAAAAATATAATTAATAAATATAAGATTAAATCGATAGAGGATCCATTTGCAGAAAATGATTGGATATCATGGAATAAGTTGATGAAGTCAGTTAAAAAGATTCAGATTGTAGGTGATGATCTTTATGTTACTAATCTTGAGCGACTTAAAAAAGGTTTTTTAAATTTATCATCAAATGCTATCTTGATTAAATTAAATCAAATTGGCACAGTTTCTGAAACCTTAGATGTAATTCGATTTGCTCAAACTATAGGTTTTCAAACAATCATTTCTCACAGATCTGGAGATAGCGAAGATACATTTATAGCAGATCTTGCGGTTGGTACTAATTCTAATCAAATAAAAACAGGATCTTTAGCAAGATCAGAAAGAGTTGCTAAATATAATCAATTATTACGGATAGAAGAAGAACTTGGAAAAAAAGCCAGAATGAATAAGATTCATTAATGCTTCAAAGATTAAAAAAAAATTATTTATTATTAATATCAGTTTTTTTAATTATATATTTTTTCTTTAATCTCTTATCAGGTGAGAGAGGGTTAATTTCATACCATGAAAAAAAACAAATCTTAAACGATTTAAAAATTACGGAATTATCATTAAAAAATCAAATAAATGACTTAGATTTTAAGAATTCATTATTAAGTGACAATCTTGATCTTGATTATATTGAAACTTTAATTAGAGAAAGATTCTTATTTGGGAAAAAAAATGAAAAAATTTATATTATAAAAAAAAATGTCACAAAAAATTAAACCTAGGCACCCTGAAAAAGTTAATAATCCAACTAATCCAATTAAGAAAAAACCTGATTGGATCAGATCTAAACTAAATAATAGTAAAGAATTTTTTTTAACAAAAACGATTGTAAATAAAAATAATCTTGTAACAGTTTGTCAGGAAGCAAATTGTCCAAATATAACTGAGTGTTGGAGTAAAAGACATGCAACTTTTATGATAATGGGTGATACATGTACAAGGGCGTGTGCTTTTTGTGATGTAAAAACTGGTAAACCAGAAAAATTAGATAAGCTAGAACCAATTAAAATATCTCAAGCAGTTAAAAAATTAGATTTAAAACATGTTGTAATCACTTCAGTTGATAGAGATGATTTAGACGATGGTGGTTCAAATCATTTTTATGAGGTTATAAATCAAACAAGAAAAACTAATCCTAATACAACTATCGAAGTTTTAACGCCTGATTTTTTAAGAAAAGGTGATGCATACAAAAGAGTATTAGAAGCTAATCCAGATGTTTTTAATCATAACATTGAAACTGTACCTAGTCTTTATTTAAAAGTTAGACCAGGCTCAAGATATTTTGCATCACTTGAGCTTTTGAAAAATGCAAAAAAAATGAGTAAAAAAGTTTTTACTAAATCTGGAATAATGGTTGGTTTAGGTGAGACAAGAGATGAAATTATACAAGTAATGGATGATTTAAAATCTGCCGACGTAGACTTTTTAACAATTGGTCAATATTTACAACCATCTGTAAAACATTTTCCATTAGATAGGTATTATAAACCTGAGGAGTTTAAAGAATTGGGTGATATTGCAAAAGCAAAAGGTTTTTTATTAGTTTCCTCATCACCTTTAACAAGATCTTCATATCATGCAGATGAAGACTTCGCTAAACTTCAACAAAATAGATTAAAAAAACATTAATGCCAAAAGCTTCAGTTAAGCGATTAATTGAATGTAAAAAAAAAGATTTAATTGATTTAGTTTTGGATATTGAAAAATATCCGGAATTTGTTCCATTCTGTTTTGGCGCAAAAATATATGAAAATAAAAATGAAGGTGATTTAACAAAAATAATTGCCGACTTAACAATAGGAAAAGGACCGTTTAAAGACACTTATAAAAGTGATGTAGTTTTTGATAGAAAGAAAGACACAATTTTTGTTAAGAATATAGACGGACCTTTAAATCATTTATCTAACAATTGGATTTTTGTTAATAAAGATAATGGAATTACTGAGGTAACTTTTGATATTGATTTTGAAATCAAAAATAAATTTTTAAATTCATTAATGATTGTATCTTTTCAATTTGGGTTAGAGAAAATAGCTGATGCATTTCAAAACAGAGCTGAGCAGTTATTTAGCAGCTCTAAGAAGTAGATTTAGGGCTTTTTTTACAGTAGCTTTTTGTATTGAGGTTCTTTTTTTACTTTTGAATAAAAATTTATTTATCTCGATTTTAGCTCCTTTTTTAACTCCAATATAAACTAAGCCAACAGGTTTATTTTTTGTGCCACCTCTTGGTCCCGCAATACCGGTAATCGAAACATTAATATTGGCTTTTGAAATTTTAGATAAATTATTAACCATTGCATAACAACATTCGTAGCTCACAGCACCATATTTTTTGATAATTTTTTTATTTACTTTTAAAATCTTTATTTTTGCTTGATTAGAGTAGGTGATCAAACCTAGATTGAATATTTTTGATGCACCACTAATTGAAGTGATAGCAGAGGCTAATAATCCTCCTGTGCAGGACTCAGCAACTGATATTTTAATTTTTTTTCTATTTAATAGCTTGATTAATAATTTCATTACAAAAAATAACTGCTTAAAACCATAAAACAAATTAAAGATAAAACAACATAAATTCCTGCAATTACATCATCCATAATTACGCCAAAACTATTTTTAAAGTTTTTGTCAAAAAAATTTACAGGAAATGGTTTAGCAATATCAAAAAATCTGAATAAGACGAAACAAATACTGTAAAAAATTAATGCTTCATTCGGTGATTTTTCTGTGCCATGTGAAATTTCATAAAGATAAATTGGTATTGATTGACCAATAAATTCATCGATAATTACTTCTTTGGGATCTTTATTTTCATTATCTTTAATATGATGCGCTACAGCAGAAAAAGATAAAAAGAAAATAACTATTAATATTATTAATATTAAGTTTGAAGATAAACTAAATATGTGAAAAAAAAGGTAAAGAATAATTACTGTAGCTAATGATCCAAAAGTACCTGGAATTTTTGGAATTTTACCCAAACCTAACATTGTTACAAATAAGGTATTAATAGTTTTAATCATATTTTGTTATTGAAATTATAACTTCACATGCAATGGCTTTTTCTTTTCCAATCAAACCAAGTTTTTCAACTGTTTTACCTTTTAAATTTATAACATCTTTTTTCAACATCATTAGTTTAGAGATAGAGTTGATTATTCGATCTCTATATTTTGATACTTTTGGTTGTTCACAAATCAAATTTATATCTAAATTATTTATAAAAAAATTTGATTTATAAAGACTTTCAATCACTGGTTTCAATATTTTGGGAGACCTAATATTTTTATATTTTTTTGTGTTTGGAAAAAAGGATCCAATATCTTTATTTCTCATTGCACCTAAAATCGAGTCTATAATTGAATGCAAAATTACGTCTCCATCTGAATGTCCTTTCAATCCCGAGTGAAACGGTATTTTAGCACCACCTAAATAAAGCTTTTTATCTCTAACTAATCTGTGAATATCAAAACCAATTCCAAAAAAAGTTTTAAATAAATTTATATCACTTTTAAAAGTTATTTTATTATTAGTATTTTCTCCTTTTATAAATTTTATTTTCTGATTTTTATTAATGAATAAAGTTGCTTCATCTGTAATTTTACTTTTTTCATTTATTGCAAGTTCGTATAATTTTTTAAACTTAAATGCTTGTGGTGTTTGAGTAAGATATGTGTTTTCTCTATTGAGATTGTATAATTCATTTTTGATTTTATATTTTATTGTATCTTTAGAATTAATATATGGAATTACAGCTATATTTTTTTTTAAATGTCCCAATAATTCCCTCAATAATTTAATTGTAAAATCAGGTCTGGCAGCGTCATGTATCAGAATATTATTAGGTTTGTATTTTTTTAAATATTTTAACGCTTTTAAAGAAGAGTCAGATCTTTCTTTGCCACCCTTTATTACCTTGACTGAATGGTGGATCTTCTTTTTTTTGAAATGATTAATATTATTAGTGACAACTAAAATTTTTTTAAAAAGCTTCGAATTGACTGATTTTTCAATAGAGTGATCAATAATTTCTTTATTCTTATAATTATAGAATTGCTTGGCTATTTTTTTATGAAATCTCTTACTTTTTCCGGCAGCTAATATTACAAAATAGTTGTTCATTCCTTTAAATACTATAATTCTTAAATATGATTGAATTTTTGAAAAAAAATATTTTCATAATTATTCTATCTAGTATCACACTATTTTTAGGATTTTTAACTTTTTTAACATTTATAGATAGAAGTTTTATTGAATTAAATCAAAATAATTTACAAAATTTGTTAATTGTAAATATTTTATTACTTTTATCGTTATTTGTATTAATTTTTTCAGAGATAAAAAAATCTATTCGAAATGATATTGATAAGGATGGATTAAAATCAAATAAAAAATATATTACTTATTTTTCACTCTTCACTTTAATCCCTTCAATATTGATTTCAATTTTTTCACTTTTTCTATTTTCTTTTGCTCTTGAAAAATATTTTGATAAAAAAGTGACAACGGTTGTAAATAATTCTTATGAACTTGCTAAAAGTTATGTTGAGGAAGTAAGAAACAAAATTGAGTCTGATATTATATTGATTGCTTTTGACACCAACAAAAGTGCTAAATTTTTAAATGATAACAATAAAGAATATGCAAGATTTTTAAAAACTCAAAAATTGATAAGAGACATCGATGAAATACATATAATTGATCAAAATAAAGAATTACTATTTAGCAATATAGATGATCGTACAAAATATATTCCTCCCATAGATAAAACACTAAAACTTGTTTTAGATGACGATAGACCACTTAAAATAATAAATGCTCCTGAAAATATCTCAGCAGCAATAATGAGACTTCAAGCTTTTGAAAACAGATTTTTATATGTTGTAAAATACCTTGATAAAGATATTTCAAAATATTTAAATGAGTCTCAAGAAGCAATCAATTTTTATTATACGGTTGAGGAAAGAAGTACAGGCATAAAGATTTCCTTTGCAATTATATATATAATTATAGTTACTCTTTTACTTTTTATATCAATCACTATTGCAATAAGATTTTCTTCAAGATTTTTCAGATCCATAAATAATTTAATTTCAGCATCTACCGCAATAGGAGAAGGTGATTTAACTACAAAAGTACCTGAGATAAAAACAGATAAAGATTTAGAAATTTTAAACAAAAATTTTAATTCAATGATTGTTAGATTAAAAAACCAGCAAGATAAATTGATTATTAATGAGAGATATGAAGCTTGGGGTAATCTTGCAAGAAAATTAGCTCATGAAATTAAAAATCCTCTCACCCCAATTCAATTATCAATCGATAGAATTAAAGAAAAATATATAAAACAAGTTGATAAGAATGAAAAAGATAATTTTGAGGAAAATTTAAAAATCATAAATAATCAGATCAAACAAATTGGTAATTTAGTAAATGAATTTTCTGACTTTGCTAGAATGCCTAAACCAGTTTTAAAAAAAAATGATTTAATCAAAATAATTCATGAAAATATAAAATTATTATCTGAAATAGACTCATCGATAGAAATTAATTTAGATTATAAGAATCCCTCAATCTTATTAGAATGCGATAAAGAGCAAATTAGTAGAGTAATATTTAATTTAATTAAAAACTCGATTGAAAGTATTCAACAAAAAGCTGAAAATACAAGTAATTTCAATAAAATTGTTACTATTGAAATTTTTGAGAGAAATAACCAAATCTATATTATAATCACAGACAGTGGTTTAGGTTTTGAAAATGTAAAAAATAATATAAAAGATATTTTAAACCCTTACTACACTACAAAAAAAAATGGTACAGGATTAGGTCTTTCGATAGTAAATAAAATTATTAATGATCATAATGGTGAAATAGAGTTTATTTCAATCCCGAATGGAGCAAAAATAGAAATTAGATTTAATTAAATGAGTATAGAAATATTAATAGTTGATGATAATTCAGATATAAGAAATATTCTGAATGATCTTATTGTAGATGCTGGTTATCGAACACGATTAGCTGCAAACTACAATCAAGCATTAAATGAAATTGATAAAAAGATTCCAGATGTTGCAATACTCGATGTTAAATTAGATAAAGGCGATAATGATGGTATCCAACTTTTGACACACATAAAATCAAAAAATAACGATGTACCTGTAATTATGATATCAGGACATGCAAATATAGAAATGGCAGTTAATTCATTAAAACATGGAGCTTTTGAATTTGTTGAAAAACCTTTTGATAAAACTAGATTATTAAATTTTATAAGTCGTGCTGTTGAGAATTTAAACTTAAAAACACAAAATAAAGAATACGAAAATAAACTTTTTTCTTCTTATGAGCTGATTGGTGATAGTAAGAATATTATAAATATAAAAGATCAAATTGAAAAAATTTCTGTTACTGAAAGTAGAATTTTCATTAATGGTCCCTCAGGTTCAGGTAAGGAATTAATTGCTCGAAAAATACATAAAAATTCAAAAAGAAAGAATAAACCTTTTGTAATTATCAATGGTGCTTTACTTGATAATGATAAATATGATTTAGAGTTATTTGGTGAAGAAAAAAGTGATGGATCCATATCTTATGGAGCATTAGAAAAGGCAAATAACGGAACTCTTCTAGTAGATCAAGTATCTGAAATACCATTGGCAATACAATCAAAAATTTTGAGAGTTTTGACAGATCAGAAATTTAAAAGAGTAAATGGTAATAATGATATTAATGTTGATGTAAGACTAATTTGTTCATCTAGTAAAGATCTTAAACAGGAAATAGAATTAGGAAATTTTAGAGAAGATTTATTTCATAGATTAAATGTATTTGAGATTAACATTAAACCTTTAAGTGAAAGAATTTCAGATATACCTTTACTTATAAAGTATTTTTCGGATAAAATTTCCAAAAGTTATAATATCAAAAATTTGGAAATTGATGAAAATAATAGTTATATTTTGAATCATGACTGGCATGGAAATGTAAGAGAATTAAGAAATTTAATTGAGAGAATTGCTATATTACAACCAAATACTCAAGAAAAAATTTCTAATATAATTAAGGAGTCTTTAAAATCTGGGATTAATAACAATAGATTTAGTGAAAATAGTTTGTCCGTGCCTTTAAAAGAAGCTAGAGAAAAGTTTGAAAAAGAGTATTTAAGTCTTCAGTTAAAAAAGTTTAATGGAAATATATCAAAAACTGCTACTTTTGTTGGCATGGAAAGAAGCGCTCTTCATAGAAAACTTAAGGGCCTTGGAATAAAAGAATTTAATTAAGAATGAATATTATAATTTGTGGTGCTGGAAGGGTAGGTTTCACTATAGCTAAATTGCTTAGTGAACAAGGGCATTCCATTACTGTAATTGATCAATCAAGCGATGATATACAAAAAATTAATGACTCCCTCGATGTTAAAGCAATCGTTGGTAAAGCAACCTTTCCATCAATACTTGAAAAAGCAAATGCTGCTGAGACCGATATGATAATAGCAGTCACCAGAAATGATGAAATAAATATGTTAATTTGTCAAATAGCATTCTCTATTTTTAATATTCCAAAAAAAATTGCCAGAATAAGATCTCAAGATTATTTAAATCCAAAATTTACTAGAGTTTACAATAAAGAAAACTTACCAATTGATGTGATAATTTCACCCGAAATTGAAATTGCAAGATCAATACAAAGAAAATTAGAGGCGCCAGGAGCCCTAGATAGTGTCCCATTTGCAGAAAACCAAATTAGGCTTTTAGAAATATTAATTAAAGATAATTGTAAATTAATTGGCTTAAAACTTAATGAATTAACAAATAAATTTCCAAACTTGGAAGCAAATATAATCGCTATAATTAGAGAGGATAAATCTTTTATTCCAAAGAAAACTGATGAGGTGAAAGAAAATGATAAAATTTATGTAATAATTAATTCTTCGCAAATGGCAGAAACTTTAGAAGCTTTTGGACATTCAGAAAAAATATCAAAAAAAATTTTGATTATCGGAGGGGGAAATATTGGTTATAACCTTGCTAAAAATATTGAAGATACATTAGAAGGCGTAAGAGTTAAGATTGTGGAAAAAGACAAATTAAGATCTGAATATCTTGCAAATGAATTGAATAATACAATTGTAATTAATGGAAATGGATTGGACGAGGAAGTTTTATCTGAAGCAAATCTAGATGAAGCAGAAACTGTTTTAGCACTTACTAATGATGATGAAGATAACTTAATGGTTAGTGTTCTTGTTGAAAAATTTGCTAAGGATCAAAAAGACGTTGAGGATAAAAGAACCATGGCTTTAATCAATAAACCAAATTATTCTTTATTACAGTCATCTTTAAAAATTGATGACTTGATTGATCCTAGAATGAATACAGTTTCCAGTATTTTAAAACATATTCATAAGGGAACTATTGAAAATGCATATACAATATCAAATGGTGAGTATGAGGTTATAGAGGCGGAGATAATTGAGTCATCAGAATTGATTAATAAAGAATTGAAAAATTCAAATTTACCGGATGAAATAAGAATTGGAGCCGTTTTAAGAGACAAGAAAGTAATTATCCCGAAATCTGATTTCATTTTTCAAAAAGACGATCAGATTGTTTTAATTGTAAAAAAAGACACAGTCGGAGTTGTAGAAAATCTTTTTAGGCTTAGCTCCGTTTAACTGAATGTTCAAATTACAGATCAAATATTTAAGTTTTTTTTTCGGTATTATTTCAATACTCTCTTTTTTTAATATTCTTTATTCTTACTATTTTAATCTATATCTAAATTTAGATACTTATTATTTTACCTTAGTAACATCATTAATCTTATTTATAGTTTTATTCAAATTTGGAAAATATGACTTTAAATCTAATATTTTTGAGAAAATATTAACCATTTTTTTAGGTTATCTATTAATACCATTAGTCTTATCAATTCCATTTTATTTCAGTATTTATAATTTAACTTTTTCTAACTCTTTTTTTGAAGCAATATCAGGATTTACTTCTACCGGTTTTACAGTTTTTGATAATATAAAATTAGTTGATCAAAGTCTCATTATCTGGAGATCATCAACTCAGTGGATAGGTGGACTTTACTTCCTTTTTTCAATAATCTATTTAATAGATATTTATGACGATAGTTTTAAAAAAACTTTGACGAATTATATATCTTTCAATAGTTCAGAAATTTTAAAACAAGCAGCTAAGATTTTTATTTTATATACATCATTGACAATATTAATATTTATAATTTTGAATATTTTTTCAATAAGAACATTTGATTCACTAAATTTAGCTTTAACAATAATTTCTTCAGGTGGTTTTTTACCGGTTAATGAATTATCAATGATAATTAAAGAAAATGTTCAAATTATTATATTTTCTTTATTGATGTTGTTTTCTTTTTTTAGTCTTTTTTTCTCATATAATTTAATATTTTTAAGAAAAAAAAATGTTAATTTTTTTTATGAGGATCTACACTTATTTGCTTATTTAGTAGTTGTTGTTACTATTTTTTTTCTCTTTTTTAGTTTCAATTATGATTTTTTTATTAACCTTTTTGCAGTAATTAGCAGTATGACAAATATTGGTTTTTCATTAAGTCCGGGTCAAGAAAATTTAAACTTTATATACTTAATCTTGGTTATTATTGGTGGTTCTTTTTTTTCAACAAGTTCTGGGTTGAGATTTGTAAAGATTTATTCATTATTTAAGTTTTCTTTAAATCAAATCTTATCTTTTAGCAGACCTAAAAATGTTTTTATGAATAAATTAATATTTACGAAAATTAATTTTAATCTTGAAGAGATAAATAAATATTTTTTAACAATCATAATATTCATTTTGTCTTTATCAATATTAACCTCATCGCTAAGTTTAAGTGGAATAACGTTTGTAAATTCATTCAAATTGTCTATTTTAACTTTGATGAATACTGTTAATTCCTCAATCTATGGTTTAGAAGAATTTGATTTTAACAATGTTCAGTTATTTAGTAAATATTGTCTTATTTTCTTTATGATTGTAGGCCGGATTGAGTTATTAACAATTCTACTTTTAATAAAAAAATTCCTTTTTAAAAATTAGCTTATTATTGTATATGTAAGATTAATTTTGATGCGCCCTTAGCTCAGCTGGATAGAGCATCGGTTTTCTAAACCGAGGGTCGTAGGTTCGAATCCTTCAGGGCGCGCCATACATCAATTTTCACCATAATTTTTATATAATTATTATCTTGACTAGAATTGTACTATGTCAAAAAAACCAATAAATTCCTCTTGAAGAGCATTTTTGAACATGCTTAAATTAAGAATATTCAAAAGTAATTTTGAATTATTTGTTAACAAATAAATAAACAATAGGAAGAAATATGTTTAAATACTTAAAACAATTAACTTCTTTAGTTGCTATGGTAGCTGTGTTGTTCACTTTTACAACAGAGACTATGGCTGCTAAAAAATCTAAGACACTTAAAAACACTCAAAAAAAGGGTTTTGTAAGATGTGGAGTATCTCAAGGTCTTCCAGGATTTTCTAACGCTGATGCTGCAGGAAATTGGACTGGTATTGACGTTGATGTATGTAGAGCAGTAGCTGCTGCAGTACTAGGTGATGCAAACAAAGTTAAGTTTACACCACTAAGTGCTAAAGAAAGATTTACAGCTTTAACTTCTGGTGAGATTGATATCTTATCAAGAAACACAACTTGGACTCTTTCTAGAGATGCTGATATCGGACTTACATTCGTTGGTGTAAATTTCTACGATGGCCAAGGTTTTATGGTCAGAAAAAGTTCTGGTATTACTTCAACAAGCCAATTCAAAGATGGTATCTCAGCTTGTACTAACATTGGTACAACAACTGAGTTAAATATGAGAGACTTTTTTAATTCTAAAGGTATCAAATATGAACCAGTTGCTTTTGAAAAAGCTGATGAAGTTGTAGCTGCTTATGATGCAGGTAGATGTGATACTTACACTACTGATAAATCTGGTCTTGCTGCACAGAGAACTAAAATGTCTAATCCAGATGAACACATTGTGTTACCTGAAACTGTTTCAAAGGAACCATTAGGTCCTGTAGTGAGACAGGGTGATTCTGTGTGGGAAGATATCGTAAGATGGTCATTAAATACTATGATCGAAGCAGAAGAATACGGTATTACATCAGCAAATGCAGATATGATGAAAACTTCTGATAACCCAGCTATTAAAAGATTAGTTGGAGCAGAAGGTGAATTAGGTGCTGCTTTTGGTCTAGATAACGACTGGAGTCTTAGAATTATTAAGCAAGTTGGTAATTATGGTGAAAGCTATAAAAGAAATATAGCTGACACTGGAATTTTACCTGATAGAGGTCCAAATGAATTATGGACTAAGGGTGGAATTCTTTACGTACCACCTGCAAGATAATTGCATATTTAAATGATTAAAAAGGGCTAGATTTTTCTAGCCCTTTTTTTTATAAGCTTCTATATTATTTCCATCGTGAATTTAAAACTTAAAGATATTGTTCCACAATTAATTACAGTTACTGCTGTCGTATTAGTATTTGGTTTTTTTACTTACAACGCTCAGATTAATATGGAAAATAGAGGAATTGATTTTGGTTATGGGTTTTTATCTCAAGAGTCTTCATTTGATGTTCAGTTTTCTTTAATTGAATATGATGGATCACACTCTTATTTTAGAGCTTATTTAGTTGGGTTATTAAATACAATTCTAGTTTCGGTTATCGGAATTATAATTGCAACTATTCTTGGTGTAATAGTTGGTGTAGCAAGGTTATCTCCTAATTATCTAATAAATAAATTTGCAGCCTTTTATGTTGAATTTTTTAGAAATATTCCATTACTGCTTCAAATATTTTTTTGGTATTTTGCTGCGTTAAGAGCTTTACCACTTCCACAAGATGCAGAGGCAATTTTTGGAGTTTTTTTCTTAACCATTAAAGGTTTATATGTTCCAGCGTTTATTTGGCAAAATTTTAGTGTTTTCTTCTATTCAATAGTTGCAGCTATAATTGCAATAATTGTTATTCGTACTCATGCTAAGAGAGTTCAAGAAAATCAAGGAAAACAAATACCAGTATTTTTGATATCAATAGGATTAATATTTATTTTACCTCTTTTAACTTTTTTTATTGGTGGTGTAGGTATTTCATTTGAGGTTCCTGTATTAAAACAGTTAGCTACAACATCTTTCATTTATGAGGGAGGAGTAAGTTTACCTCCAGAATTGATAGCACTTACTTTGTCTTTATCTCTTTACACAGCTACCTTTATTGCAGAATGCGTAAGAGCAGGAATTCAAGGTGTAGGCAAAGGACAAAAAGAGGCTGCGGCATCAATAGGATTAACTCCTAATCAGGTGCTTAAACTTGTAATTATGCCCCAAGCTTTAAGAATAATAATACCACCAACAACAAACCAATATTTAAATTTAACAAAAAACTCTTCATTAGCAGCAGCTATTGCTTATCCAGATTTAGTTTTAGTATTCGCAGGGACTGCATTAATGCAAACGGGTAAAGCTATTGAAATAGTTTCTATAACTATGTTTACCTATTTAACCTTAAGTATTTCAATTTCACTTTTAATGAATTGGTATAACAAAAAAATTGCAATACAGGAAAAATGATGTCAAAAATAAATTTTTTAAGACCTGATAAAAATAATCTAAATACTTTCTTATACTTAGGTTCTTTTTTATTCTTTATCAGTGTATTGGACGTCTTTTTAAATTCATTTTTTAGTTTAAATTTAACTGGTTTTTTACCTAATTTTTTAAGTTTTCTATTACCTTTAATATTAGGTTTTATTGGACTTTATCTTATAAGAATAGAGTTTAGCGGATTAAAACAATTAGATCTTTTAAATAAACATATAAATACCAACAATTTTAATGCAGTTTTGTCTTTACTAATTATATTTGTAATCATCAAATCTCTTCCTCCTATTCTTAGTTGGTTTGTTATAGATGCTAGTTTCGCAGGAGACACTAAAGATGTTTGTACAGGTTCAGGAGCATGCTGGACATACATTAAAGTTTGGATGAGAAGATTTATGTATGGAATGTACCCTAATGCTGAACAATGGAGAATAAATTTGTCATTTGTAGCTTTAGTATTAATGGGTTCGGTTGGTTATTTTGCAACTGACAAATTTAAGAAATATTTAACACTTTATTATGTTGTTATTTATCCCTTGATTGCATTTTTATTTATTTTTTTCTTTATATCTGGTGGTCCCGTCTTTTTTGATTTTTCATATGGGATCATTGCAGCTATCTTATCTATTATTGTAGGATTTTTTATACCTGCTAAATATAAATTTTATTATTTTTTAATTGTACCTTTAGCTCTTTATATAACTTTAAAGTATTTTATATTTTTTGAAGAATACATTGAGTTAGGTAAACTAGATGGTTTAAACTGGGTAGAGACTGGTGCCTGGGGCGGATTATCATTGACTTTTATAATATCTTTTTTCTGCTTAATTTTCTGTTTTCCAATAGGAATGGCTTTTGCTCTTGGTAGAAGATCAAATTTTCCTCTAATTAGATATATCTCTGTTGGTTTTATTGAATTTTGGAGAGGTGTACCTTTAATAACAGTTCTGTTTATGTCAGCAGTAATGTTTCCGATGTTTTTACCAGAGGATTTCTTCATTGATAAATTAGTAAGAGCAATTATTGCGATTTCATTATTTGAAGCTGCTTATGTTGCAGAAGTAATACGTGGTGGTCTACAAGCTTTACCGAGAGGTCAATACGAGGCAGCAAAATCTTTAGGTATGGGATATTGGAAAATGCATATATTTGTGATACTTCCGCAAGCATTAAAATTAGTAATCCCAGGAATTGCAAACACATTTTTAGCTTTGGTTAAAGATACACCTTTAATATTTGTCGTAGGTCTACTAGAAATAGTTGGAATGTTAAATCTAGCAAAAACTAATCCAAAATGGTTAGGTTTTGCAATGGAAGGTTATGTTTTTGCAGCAATAATTTTCTGGATTATTTGTTATGCAATGAGTAAATATAGCTATAATTTAGAGCAAAAATATAAAACAGATAGATAAAAATTATGTCAGATAGCATCATCCAAATTAATAATATGAACAAATGGTTTGGTGACTTTCAGGTTCTAAAAAAAATTAATTTAGAGGTAAAACCAAAAGAAAAAATTGTAGTTTGTGGTCCATCAGGATCTGGAAAATCAACCTTGATTAGATGCATCAATAGATTAGAGGAACATCAAGAAGGAAACATTATTGTTGATGGCACTGAATTGACAGAAGATACAAAAAATATTGAGCAAATAAGAGCTGAAGTTGGCATGGTATTCCAACAATTTAATTTATTTCCTCATTTATCAATTTTAGATAACTGTACATTAGCTCCTATTTGGGTAAAAAAAATGCCAAAAAAAGAAGCGGAGGAATTAGCATTAAAACATTTAGAAAGAGTACAAATTCTTGATCAAGCACAAAAATATCCAGGTCAATTATCTGGAGGACAACAACAAAGGGCTGCAATAGCTAGAGCTTTATGCATGGAACCAAAAATAATGCTTTTTGATGAACCTACATCTGCTTTAGACCCAGAAATGATTAAAGAGGTGCTTGATGTAATGGTAAATCTTGCAAAACAAGGTATGACTATGATTGTTGTAACTCATGAAATGGGTTTTGCTAAAGAAGTTGCTGATCAAATGATATTTATGGATGAGGGAATGATAGTAGAAAAAGCGGATACCAAGGAATTTTTCGCTAATCCTAAGAGTGATAGGACTAAACTTTTTTTGAGCCAGATACTATAGATACCAGTAATTTCAAGGAATTTTTCTCAAATTATACCCTAAGAATTGCTTGACATATTTTTGGAATATCAGGAATTTCCCAAAAAATAAAAAAATAATGTTGTTGCAGTAAAGTTTAAAAACTTGTTCAATCTATTTTTAATAAAAATTAAGAGGGGTCTTAATGGAGGATAATTTTAATAAGCATTTAGGCAATAAGCTTAAGCTTAGAAGGTTAGCTTTAGGTTTAACACAAACAAAAGTAGCAAAAGCAATCAACGTCACATTTCAACAAATACAAAAATACGAAAAAGGAACAAACGGTGTTAGTTCAATTAGATTATTGCAACTTTCAAACTATTTAAAAGTTCCAATTAATTATTTTTATGAAGATTTTTCAGAATATTTATTGAATCTGGAAAAATCAAAAGAAGGTTATATAAATTTAAATTATAACTTTCTAGCTAAAATTTATTCAGAGTTGACAGATAGCCAAAAAATAAAACTAAAAAAAATATTAGATCACGAGACAACTAATGTCTCTAAAGCAGTTTAATTTTTAGTTTTTTTAATGTTTAAAAGGTTTTTAAAAAAAATCCTATTTAAATTTGGTTATAAAGTTTCCAAAATTGAAAGTAAAGAAACACTAAATATTGTAGGTGTTGATGAAAAAATAAAAGATATAATCTTAAAATCTTCAAATTTTTCAATGACTGGAAAAATAAGAATGTTCGTCTTATCTGAGGCAATTAAGAATATCAAAAATAATTCAATTATAGGTGATTTTGTAGAATGTGGAGTTTGGAGAGGCGGGAATCTCATACTAATGAATGAACTCAATAGACATTATAACCTAAAAAAAAAAATTTTTGGTTATGATACATTTGACGGTATGTCAGAACCTACAGATTTTGATATGGATCCTTATAATGTTCTTGCGAAAAAAAGATTAGAAGATTCTAAAAAAACAAATTTAGAGGAAAATGTTCATTGTTACTCATCAATAGAAGAAGTAAAAAAAAATATTTCCAGCAATTCATCTATGAAAAATATTATTTTGATTCAAGGAATGGTGGAGAATACATTACTCAATAAAGATAATATTCCAGACCAAATTTCTTTGTTAAGACTTGATACGGATTTTTATGAGTCAACTAAAATTGAGCTTGAAATATTATTTCCGAAACTTGTTCCTGGGGGTATACTAATATTAGATGATTATGGCTACTGGAGTGGTGCAAGAAAAGCAATAGATGAATATTTCAAAAATACTAAATATTGGTTACATTATGTTGACCCTAGTTGTAGATATCTTATAAAAGAATAAAAATTGAAAATCTACAAATGTTCCAGCTCTTAAATACTTATAGAAGATATTTAATTTTTTTTTCATTTCTTTTAATTCTATTTTCAGGACTTTTTTCGGTAAAAGATTATGGTGTGTCTTCTGATGAATCCGATCAAAGACATTCAGGTTTTGTTGAATTAAATTATATAGGTGAAAAAATAGCACCAAGTATTCTTAACCGTTATAAAGGTGATAGAATATATATTGATCTATCTGATGAAAAATATCAGGATAGATTTAGCGGTCATTTATTGAACACTGTAAGTGCATTTTTTGAGGTAATATTTAAAATTGAAGATAGAAGAAACGTTTTTATCTTTAAACATCACATTTATTTTCTTCTATTTTTTTTTAGTCTAATAAGTTTCTATAAAATTTGTCAAATTAGATTTGAAAAATGGTACATATCAATTCTTGGAGTTTTAATAATTTTTTTAAGTCCAAGGATTTTTGCAAATAGTTTTTACGACCCAAAAGATATTCCCTTTTTTTCTATGTTAATTTTTTCAGTTCATTTTGGTCTTCTTTTTTTTAAGAATAGAAATTTCAAGTATTTAATTTATTTTTCCATATTTAATGCTTTAGTAATTTCAGGTATTAGGATTTTTGGAATAATTTCTCCAATATTAATTTTATCATCTGCAATTCTCTATACTTTTATTGTTAAAGAAAATCTTAAAAAAAATATATTATTAATTTCATCGTGCTTAATCTTATCTATTATTTTTTCAATAATTTTAAAACCATTTTTATGGAGCAATCCTTTAACAAATTTTTTAGACTCATTTAAATATCTAGGTGAATTTGGCGAATTGTGGAACATTCCAAATTTGTTTTTTGGTGAAATTATTCTTGCAAGAGATGTACCGTGGTACTTTTCTATTGTTTGGATATCTATAACAACACCAATTTTTTATTTAGTTTTATTCTTAATTGGTTTTTCATTTTATTTAGTCAATTCTTTGAGATATTTTAAAAATAATTTTTCAAATAAAACTTTTTATTATGATTCTATTTTTTTTTCCTTATTGATAATACCAATTGCAGGTTCAATAATTTTAAGAG
>CABZAZ010000009.1 GCA_902523895.1 uncultured Pelagibacteraceae bacterium | reverse complement strand
ATAATCATTGATTGAATTGGATGATATAAATCATTTCCAGCTGAAGCACATATAATACCTGCTAGTCCACTAGAGTAAGTCCAGAATGGATCACCTTTTGCAATCCAGTATCCAGCTAATAATCCTCCTGATAAAGACATCAAGAAGTTAAAAGTAATACCACTAAGTGTAGTTGGTGTTACGTAAATGTTCGTCGCCGTCCAATAAGATATACCTTCCATGCCGTACTCTGGTCCAAGATCAAATATTGGAATGTTACACGCCGCATAGAATCCCCAAAATCCAGTATAAATTAGAAATAATCCAATTGTTACAAGCCAAGGATTTCTTGGTCCAATATTTCTTGGTTCACCACTTGATGAGAATTTTCCAATTCTTGGACCCAAAACCATTAGTACACCTAAAGCAAATCCACCCGCAATCGCATGGATTACTCCTGATGCATAAGCATCATGGTATCCTAAAATTTTAAGCATCCAACCATCAAAGTGCCATCCCCAAGCAGCATCAATTGTCCAGAATACAGAACCAATTGCTATGGCTAAAATACCAAAGGCAAAAGTAGTTATTCTCTCAATTATTGCTCCAGAGACGATTGAGGCAGCAGTCCAAGAAAATAATAAAAAGGCAGCCCAGAAAACACCATTAATGTGATCTCCGAGATTAACCGCCATTATATCACTTGTTGGTACTTGCCACATAGCACTAAACAAAGTTTCATCAGTGATTAATGCTGTACTTTCATTCATTATTGAAGGTGCTATTCCCGGTCCTGTTGGGAAAGCCCAGTAAATCCACCAACCAAATAAAAACCAAGTTACTGTTACCAAAGGTATCAGCATTGTGTTTTTCATAAGAGTATGTTGATGGTGTTTGTATCGAGAAGCTCCAACTTCATACATACAGAAGCCAACGTGAATTAAAAACATTAGCACTACTGTTATCCAGTAATAAAACTCTGTAAATATGGTTGTAAGAGCACCTAACTGATCAGTCATATTCTCTCTCCATGTTAGTTTTTAAAACTTTATAAAATTTCGAAAGTTGTTACAATTGAAACAATCTTATAAAACCTAATATTGACAATAGGTTATAAACAAAGAATCAACTTTAGATTGTGTTATTAAAATTTTAAATAAGCTTTTTTCAAATCAACAAGAGGATGTTTTGGTGACATTTGAAATTTAACTAAAAGTTCTCTTGCTATCATGTCTCTGTCTTGTTGGTTATCTGGTAACTTAATTGATGATGGAATTGTAACCCATCCATTCGCATTTCTGCAAAATACAGCAGGTCTTCCTTCTTCATAACCCATATGAACATCTTCTAACCAATTCAAATCATCCCAGCCCATAGCCTCAACATACTTTTTAAGGAATGGTGTCATCTTTTTATAATCTGGCAGAAGATTAACGTCATATCTATAGCCAATAGATTGACCAATCATTTTTTCTCTAGCTGTTTCTTTTTTCTTTCCTAGCTGCTGGTCTTTAACGACTACTGATTTAGAAGCTTTTTTTTTATTTTTTTTCTTAGCCATTTTTACATCTAAATTTTATGAAAGTTATCAACTCCAACAGTATAATTAGTGCCTGCTAGCGGAACTTTTGCTAAAGCTGATGCTTCAGAAGTAAGTGCTGCTAAATCCTCAGGTTCTAAAGAATGTATATTTGTTTTTCCACACGCTCTAGCCAATAACTGTGCTTCAAGGGTCATTGAATGCAGATAATTATAAACTCTCAATGCTGCATCATCAGGGTTTAATCTTGCTCTTAATTTTGGATCTTGTGTAGCAACTCCCACAGGACATCTTCCAGTATGACAGTGATAACATTCGCCAGCTTTCACACCCATTTCTTTTTCAAAATTCGCTTCTGGAATATCTTTGTTACAGTTTAGCGCAATCATAGAACCTGTACCAATAGCTATTGCATCTGCACCTAAAGCTAACGCTTTGGCCATGTCAGCACCATCTCTAACACCACCAGCATAAATCAAAGTAACTTTTCCAGTTTTTCCAACATCGTCTAAAGCTCTTCTTGCTTCTCTAATAGCCGCAATACCAGGGATCCCAGTGTTTGCAGCAGCAATGTGTGGACCTGCTCCTGTAGATCCCTCCATTCCATCTAAGTAAATAGAATCTGGATCACATTTTGCAGCCATACGAACATCGTCATAAACTTTTGATGCACCTAATTTTAATTGAATTGGAACTTTATTTTTAGTTAGTTGTCTAAGTTCTTCTACTTTTAATGCTAAATCATCTGGACCTAACCAGTCAGGATGTCTTGCAGGAGATCTTTGATCAATACCTGAAGGCAATGATCTCATTTCAGCAACTTGGTCAGTTACTTTTTGACCCATTAAGTGACCACCCATACCAACTTTTTGTCCTTGTCCAATAAAAACTTCTATTCCATCAGCTAGTTGAGCATGATGTGGGTTAAATCCATATCTTGATTGAATACATTGATAAAACCATTTTTCAGAATATCTTCTTTCATCAGGTATCATTCCACCCTCACCTGAACATGTTGCGCTACCTGCCATTGTAGCACCTCTTGCTAATGCAGTTTTTGCTTCATAAGATAAAGCACCAAAACTCATACCAGTAATATAAACTGGAATATCTAATTCAATTGGATTTTCACATCTTGGTCCAATAACAGTTTTAGTTTCACATTTTTCTCTGTAACCTTCGATTACGAATCTAGTAAGAGTTCCCGGTAAGAAAACTAAATCATCAAATGTTGGAATTTTTTTCATTAATGCCATTCCACGCATTCTGTATCTTCCTAACTGAGATTTAATATGAATATCATCAATTACCTCTGGTGTGAAAATAGCATTGTGACCTAATAAACTTTTATTTCTGCCACCGTTAGAACTTAAATGGACGTCAGCTTTTCCACCTACGTTACCATTAGTTTTTAATTTACCATTTTTTTTCTTTTTCTTCTTAGCCATTAAATTGCTCCTTTTTTCTCAGTAGGTTCTAAGTTATCGTAATTCCAAAGTTTTTTACCCGCTACAATTTTTTTCATTTTACTTACATCAAAATTTTCACCGATCTCAGCAACCTTTAATTTTCTCTTTAACCAATCTTGATCACTTTTAGTCAATTCGGCGTCTACAGCATCACTACCATAAGAGCCAATTTCTCCACCTACGAAAATTGTCCCATCATACATCGAATCGCCCAAATTTATACCGACATCACCAAGGATGATGATTCTTCCTCTTTGCATCATAAAACCAGTAAATGCACCTGCATCACCACCTATAATTATTGTGCCACCCTTCATATCAATACCTGTCCTAGCACCTACACTACCTTTACAGATTAAATCTCCACCTCTAATAGCAGCTCCAAAACAAGATCCAGCATTTTTCTCAATTACAACTTTACCTGCCATCAAATTTTCTGCACACGACCATCCAACTCTCCCATTGATTCGAACTATTGGACCATCACATGAACCCATTCCAAAATATCCTAAACTTCCCTCAAAAATTAAATTTAATTTATTTAAAATACCAACACCTAAACTATGTTTTCCTTGTGGGTTTTTAATTACGATTGTTCCATAACCTTGTCCCATTAAATTATCTATTTCTTTATTTGCTTCTGCAGCAGTCATATCTTTTACATCAAGATCAGTTCTTTTGTTAAAATCAACATCATGTGTTCCAAAATAATAAAAATTTTCTGCCTCATCGGGATTAAAGAATTTTTGTTGTGTTCGTCCTGTTAAAACTTCAGTATGCATACCCATAGCTTGGGCTTTAGTTTTTTTGGAAACACTTTTTATATTTGCCATACTTTTACCTCTCCATCGAACGGGTCATAGGTATCAATTTCTTGTGGTAAAATTGATCGAATTGCTATTTCTTCTGAACCCATTGCTACTAGATCATCAGACTCATACAAAACTAAAGGTTTAGCGGCCATAGTGTCTTTTGCCATACCTAGAGAGTCTTTTGTAGCTACAAAATAAGTAAAGACACCATCTAATCCAGTAAGAGACTCTCTCATACCTTCTTCTAAAGATGCGCCATCTCTCATTTTTTCTGCTAAATAAACAGCAATAAGTTCTGAGTCACACTCAGACATAAATCTCATTCCTTTATTTTCTAGAGCTCTTCTATTATTCCAATAATTTGTAAGCTGACCATTATGAACAACTGATACATCGCTAAACGGATAACCCCAGAATGGATGAGCTGATTTGATATCTACACCGGACTCAGTTGCCATTCTTGCATGCCCAATTGCGTGAGTGCCTACAAGTTTATCTAAATTATATCTATCACAAACCATTTTAGCGTTTCCGAGATCTTTAATTACTTCTAATGATTTACCCATTGAAAGTATTTCTACTCCTGGAATGCTCTCAATCTTTTGTGAAAATTCTAATAAATCTTTTTTATTATATTCTATTTCATATCTTAATGAGTAGGGGAGTATCCTTTCCTCTTTGATAATTTTTGCACCCATTTCATTAAGATAACTATCAACAATTTTTTTTCTTTCATCATAAACAGAAACATCTTCAGCAACTGATGTACTACCTTCACCAACGTTTTCTCCAACTTTAAAACGCATTATAAAATTTTTTCCATCAGTATCTCCGTATAAAGCATAACCTGTAGAGTCTTCTCCTCTATGTTTCAGAGCTTGCAACATACCTTGAAGCTCATGACCAACTTTCGAAGATTTCCCTCTATGAATTAATCCTGCTATTCCGCACATATACTTTTCCTCTTTCCGTATTTTTTATGGTAAGCAATCTAGATAAGTATCCAGATCCCATTGAGTTGTTGCACCTAAAAATCTTTCCCATTCATCATTTTTATACCAATGAAAAACTTTATACATTTCATCAGGCATAGCTGATTTAATTACCTCATCTTCTGATAATCTTTCCAAAGCTTCACCTAAACTTAAAGGAAGTTTTTTTACATCTTTACCAGCTTTTTGAGCTTCATAAATATTTCTAGATTCAGGATCAGCTGGTTTCATTTTATTACTTATTCCATGATCACAAGCTTTTAATAATGCAGCACCCAACAAGTAAGGATTATGCATTGAGTCAACAGATCTATATTCAAATCTTCCTGGCGCGGATACTCTTAATCCACAAGTTCTATTTTGGTAACCCCAGTCAGCATAAACAGGTGCCCAAAAACCTTGATCCCATAATCTTCTATAAGAATTTACCGTTGAAGATCCTAAGGCTGTTAAAGCAGGAAGGTGTTCCATAATACCTGCAATTGATTGTAAACCAATTTTACCTGGCAATTGCATATCTTTCGTATCAGGCATAAATGTATTAGTTCCACCTTCAACATAACCAAAAACTTCTTCAACTCCTGGTAAAGATTTGTGTCCAAGTTTGTTTGTTTTAATTTTTCCACCTTTCCACAAAGACATATTTGTATGACAACCACTTGCAGAAACTCCCATGAATGGTTTGGTCATAAAACACGCAATTAGATTATGTTCTCTAGCAACTTGAGCACATATTTGTCTATAAGTTGATAGTCTGTCTGCATTTCGGAGCACATTGTCATAAGTCCAATTTAATTCTAATTGCCCTGGAGCATCCTCGTGGTCTCCTTGAATCATGTCTAAACCCATAGCTTTTGCGTATTCAATAACTTTCATGAATACTGGTCTCAATGATTCAAATTGATCTATATGGTAACAGAATGGTTTAGAAAACCCTTTTCCTGTAGGAGTACCGTCATCATTTTTTGTCAACCACATCATTTCAGGCTCAGTTCCAACTCTTAATTCTAAACCATGCTTTTTCTGGAATTCATCCATAAAAATTCTCAAATTTCCTCTACAGTCAGAAGTTAAATGTCCACCAGGATTATTTCTTTCTTCTCTGTTTCTAAAACATGTTACAAAAACTCTTCCTACTCTTTTGTCCCATGGTAATTGACAGAAAGTTTCTGGATCAGGGATACCAACTAATTCCATTGCTTCAGGGCCATAACCTATATAATTATTATGACGATCTAAAAATAAGTTTGCAGTAGCTCCGTATACTAATTGAAAACCTTTTTCTGCAGTTCTTTCCCAATGATCTGCAGGTATTCCTTTACCTACAACTCTCCCTGTTACAGAAATAAATTGATAATAAATATAAGTAATTCCTAACTCGTTAATTTTTTCTCTAACTTTTTTAACTTGTTTGTCTCTACCAGGTCGGTTTACGTGCTTTTCTAGATCCGTCATTTTTCCCCTCAATGAATTATAATTTTATTCAAGCGTAACTGAAAAATTTATTAGTGTCTAGGCTAAGAGTTTAACTCCAAGGAAACGGACTGTTCGAAGTAGGGTGAAGTTCGCCCTTCTCGTAACGGTTGAATCTAAACGGTTTTAATAAATCACTTTCGGTACCAAGAATTTCTTTGGCCACAAGTTCACCAACACCAATCATTTTATATCCGTGGTTAGCATCAGCAATCATGTATACGTTTTCAAAAAATCTATCAAAGATTGGAAATGAGTCCGGTGTCATGCATCCAAGACCACCTGATGGACCTTTTCTATATAAATCAGATTTTCCCTCAAATCTTTTTTGACAATGAGCTAAAGCAGAGCACCACATATCACTAAATGCATCAGTAGTTTGATACTCTGGAGACTCAATTCCATAGGGATCAACATTTACCTGATCAAAATGTTTTTTAACAATGTAAGGAGATGTTCCACCTTGAACCCCTAAACCTTCAATATCAGGTTTATAATAAATTCCCCAAATTTTATCTGTAATTAATTTTTTTGTTTTATCAGAATATAGTGGTGCAGTTGAGTCTACGTGAACCACGGGTGGTTGTTTTCCATCATTTGTTTTTAAGTAATCTGGTTCAACACCAATAACTCCTTCTTGGAGCATCCAGTAAGTCCACATGTCAGTTACATGCATTTTACCATCTTTACCTTTGATGTTTGCTGTTTTAGGAAGTTCAAGCATATTCCAAAAATCTCTAGCCCACGGTCCTGCTCCAATTACTACTTGCTCACAATCGATTGTGCCTTTATCTGTTTCAACTCCTGTAACTGCCTTACTATTACTCCCTCTTTTAAACCCTGTAACTTTTATCCCCTTCATGACTTGAACACCATTGGAAGTAGATTTATTTTCTAGTGCTTTAATAGAGTCTTTATTAAATGCATATCCACCTTTTTTTTCATGAAGAATTGAAGTTATACCTTTAGCTTGCCAGTCATCAAACATTCCCTTCATGTATTTCATGCAATCCTTTTCACCTTCTATAAAATCAGACTCATACCCGATTGCTTTTTGTTGCTCATAAATACTTGCTACGTCTTCATGCATAACCTCAGGTGATATTTGTAAATAACCAACTGGATTATATTTAAATGCTTTTGGATCACTTTCCCAAACTGAGACTGAGTGGGCCATCAATTCTCTCATTGCTGGTTGAAAATAATTATTTCTAACTACTCCACATGCAATTCCACTTGCTCCAGCAGCAGTGTCTTTTTTTTCAAGGACTATGATGTCACCAGGATTTTTATAAGTTTCAGATAATTTCCAAGCAGTACTTAAACCGTGGATACCCCCACCGATTATTACTACTTTTGCTTTTGTCGGTAATGACATATGCAAACTTTATTTTTCGTGCGACTTAAATATATAGTTTTTTATATATATAAAAAATATAAGTAAAACTTGTATAAATATTAAAAACTTAGATGTTTTAGTGTTTCTATATAACTATTGAACTCGTTAATAAAACTTTCACTTGGTTTAATATGCTTTTTTCTTTGATCATTTGAGGTTTTTTCTAAAAAGAAAAAACCTTTTTCACAAGCCTCATTTATCATCAAAGCTGACTTTGGACGTGAAGTTTTAAATAGTTTAGTCTTAAGTTCTTCAACAGTGAGATTTTCTTTATATTTATATGCATGCATTACTAAAAGCATCATATGATAATGTGAAGGCGATTTTCTAAAAAAGTAATTACTAGAGGTATGAGAAAGTTTCATCTGATCTTCCCAAAATTCCAATAAATCCTTTGCTGATTTTGGCATTAGGATCTGACTCTTGTTTTCTTCGGATCGAAATGCGGAAATCCAACTACTTTTGCAGCAATTCTTTTTTGATGACCATCAATTTTACCAACCTCAACTTCAGTCCCTTCACTTGAATATTGAGTATCGATTCTACATAAAGCTATATTTTTATTTAAAGTCGTGGATAAACAACCACTAGTTATCACACCTACTTGAGATCTTCCAACGTGCACGCAATCACCATGTCCAGCTGCTTCTTTTCCAATAAGTTCTAAACCCACAAGTTTTTTTTGAGGATTTGCTTTTCTTTCTTTCAAAACCTCTTTACCAATAAAATCTTCTTCTTTAGTTTTTAATGGAACAGCAAAACCTATTCCAGCCTCAAAAGGATCTTGTTGACCATCAAATTCATTACCAAATAAAATTAAACCAGCTTCAATTCTAAGCTTGTCTAGAGCTGCAAATCCAGCAGGAATTAAGCCTTCATTTTTTCCAGCTTCCATAAGTTTATCCCAAACTTCAGAAGCATGACTTGGATGACACCATACTTCATAACCAAGTTCGCCAGTATATCCTGTTCTTGAAACAATCAATGGAATACCTTGAAGGTTTTCAATTCTACAAATAGTAAATCTGAACCATTCCAGTTCATCTATAGATGGTTGGGTTGGTGGAGTAAAAATCATTTTTTTTAATATCTCTCTACTTTTTGGACCTTGTATCGATACGTTACTAATTTGATCTGTTGAATTTTTTACATTGACCTTAAAGTTTTTCTTTTTAGCTACTTCTTTAAGCCATTCACCACCATATTCGTCTCCACAAATCCATCTAAAACCTGTCTCACTTAATCTCAACAATGTACCATCATCAAACATCATTCCGTTTTCATAACACATCGCAGAGTAAACAACTTGGCCAACTGCAAGCTTTTTAATATTTCTAGTTAATGTATAATTCATCAATTCTTCAGCATCAGGACCTATAATTTCAAATTTTCTTAAAGCAGATAGATCAATTAATACTGCATTTTCTCTACAAGCATTGTACTCCTCAACAACTCCATGCTTGGTATAATCATTAGGTAACCAAAAACCTCTAGCATCAATAAAATTTCTAGTAAGCTTAGAGGTTTTTTCGTGAAAACCAGAGTTTCTAGTAAGTTTTTTTTCAGAGTCTGTTTTCATTCTAAATGCAAAAGATTTTGAAAATTCTTTTTTTTTATCATAGGTTCTAACAAAAATATCTGTTGGATTCCATGAATTACATGCATCGATATCACTAGGACAAGCTGTTGTACCAATTGTTAAATCTTTTAAAGCTCTGAACATTACGTAATCCCCAGGCCTTGCGTAAGACTCGTCTGAAATTACCGAATTTAAACCTGTTGCTGAAGTATTAAAAAATAAATTGATAGCCTGCCATCCTTTTTGTTTTTGAACACCATATTTTGCCATTGCATTATTTAAGTTTTCAGAGCAATTAGGATGACCAAAATAGCCAGCGTCTTCATAATATTTTGAAGTACAAGCAAGATTAAATGTGTCATGTTTTCCAACAGTATCTCTTATGACTTCAACTAATGGTTCATGATCGGTGTCGTAAAATTTTGAAAATAAACCAGGACCTGGAAAAGTATTTCCCATAAAAGTCCTCGTTGTTTGCCAATCAAGACCTTTTTCAACTTTTTTATCAAGTTTTTTTGTATCGAACGCCACAAAGTCAGAACATTGTCTACCGGCTGGACTTATTACTTGAATAAAATCTCCCTCTTTAACTTCGAATGAAATTGCAGTTTGTCTCTCAATATTTTCCTCATAATTTGGCTCATAAATAGGATCAGGAATTATTGATAATTCTTTATCATTAATTATTTTATATCTTTTAATATATAATGTTAAATCGCTTGAGGGATTTTGCTCAGATACCAGCATATTGTTTTGTGGCGCTGCAAAAATAACGTAGCATTTATCTTTAGATTTTATCTTAATTTTTTCACCACTTGGAGTTTGTTCATCAAACAAAATTGATGATTTTGATTTATTAATATCTAAATTTCTTTTTTTTAATTGTAGGTTTGTTATTAAAGAGCTTTCATCTTTACTTTTAAGCAACTCTTTAATAAAACTTTTTTTACAATTTTCTTTTTGATTTAAAATTCCAAGCTCAGATTTTCCATCTTTATCAAAACAAATGATTTCACAAATTTGATTTCCTTCCTCATTAATGATTTCTATTTCATCATCAGGAAATATTTGCAAACCTGTAAGACCACCAGCGTTAACGACATGTCTTTCAACTCCAGGTGGTAAAACATTCAGACCAGGCTCTTTAATATCTAAAGTAGTTTGCGACATTTTTATAATTCTCTCTACATAATATATATAAATCTTGTAGTTGACTATCATTTTACTTAGGCACATACTCAATGCACTTAATATTAAGAAAGGGGAATAAATGCGAAAAATAATATCTTTAATTTCTGCAGTTATAATCTCAGCAGTAAGTTTTGCTGGTTTATCAAATGCAGATAGCAAAAAACCCATCGTTATCCCAACTCATAACTGGTCAAGTCAAATTGTAATGGCTTACGTTATTGGTGGAATAATGGAAAGTATGGGTAATAACGTTAAATACGTAAATGCTGACTCACAAGCAGTATACGAGTCAATTAGAATTGGTGACGTAACTATCTCTCACGAGGTATGGGAATCTGCTTTTGGTAAATCATTTACAACAGCTTTAGATAAAGGTGGTTTACTTGACTGGGGTGATCATGAAGCTAGAACTCTAGAGGATATGGGATATCCTAACTGGGTTGCTGAAAAAGGTCTATGCCCAGGATTACCAGACTGGACTGCTTTGAAAAACCCAGACTGTGCTAAAAACTTTACAACACCTGACTCTCCAAACGGAAAAGGAAGAATGTTGGAAGGTCCACAAACTTGGCACGGTGACTTAATCCCTCAGAGGGTTGACGCTTTAGGTCTAGGAGATCTTTGGTGGGTTAAATTTGCTGGAAGTGCAGACGCACTTTGGGCAGAGTTAGCAGCAGCTGAAAAAGAAGGAAGAGGAACAATTATCTTTAACTGGACACCAAACTTTACAGATGGTGCTGGTTTTACATTTATCGACTTTCCTCCGTACACTGCAGGTTGCAGACCTGAAGATGGTGGAGATGGAAAATGTGGTTCGCCTGATGGCTATTTGAAAAAAGCAGTTAACGCTGACTTTCCAAAAACTCATCCAGATGCAGCTAAGATGTTTAAAAAACTTTCTTTCTCAACAAGTCAAATTGGAGCAATGGCAGCTTTAGTGGACATTGATAAAATGACTCACGAAGATGCAGCTAAAAAATGGCTGAAAGATAACGAGAAAGTTTGGAAAGCTTTTACTAAATAAGGTAAATAGCAATTAAATCTTTAAATCTCTCCCAACTACGTTGGGGGAGATTTTTTTTTAAACAACTTTAAATGATCAAATATTTTTTTACTATACTAATAAGTTTGTTATTTTTTAATCAAACTTTAGCAAAAGATGTAAGTATTAATGAAGATATTGAACTCGAGTTTGTTTGTGATTTAGAGAAAAAAATAATTAAAAATTCAGAATATAATTATCAAACTTTTTTAGCTAAAGATTTAAATGAAAAGGGTTTAGATAGTTTTAAAATTTTATCAAAAAAACCTGAAACACTTTTAATCAAAGGGTTATCATCATTTCTCTCATTTTCATCAAAACTTAATGTCAAAGTAGTCAATAAAGATGTGGTTTTATTTAAATCAATTGATCAAGAAAAAAATTATTCTGAGTCAGGTATAATTACAAGGAAAACAGGTGAATTAATTCATGAAATAACGAAAAATATGAAAAGTGAAAACTCTGAAAAATATATTTCTATTTATTCATGTAACAAAGATGACAAAAAAGTATAATTTTTTTTTAAATAATTTTGTGTAAAATATTATTATGAAAAAATATCTTCTAACAATAATTTTAAGTTTATTTATTAGCTCGGTTGCCACAGCTCGAAGTACAGGATGCAAAGAAGGAAATTGTGAAAACGGTTTTGGTAAATGGGTTTACACAGATAAAACTACCTATGAAGGTGAGTGGGTAGGTACTAAGAAAAATGGACAAGGAGTTGAAACTTGGCCTAACGGATACATATACAAAGGTGAGTTTAAAAATAGTGAATGGAGTGGCATAGGTGTTTTAATTTTTCCAGATGGTTCAACTTATGAAGGTGAATGGGCAAAAGGTTTTATGAACGGCAAGGGAACTTTCACTTGGTCTGATGGCACTCAAAAATCAGGAATATGGAAAAATGGAAAGTTACAAGATTAAATGTCAAAAGAGAATTTTTTAAATAAAGTAAAATATTTACCTGAGACTACAAAACAGTTTGGTGGCTTGGTGCTAATAATTCTAATAATATCATTATCGTTTTTTGTACTTAACATAATGTTTGGTGGTGGTGATGAACTAGTCAGAAAAATGAAACTTGAAGAGGAGAGGATTGCCAAAGAGAAAAAATTAAGTGAATTAATTTCTAAATTGCCTTCAGGAATATTAGTAACCTTTGATGGCACAGATCATTTTAAGTTAACGGATGAAGTTTATGAGCAAGTTTGTAAAGCTACAAAATTAATTCCTCAACGTGCAATTATGGGAGCAAATTTTCTTAATTTTAGAGCACATGAAATTTACACTATAAATGGTAATAAAATTGATGAAACATTTGTTAAGTGGGATGAGGAGAAAAATAAGTGTTTTGCCGGGTTCACAGTGAGTGGAAATAATGTTGGGGTAGACGAGTCAATAACTGTAAGTGGCGAAGCATTAAGTTTTCTAAGTACCGGAATTGATACTAGAGTTTATTATATTAAAAATTTTTAGGGGGAAAGTAACAATATTATCGATTTAATTTTATCCTAATTTCATATAACTTAATTAAAATTTATGTCCGAGCCAGTTATCAAATGTGAAAATGTATACAAAATATTTGGAGCAAATGCTCAAAAGATGCTTCAAGACTCGAATGGGAATGTTGATGCTAAAACTTTTCAAGAAAATGGTTGTATTGTTGGTGTAAACAACGCCTCTTTTGAAGTTTCAAAAGGAGAAATGTTAGTTGTTATGGGTTTATCTGGTTCAGGTAAATCGACTTTGTTAAGATGTATCTCTAGATTGACTGATGCAACGGGTGGTAAAATTTTTATAGAAGGCCAGGATTTATTACAATTAAATAATAAAGATCTTATAGATCTTAGAAGAAATAAAATGGGAATGGTTTTCCAAAGCTTTGCTTTACTTCCGCACAAAACAGTTGTGGAAAACATTGCTTTCCCACTTCAAATTAAAGGAGTCAAAACTGAAGACAGCATAAATAAAGCAATGGATATGGTTAAATTAGTTGGACTTGAAGGTAGAGAAAATTATTTTCCTAGAGAACTTTCAGGAGGACAACAACAAAGAGTAGGTATAGCAAGATCTTTAGCAGTTGAGCCAGATATTTGGTTCCTAGATGAGCCTTTTTCAGCTTTGGATCCGTTAATTAGAAAAGAGATGCAAGATGAGTTTTTAAGACTTCAAGATAAGTTACAAAAAACAATTATGTTTATTACACATGATTTTGATGAGGCTTTAAAACTTGCTGACAGAATTGCAATTATGAAAGATGGAATAATTGAGCAGTTAGATACACCAGCTAATATTGTTTTAAATCCAGCCACTGAGTATGTAAGAAAATTTACTGAAGAAGTGCCGAGAGAAAAAGTTTTATTGATTAAGGATGTTATGGATACATCGAAAGATAATTTAGGTGATTTAAAAGTCTCTAAAAATGAAATCATAGAAAATGTTGCAGAAAAAATTCTTACACAGGAAAAAATAGTCGCTGTAGTTGATAACAATAATGAGATTATAGGCTCTATCAATCCAACAAAAATAATAAATACAGTCTTTGGGGGAAGAAAAAATAATAATTAAATTATGGAATTTTTAAAAAAATATCCGAAAACTTTTCAGTGGTTATTTTTATTAATTGTATTTTTTGCTTTATGCTTTGCGATTGATGTTCCTGAAACATATAAGTTTATTAGGGGGCAAGCAGAATTTGTCAAAGATCCAAATCAAAGTAGTTATGTATTTTTAGGTAAAGAGGTAAGATATTACGCTTTTGATGTCTTTTGGAGATTACCTCCATTGCTTGGATGGTTGCCCATCTGGATTAATGACTCATTGTTTTTCTTAATGAACGAATGGATGCCAATTGAAGTTTGGAATGAAGATACTCAAGAATTTAAAAGTCGACCTGTAGTTTTACAAATTAGTAGAAATTTGACTGCTTTTATGACTTTTTTAATAGAATTAATAAGAGAGATTTTACTGGGAGGTCTCGAAACAATTGTTGCCTTCACCAGTTGGGATTGGATAGATAAAAACCCATGGGCTGAATTACCAGGATTACCTTGGACTATTGTTGCAGCAGGTGCAGCATTACTTTCTTATAAGTTAAGCGGTAAAGGTCTAGCTTTGTTTGCAGGTTTAACCATGGTTTACATTTCTGTGTTTGGTCAATGGAAACCTTCCATGCAAACTCTTTCATTTATATTAGTCGCTGCTCCTTTATCTTTTATTTTTGGACTTGGATTAGGAATAGCAGCTTTTAAAAGTAAACGTGTAGAAAAAGCTTTATATCCAATATTGCTAGTGATGCAAACGATGCCACAATATGCTGTATTGGTTCCAGCATTAGTTCTTTTTGGAGTAGGTGACCATGCTGCTGTAATTATTACTATGGTTGTAGCAATACCACCGATGATATTATTAACTCTTTTAGGTCTAAGAGCAGTGCCCCCAGAAGTTATTGAAGCTGGAAGGATGAGCGGATGTAATAATTTTCAATTAATGTTTAAAGTATTAATTCCAACTGCTAGGAGAGATATTTTAATTGGAGTTAATCAAGTCATCATGGTGTGTTTTTCAATGGCAGTTATCTCTGCATTTATTGGAGCAAAAGGTTTAGGGTTTAATTTATTGTTAGCTCTAAACCAATTAAATATTGGACTAGCTTTAGAGGCGGGCTTATGTATCAGTTTAATTGCAATTCTTTTAGATAAAATGTCTTTAGCTTGGGCAAATAAACAAACAGATTATTTTGGTAATCTTACCTTCTATCAAAGAAACAAAAATCTTATATTTTTTGGGGTTATATTTGTTGTTGGAATAATATTAGCTTACATTGGAACTTTTTTATTCAAAGATACTTTTAATTATTTATTTGAAATTCCACATAACAAAGGAATATCAACTGCTGATTTTTGGAACAAAGGAGTAGATTGGATTTTTGAGACTTTCTTTGTTTATATTAAAGCGTTCAATACATGGTTGATACAAGATGTACTTCAGCCAATGAGAGCATTGTATTTAAGAATGCCTGCAATCGCTACGATAGTTTTAGTTGTTGGTGCAGGATATTTAATTGGTGGCTTACGTTCAGCATTGGTAGTTTGTGCTTTGACACTTTTTATTGCATTCAGCCCTTGGTGGGATAGAGCTTTAGTTACAGCATATATGGCAACTTTTGGAGTTGTTGTTTCTTGTATCATTGGATTTACAGTAGGAACTTTGTGTTTCCAAAATAAACATTCAGCAAACTTTATGCTGGGCGTTTGTGATATTTTTCAAACATTTCCATCTTTTGTATATTTAATTCCAGTAATGATGTTATTTGGTATAACAGATACATCTGTACTTATCGCAGTCATAGTTTATGCAACAATACCTGCTACAAGATATACAATCGAAGGATTAAGAAGTGTTCCAGCTGGTCTACATGATGCTGCAACCATGTCGGGTGTAAATAAATTTCAAAGATTGACTAAAATTGAATTTCCTTTGGCGTTCCCTCATATGATGCTTGGTATAAATCAAACAATTGTTTTTGCTTTATTCATGGTAATTATCGGGGCATTTATTGGAACAGAAGATTTAGGTCAATATATATTAAAAGCATTATCAGATAAAAAAGGTGCTGGAATTGGATTAACACTTGGTATCTGTGTAGCTTTCATAGCTTTAATTTTTGATAATTTAATTAGAGCCTATGTCCAAAAAAGAAAAAAACATCTAGGTATTGATTAATCTTAGATTATTTATCTAAAAAAGTTTTTGAAGAGTCGTCCATAGCAGTTGACCATGGCGTATGATGAATAGGAGCAACTGAACCAGTTACGGGAGATGAAAAAGATTTATTTCTATATGTTGAAATATCCTCTACTTTATGATGTTCCCATTCTTTAAAGTGTTTTCTAATTAACTCAAAATCAATTTTTGGATAATCAGACATTTCATGAAGCTCTTTTGTATACTCAGTTTGAAAATCAATCATTTGATCAGGGTTTTCAAGTTTTTCCTCCATTGCAACCCATTTATTAATATCTTTCTCAACTTCATCATTACTAGGTATTTTGATTTTATTCATAATTACATCTCTTGCATACCAAGCTTGGCAATCAAACATATTAAATGTATGGAATTGATCTTGCATGCCAAGATATAAAAGTTTGTGATTATCTTGCCAAACCACTCCTTTATATAATTTTGGTGGATAAAGTCTGTTTCTGGTTTTTAATTGTAAATTTTCCTCTAAAAATGGAAAATGATGAAGATAACCAGTGCATAGAATTACAACATCAGCCTCTTGTTCAGTACCATCTTTAAAGATTGCTTTTTTTCCTACTAATTTGTCAAGATAATGAACCTCTTTCATTCCATCAGGCCATTTAAATCCCATTGGGTTATGTCTATAACCAATGGTAACACTTTTAGCTCCGTATTTATTACACTGAAGAGCGATGTCCTCTGCCGAATAACTACTACCTAGCACTATTACATTTTTATCTCTAAACTCTTCTGCATCTCTAAAATCATGAGAATGCATTATTCTTCCAGGAAATGTATCCATTCCTTTGTATTCTGGAATAAAAGGAACAGAAAAATGGCCTGTTGAAACAACAACAAAATCAAAATTATCTTTTAATATTTTATTATTAACTTTATCTTGATAACTAAGCTCAAATTTATCATTTTTAAATATGGTACTTATAACTCTGGTATTAAATTTGATTTTTTTTTTTAAATTTCCTTTACTTACTCTTCCAACAATATAGTTATATAATACTTCTCTAGGTGGAAAGGATGGTATCGGCTTTCCAAAATGTTCATCAAAAGAATAATCAGCAAATTCTAAACATTCTTTTGGTCCATTTGACCAAAGATATCTATACATACTGTTAGGTACTGGGTCCCCGTATTGATCAGATCCTGTTCGCCAACTATAATTCCATAGGCCACCCCAATCGTCTTGCTTTTCAAAACAAACAACTTCAGGGATTTTTTCACCTTTTTTTTCTGCTAGCTCAAAAGACCTTAACATTGATAGTCCGCAAGGTCCTGCACCAATAATTGCTACTTTTGTCATTAATCTACAAAATTAAATAATTAATTCTGTATTTTACTAACAAAATGATGACAATTACAATAAAATAATTATTTGTTATGAAAAATATCTTAGTTATTGGTGGAGGTGCAATGGGCTCTGCATTTACAATCCCAAGTTTAGAAAATAAAAATAATGTTACAATTACTGAGCCCTATAGCAAAAGATTTATTAAAGATTTATCTTCAAAAAAAAAATTTCATTCTGCTCTTAAGATAAAATTACCACAACAATTAAAATTTAGAAAATTTTCTAAAAATTTATTAAAAGAAAATTTTGATCTAATAGTAATAGCTTTAAGTCTTCCAGGTATTGATTTTATTGGTAAAGAATTAAAAGATTTAAGAGTTAAATCACCAATTTTGGTTCTTACTAAAGGGTTAAAATTTGAAAAAAAAAAGAATAAGATATTAACAATTTCAGAACAACTTCAAAAAAACTATAATCTAAAAAATATTTCAGTTCTAAAAGGACCTTGTTTGGCAAAAGAATTAGCCAGAAAAAATCAAACTAGTGTGATTATAGCAAATAAAAATATTAATATTGCAAAATCTATAGGAAGAAAAATTTCTACTAAATATTATTTAACAGAATACTCCCGGGATGTAGTAGGAGTAGAGGTCTGTTCAGCAATTAAAAATATATATTCAATGATCATTGGAGCTGGTCAAAGTCTTAACTCTTCATCTAATTTATTTCAAAAAGCAGTTCTTGAAATGAGATATTTAAATAGATATTTTAAAGGTAAAGATGAAACAATCCTTGGACTCGCTGGAGTGGGTGACCTTTACGTTAGTGCTGCTGGTGGAAGAAATAGCAAAATGGGTAGTTATTTAGGTAAAGGATTTTCATTAAAAACTGCAAAAAAAAGATTTATGCCCAAAGAAACTGTTGAAGGTGAAGAACTTGCAAGAGAGATCACACCATTTATTTTAAAAAAAATTGATAAGAAAAAAATCCCATTAATGATTAATTTACTTAAGACAATTAAAGAAAATAAAAAACTTAAGTTAAAAGTTTAAAATAGACCTTCTATATCACCGTCTTTATTTAGCTTAATAGAGTCAGCTGCTGGCACTCTAGGAAGTCCAGGCATTGTCATGATTGCTCCACAAACAACAACAATGAACTCCGCGCCAGATGATAACCTAATCTCTCTAATTGGTAGTGAATGACCAGTCGGAGCACCTTTCAGATTTGGATCTGTTGAGAAACTATACTGAGTTTTTGCAACACATATAGGTAACTCACTATAACCAGCTTCTTCAAAGTTTTTTAGTTGATCTCTGATTTTAGTATCTGCAATAACTTCATTAGCTCTATAAATCTCTTTTGCTATGGTCTCTATTTTTTTGAAAAGTGGAGTTTTACTTTCATATAAAAATTTAAATTTAGCTTCATTCTTTTCACATAAATCTGTTACATGTTTAGCTAAATCCTTTGTACCTTCACCACCATCAGCCCAATGCTTACAAATACTAGCTTTAACCCCTAGCTTTTTACAAAATTCTACTAAAGCATTTACTTCTTTATCAGTGTCTTTTATAAAATGATTTATAGCTACTGCTACAGGTAAACCAAATTTTTTCACATTTTCAATATGTCTTTTAAGATTTATTAATCCTTTTTTTAGTGCATCTACATTTTCATTCTTTAAATCATCTTTTGTAACACCACCATGCATCTTCAAGGCTCTAACAGTTGCTACTATAACAACGCAACTTGGTTTTAAATTTGATTTTCTACATTTTATATCTAAAAATTTTTCAGCTCCTAAATCTGCACCAAAACCTGCTTCAGTTACAACATAGTCAGCAAGTTTTAATCCAGCTTTAGTTGCAATTACAGAATTACATCCATGAGCAATATTTGCAAATGGTCCACCATGAATTATCGCAGGATTATTTTCCAGTGTTTGTGTAATATTAGGTCTGATTGCCTCTTTAAGTAAAACAGTCATTGGTCCATGTGCATTTAAATCTTTAGCATAGATTGGTTTTTTTTCTCGAGTGTATGCTACAGTAATATTTCCGATCCTTTTTTCTAAATCTTCAAGATTATTAGCAAGACAAAAGATAGCCATTATCTCAGAAGCAACCGTGATATCAAAACCATCTTCTCTTGGAAAACCATTAGCAACACCGCCAAGATTAATATTAATTGATCTTAAAGCTCTGTCGTTCATATCCATAACTCTTTTCCAAACAATTCTTCTGACATCTATGTTTAATTTATTTCCCCAGTAGATATGATTATCAATTAAAGCAGATAAAAGATTATGTGCTGATGTTATTGCGTGAAAATCTCCAGTAAAGTGAAGATTAATTTGCTCCATTGGGACCACTTGAGCATATCCTCCTCCTGCAGCACCACCTTTCATACCAAAGGATGGACCTAGACTTGGTTCTCTTAAGCATACAATAGATTTTTTTCCAATTTTATTTAGTCCATCGTTTAATCCAACGGAGGTGGTTGTTTTACCTTCTCCAGCAGGAGTTGGAGTTATTGCCGTAACTAAAATTAATTTACCGTCTGGCTTGTCTTTTAATGTACTTAAGTATTCCAAGTTTATTTTTGCAATATGTCTGCCCATCGGGCTAAAAGCTGAACTTTCGTCTGGAACATTTACTTTCGCTAAAATTTCCTTTATTGGAAGCATTTTTGCTTCACGAGCAATTTGAATATCTGATTTTATGTCGCTCATTGAATTTTATAAAAAATAATAAAAAACTGGTCGATTAGTATCTCTTTTTAAAGCCTTTGGAAATATCTAAAAATTATATATAAAAAAAATATGAACTATTTATACTCATTATTATAAAATTTAGTCATGCAAAAATATTCAGTTTTTAGTCTTGTTAAAAATGCCCTTTCAAATCACGAAAATTGGGACTTAGCTTGGAAAGATCCAACTCCTAAGAAAGAGTATGATGTTGTTATTATTGGTGGCGGTGGACATGGTTTAGCAACAGCATATTATCTAGCTAAAGAACATAATATTACCAATGTTGCTATAATCGAAAAAGGTTGGATTGGTGGAGGTAATGTTGGTCGAAACACTACAATAATTAGATCAAATTATATGCATGATGACAATGCATTATTTAGCGAATTCGGAATGGATCTTTGGAGAAGAATGAGTCAAGATTTGAATTACAATGTGATGTTTTCTCCAAGAGGTATAATAAATCTTGCTCACTCAGATGCACAAATGAATACTTATGCTCGAAGAGGAAATTCAATGAGATTAAACGGTATCGATGCAGTTCTCTTAAATAGGGAAGAAGTGAGAGAAATTATTCCTATGGCTGATTTTTCTGAGAACGTACGATTTCCAATCTTTGGTGGATTGATGCAGCCTAGTGCGGGAACAGCAAGACACGATGCTGTAGCTTGGGGTTATGCACGTCAGGCAGACGATATGGGTGTAGACATAATTCAAAACTGTGAAGTAATTGGATTTGATGTGTCTGCAGGAAAAATTAATGGAGTGAGAACTTCTCGTGGAGACATTAAAGCAAAAAAAATTGGATTATGTGTTGCAGGTAGTACAAATATTTTAGCTGAAAAATTAAATATGACATTGCCAATTGAGACTCATCTACTACAAGCATGTGTATCTGAGCCAGTAAAACCAGTTTTAGATAAAGTAGTTACTTTTGGTGCTGGACATTTTTATATAAGCCAATCTGACAAAGGTGAAATGGTTATGGGTGGTGATCTTGATGGCTACAATAGTTATGCACAAAGAGGTAATCTTCCAACTCTTCAACATGTTTTAACTGAAGGGATTGCAATGATGCCTTTCCTAAGTAAATTAAAAATGCTTAGAACTTGGGGTGGAATAATGGATATGTCTATGGACGGCTCACCAATAATAGACAAAACTCATATTGAAGGTTTGTATTTAAATTGTGGTTGGTGCTATGGTGGATTTAAAGCAACACCAGCATCTGGTTGGACATTTGCACATACGATTGCGCAAGATAGAGTTCATGAATTAAATGCTGGCTATAGTTTAAATAGATTTAATACTGGTCACCTACTTGACGAAAAGGGACTTGGTACCAAAACCTGGATTTCGTAAATGCTCCATATAAAATGTCCACACTGTGGAATGAGATCACAGAATGAATTTTCATATGGTGGTGATGCAACTGTCAAACGACCAGAATTAGGTAAAGAAATATCCGATCAAGATTGGGATAATTTTGTTTACAATAGAAAAAGTCTAAGAGGAAAGCATTGGGAATTATGGCAACATTTATCAGGCTGCAGACAATGGATTAAAGTTCAACGAGATACAGCCACCCACGAAATTTTTAAAACTCTTAAGGCAAACGAAGACATTTCATAATGACACAAAGTTTTAGATTAGAAAGTGGTGGATTAATAAATAGAGATAAAAAAATTTCTTTTAAATTCAACGGTAAAAATTATTTTGGTTATGAAGGAGATACTCTTGCATCAGCATTAATAGCAAATGGAGTTCATTTAGTCGGAAGAAGTTTTAAATATCATAGGCCAAGAGGCTTTTTTGGAGCAGGTGTTGATGAACCTTATGCAATTGTTCAATTATATAGAAATGGTGAAACAGATCCCAATGTTAAAGCTACAGAACAAGAGCTTTTTGAGGGTCTCGAGGCAAAAAGTGTAAATTGTTGGCCTAATGTAAACTTTGATATTGGAGCTATAAACAACTTTTTAAGAATATTTCTACCAGCTGGTTTTTATTACAAGACTTTTATGTGGCCAAAGAGTTTTTGGTTTAAAATTTATGAACCATTTATAAGAAGGGCAGCAGGATTTGGAACTGCATCAATCAAACATGATAAAGAAAGATATGAACATAAATATGAATACTGCGATTTGTTAATCACAGGCTCAGGTCCATCTGGATTAGCAAGCGCTTATTCAGCTGCAAAAAATGGGGCCAAAGTTATTCTGGCTGAGGATAAATCAAGATTTGGAGGAACTTTATTAACAAGCGAAGTAAATATTGGGAATCAATCAGGTAAAGAGTGGGCAGATAGTATTATTTCAGAGCTCAAAGAAATGCCTAATGTTACTGTAAAAAATAGATCTCAAGTTTTTGGTTATTATGATCATAATATGTTAGTAATGTCTGAAAGACTAAGTGATCATTTACCTAAAACAAAAAAATTTCATCCAAAACAAAGACTTTGGTATATTAGAGCAAAGGAAGTATTAATCTCATCTGGATCTATAGAGAGACCCATTGTATTTGGTAATAATGATACACCTGGAGTAATGTTGTCTTCAGCTGCTAAGGAATACATGAAAGTGTATGGAGTATTAGTTGGAAAAAAGCCTCTTGTTTTTACAAATAATGACAGCGGTTATGAAACAGCAATTGAATTTAAAAAAAACGGCATAGATCCTATAATTTTAGATACAAGAAAAGAGCCTCAATCAGAAATTATTGAAGAGGCAAAAAATATGAATATCAAAATTAAAAATTCATATGTAGTTGTAGCTGCTCAAGGATATAAAAAAGTAAAATCAGCTGACATAGCTAAAATTTCAGACAATAAAGAAGAACTCGGATCAATTGAAAATATTGAGTGTGATTGTATTTGTGTTTCTGGGTTTTGGACACCTACAATTCATTTGGCTTCTCAATCTGGAAATAAAACAAAGTTTAACGAGGATATAGATGCTTTTGTTCCCAGTATATCAAAACAAAATGAAAAAACTATAGGAGCTGCTAATGGAATTTATACCTTAAAAGAGACATTAAAAGATTCATTTGAAAAAGGAAATTTATTATCAAAAAAAATTACAAATAATGAGAACAAGGTTTCTTTTCCTAATGTTGTTGAAAAAAAATCTGCAATACATGATAAATTTTGGTGCGTGCCGTTACCAAAGGGAAAAAATTACAAACGGTTTTTAGATTTTCAAAATGATGTTGCAGTTTCCGACATAGAAATAGCTCTTAAAGAGGGATATAGGTCTATTGAACATGTGAAAAGATATACTACACTTGGCATGGCAACTGACCAAGGTAAGACAAGTAATCTTAACGGTTTACAATTAGTATCGAAAATTGAGAATAAAGTTGTTCCAGCAGTTGGGCATACAACTTTTAGACCGCCTTATTCACCAGTTTCTATTGGAGCAATCGTTGGAAGGGAGGTAGGAAAACATTCAAAACCAACGAGAAAATCCCCAATGCATTCATGGCATGAAAAAAATAATGCAGTTTTTGTTGATGCAGGTGTATGGTTAAGACCAAGGTATTACAAACGTGGTGATGAAAATTTATTTGAGGCATCAAAAAGAGAGGCTAAAAATGTAAGAACTAATGTTGGTGTTTGTGACGTTACCACTTTAGGTAAAATTGATATTAAAGGACCAGATGCAGCAGAGCTTCTAAATAGAGTTTATACAAATGCATGGTTAAAATTACCGGTCGGCAAAGCACGATATGGTGTGATGTTGAGAGAAGATGGAATTGTTATGGATGATGGAACAACAACAAGAATATCAGAAAATCATTACCATATGACTACAACAACTGCTCAAGCTGCTAATGTTCTATCACATCTAGAATATTACTTACAACTTGTTTGGCCAGAATTAAATGTAAATGTAGTTTCAACGACAGAACAGTGGGCGGGAGCAGCAATTGCTGGACCAAAATCAAGAGAAGTATTAAAAAAACTTTTTCCAAAGTCTGATGTTACGAATGAAGGACTTCCTTTTATGGGTTATATGGAAGGTGATTTGTTTGGAGTAAAAGCTAAAATTTTTAGAATTTCATTCTCTGGTGAACTTGCATACGAAGTAAATGTTGAGTCAGATTATGGATATTTTATGTGGGAAAAAATAATAGAAGTTGGTGAAGAGTTTGGAATTCAACCATATGGAACGGAAGCACTTTCAACATTAAGAATTGAGATGGGACATGTCGCAGGTTCAGAGCTTGATGGAAGAACTATTCCTTATGACAATTCTCTTGAGGGACTTCTTAGCAAAAAGAAAGATTTTATTGGAAAAAGATCTTTATCAAGAAAAGCTTTTGCAGCTCAAGATAGACAAAAAATTGTTGGTGTTGTTCCATTAGATAAAAAAACAAGTATTCCGGAAGGATCTCATTTAGTTAAAGATTCAAATGCACCACTTCCAAATCCAAAATTAGGTTATATTTCAGCCTCATGTTGGAGTGTTGAACACGATAATCCATTTTCTTTAGCAATTTTAAAAGATGGTAAGAATATGATAGGAGAAAAGTTATTCGTAATGTCACCTCTAAAAAATAAAGTAATTCCAGTTGAGATAGTGTCTTCACATTATGTGGATCCGAAGGGCGAGAGGGTTAGATCATGAGTTTAATTTCTGCGCTAGCTAATGTTCATCATCAAGGACAATTTGGGGACTTTGAGGACAAAAAAGGCGATGACTTATTAAAAATTTCAGAAAAAAAAAATTTATTAATTGTTCAAATAGTACAATTCAAAAATTCTAATATTCAAATTGAAAGTATTGATATTGACGGTTTAAAACTAAAAGACTCTTCATTGAATGTGGCTTTTAATGAAAATACAAGAATCTTATGGAATGGCCCAAAAAATTGGCTGCTAGTATCCTCAAATAAAGATTTAATCAAAAGTATTTCTTTAACATGTAAAGAAACTGATTTTGCAGTAACTGATTTATCTCATTCAAGAGCTGTAATTGAAATGGAAGGCAATTATGTATTAGAAGTTTTAAAAAAAGGATCACCATTTAATTTTGATATTTTAAAAAAAAATAATTCGATAAATTCTCTTTATAATAATATTGCTTTTACAGTAGACTTGCTTAATGACAAGCCATTCAAAGTAAGGTTATTCGCATTAAGAAGTTTTGGGGAGTCTTTATACCATTCTATTACTGACGCATCGCTAGAGTTTGGATACGAAAATAAATAGCTTAGATTAATCTCTAGTAGCTATATAAACTCCTATTGAAGTTATCAAAAAACCTAAGAGATCAATTACTGTTAAGGTTTCCCCTAAAAAAAACCAAGCCATCAAAGCAGATGTTGCAGGGATTAGAAAAAAAATTGAGACTGTCTTACTTGCGGAATTTTTTTTTATTAAAAACATTAAAATTGTAAAAGCACCAAAAGACACAAGAAGTATTTGGTGACCCATTGCTAGAAAAAATGTTTTTGTGAAGGCTATATATGGTTTTGCAAAAAATATGACTACAAGGATATGAAAAAAACAGCCACCTACAGCTTGATAAAAATTACTTACGGACAAAGGCAAATTATAACTTAATTTTTTTTGCCAAATTGTTGATGCTGTTATTGAAATTAGTGCTATTATTGTAGCAACTAGCCCAAGCAATGGAATCTTTGATCCTAGATCTAATCCTAAAACTAGTGTTGCACCAAAAAATCCAAGTAAAACACCAATCCATTGTTTAAAAGTTACCTTTTCATTTAAGATTGGTCCACTAAGGATATTTGTTAAGATTGGTTGAAGAGTTACAATTAATGCAGCAATACTCGTAGGCATACCAATAGAAATTGAGTAAAAAACCCCTCCTAGATATAAACCATGGAAAAGTACACCACTTAGGACAGATTCAATTAAGTTTTTTCTTTTTATTATAATTGAATAATTAGAATAAATTGAGAACAATAAAAATCCAATTGCTACAAAAAAAAAACGAAAAGCCAGTGCAGCAAATGGATCACTATGATCAATGATAGGTTTTGTAGTTATAAATGCAGATGACCAAAGGATAATAAAAATAAAAGGAAAAATTTTGATCATGTTAAAAAATGCCGCAAAATATGAT
>CABZAZ010000008.1 GCA_902523895.1 uncultured Pelagibacteraceae bacterium | reverse complement strand
TACTTGGTAACGCAATTCTTCATTTTTTAATATAAGATCTTCTACAAGATAACCGTCATCTAATGGAATTGTGCTAAGTTCATCAAGTTTGTTTAATAATAAAGAGCAATATTTATTCAAGTCAATCCAATTGTTAATCTTAAAATTTTTCACAGCATTCTCTGATTTTTTAATGTCAGTTACTAATTCAGCATATGTGATAAAATTTTTCTCATAAAAAATATCTTTATTTTGATCAAACATTTTTGAATATTCCACATCAGGACCATTATAATAATCTCCATCCTGATATTGTGGAAAGAAATTTAGATTCCAACCGTAAATATTATAAAGTCTCTCTACTTGCTCGTTTATTGCAACAACTATCTGTTTATAATGTTCTATATTTCTACTTTTAACAAGATCATCAAGATATTTTGGATCATCATTAAAACTCTTAACAATCTCTTGATCTTTTAAATTTAATCCTAATTCATCATAATTTGTAATCAATAAGATACTTTTAAGCCAATAGTTTTTAAATCTTTTTAAATTTATAGTCCGAACAATAGAACTATCGTAAGCTGTTGTTAATTGAGTTGAAATTGAATTTAATTTGGTTATTTTTGTATTCAAATTTTCAAACTTTATTTGTGTAATTCTAAAATTATCTTCTTCTCTAATTACCAATTGATCAAATAAATATGAGAATATAGTAAAAACTCCAACAACTATTATTAACGAAATTGAAATTTTATTATTAAGTCCTCTTCTCATATCGATTTTTTCTAATGCTAAAATTAATTGAATTTATTTCAAAAACTTGAATTATTACAAAAACAAAAAACTGAAATAAAAAAGTTAGTAAAATGATATTTTTTTCTTTTTTTGATAAATCTATAATTTCTTGATTTATCTCATTTAAAAAATCTTCATCAGCAGCTCCAAAAGATTTCATTAGATAAAGAAAGCTAGAAAACCATTTTTTAATTGCGAAATCAAAATTCATTATAATAAAATAATCATCTATTAATTTTGAGTTTGAACTATTTAAATGAAATGTTTCATATTCTTTTATTTCTAAAGCTATTTCTTCAAATGTTTGAATTTTTTTAAGTTCATAATTTTCAAAATTTATCTTTTTAACCTCTTTGTATGCTTCACTTACTTTTAAAATGGAGTTAGTAAAATCATCAATATCTTCTTGAGACCATGTTTCTTTTATTATCTCTATCATTTCTTGATTAAATTTATTATTAATATCAAAAAGGTCTGCTATACTCATTGAACCGTACTCATCATCTTCTTCTGTAGAAATGGCTCTTTCTAAATCTGAAATTTCTTTTGCAGAGTATTGAATATATGGAATATAGAAATCATTAGCTGAAAAAACTTTATTACCAAGTTTTGTTTCACTAAAAAATTGTTTATCAACTCTTATATCTTCCTCATTCTTAATTGTTAATGAGTACTGATTAAACATTGCCTCTAAATCTGCCATCATGGTGCTACCTTCTTTAATCTGTATTTGATATTCTAATATCTCAGATTGTTTTTCAGAAATATCTCTCTCAATAAAGAATGAAATGATTGCAGAACTAACAGCAAAAATTGCAATAAATATTCCACAATTAATTAATAATAAAGCTTTTCTTTTATTTTTTTGAATACTTAAAATATAGGATTGTAATAAAGTAAATCTTAAGTATCTCATTTAGTTAAACTTTTTTAATTTCTTTATCTCTATTTTTCATCAATTGCATTACTAGAAAGTAATTAATACTAGATAGTTTAAAATTAGATAAAAAACTAAAACACTACTTGCAGCTTGTATAAAATTTGTAACTGTTATTGTATATCTTTTTTTATAAAACATCTCAGTAGTTTTTTGTTTTTGCCTTAGATCTTTAAATAAATAATAAGCTCTTAAGAAGAATACAAATAATATCACGTTTGCAATATGATAACTTACAACGCTACTAGCTAAACTAAAATTATATAGTCCATGCATCCCAACAGGTATTAGGATTGCTAGTACTAAATTTAAGTAATTATGTTTTTTTTCAAAAATAGAAAGAGTAATCAAGAATCCCATCATGACCCCACAAAGTCCGTGCATCGGCACTGCTGAAAGAGCTCTAGTTAAAGATATATCCATCAAAGAAGTTTTTTCAGCGAAATATTGGACATAACCAATATTTTCATAAGCAGCAAAACCTAAAGAAGCTGCAACACCATAAATTACTCCATCCATAGGTTCATCAAAAACTGATTTTCGAGTGCAATAAAAAACTATGACCATTGCTTTGAAAATTTCTTCAACAAAACCAGCTCGTATAAAACTGTCAAAGAAATAATATGTTTCACCCTTAAAAGTAGATTCACTAAAATTGTCTAAAACAGGAATTATTAAATCAATACCAAGGACAGTTGCACACCCAAAAAGAAAAGTTTTAAATACAATATTTTTTGGTTCGGGAAACTTATCTTGTTTATAAACATAAATTAAAATTACGATTGCTGGTGAAAAAGCAGCAAATATATGAAGAAAATGATTAAAATACATTAATCAATTTTTTTTTTAGATTTTGTTTTTCTTTTTTGTGAAACTTTTTCACCAGAAGTAGATTTTTTATTAAATAATCCCCCAAGTAAAACAAGTGGTGCTAATAAAATCCACCAGAATTTAACAGCGAATGCTAAAAGTTTAGCTAATACTCCAGCTTTTGCTAATGCTTTGACACCCAAAGTTCCAGCGACTAAGCCCCCAATACCCACAGCTGCAGTTTTATCTCCAGATTTATAATCAGCATATCGATATCCTTCCTCAAATTGAATTGAATTTGCAAATTCTATTGCCATTTCTTCAAATTCTTTAGCATTAAAATTTTCATTAATCTTTTTTACTAAACTTATATTATGATAACCCTTTCTACCGAATGATAAAATTTTTGTCTCGAGTGATCTCTCTCCATCATTCCACAAAACTTCATAAGAATAATATGCATAATTATTTTCTGAAAGTTTGGGTTCAAAGACCCATTTAACATCCTTGACATCATCTTTTGAGGTTTTTTTCATCTCAGCTAGTAATTCTTTTGGATTAGAACTCCAATCGTCTTTGGATACGTAACCATCATTAATATAATTTATATATATTGTATAATCATAAGAGCTATCATCGATTATCACCATAACATTTTCGTTAGCTGGTTCTTTAAAAAGTAATTGACTAAATGCATCTATTTGTTTTTGTCCCTTTAGATAAATCTCACTTTCTAAAATATTTACCTCAGAATTTGATCCTGGTATTTCTGTCCAATGATTTTTTGGATTTTCTAAATTAAACCAATTTAATTGATAAAATTTTTTACTAATATCTGAATCATCACTTGAGTTGTTACTAACAGTTTTTATATTATCATTATAAGCATAAATATCTTCTGGCCATATTCTTGTTTTTTTACCAAAAATAGGTGACCAACATTTATTTGTAGACCAACATCCTCTCTCAATAGTTTCATTTATTAAATTGATACCCGTCATATTAAATTCTCCGTAACCAATGGCTTCTTCTGATGGGTTATTAATATTATATACTGTTGTCTTATATGTATATTTACCTGATACAGAAGTTTTTCTTAGGGCATTCTCTAAATCTAAAGTACCTACATATTTTTTAAGTTTATGATCAATTGTCCAAATATTGTAAACATTTGAGGAAGTTTTAACTATTGCATAGATCGCACCTTCATCACCATCATACCAAAGACCCTCTATGATATCTAATTTTCTATTTTCAAAAAATTTTTTCTTTGCTACTTCTGGATCACTTGGGCCATCAGTTCTAGTAACTGAATAGGATGGATTTATTTCAAATAAACAAAATAATAAACAAATGATAAGTGTTTTTTTCATTTATTCCAAAATTGATCTGCAAAAAAGGCTCCAAAAGCAGCACCACAAATAGCCATAAATATCATGCCACCTATTCCCATTGTAGCTCCTATAATAAATCCTATTATACTACCTATAAAAGCAAATAATCCCAGGTTAGAATTTTTTTTTTGTTCGTTTTTATTACTCATAAATCAAAAATAACATATTATTTTATCTCCCAGTACGCAAGTCTGGTGCAAGTTATCCCATATTATCCTATAACAATAATTAATAAGCCTGAGGCCTGACTATTGATATTATTAGTCTTAAGTGATCAATTTTAAAGTATTTCTAATTACCTGATGTAAAATAATCTTTTTTTACACACGTAGAATTTTTTGAAAATTTTTCACTATTTTTTGAAATAAAATCAAATTCTGTATTCACTAAATCTTTTAATAAAATTTCCTCATTTACAAAATTCAGCATATAATTATCAATTTCTTTGTATATGTTATTTCCAATTTTGTTTTCTTTATAATCAAAAGAATTCATATATCTTTCAAATGGTATTTCTAAACTTTTTTTTAGATTTTGATTAATCTTATTATTTATTAAAGGTAGCTTTATATATATTGTTTCAACTTTAACATTATCTTTTGTAAGTTCATAGTTTTCAGATATTTCATTATAAAGAATATAATATTTTTTTGGCGTTGTGTTTGTAATTCTACTTTCATACCACCACCAAGAATTAATATCATCATTCCAATAAACTTTAGAAATTGCCTTAGATATAAACGCTGGATACATTGAGTTTGGATCTTCTTCTTGAATAATATTGTAAGTTAACGCTCCATTAGGAAGGTTATGAAATTCTAAAACAGATTGAAAATAATTTTTTAAAATTTCTTTAGATTGTCTATTCAAAGATATTAAGGTTTTTTTATTTTTATTGTCAGTACACTCATATATTTTGATATTTTTTGATAAAATTGAAACCCTACCTCCTATAACAGACGGTACTACTGAATTTAAAAAAATTGACTCCTTAATTTTTTTTAAATTTTCATCATCAGCATAAGCTCCCCCACCAAAAAACAGAGATAGAAGAATAGTAAAAAAGAGTCTTTTCATAAATTTAATTTTTAAGCAACCATGTTTCACATGCTTCTTTCATTACAACATCATAAGCCGTTCCTTTTTTAGGAGTAGTCCAATCACCAGCAAAATCTGCTGTTCTTACAATATTACCTTTCATAACATTTCCATCTTCCATTTTTACATCGTAGAATTGTAGTATATAAGGCTTTATCATATTTAAAGCACATTTAGCTTCCATATACATCTGAACAGAATAATATTTTTTTCCATTAGATGTTTCCTGTTTCTTTTTAAAAGATATGAGTTGAATATATTTTATCATATCATTATCTCCAGCTTTAATCGATTTGTAATCTAACAAATACAATTCACCATTTACTTTTGCTACAGCTTTAAAATCCCTTTCTAGAGCATAAGAAAGACTAAAACTAAATAGACTTAAAATTATAACAAAAAAAATTTTTTTCATTTTAAAATTACCCTTTAACACTACCAGATGTTAGGCCACTTACTAAGTATTTTTCAAAATATATGAAAATAAAAAGAACAGGTAAAGTAACTATAACAGAACCCGCCATTAAATATTGGCGAGGTGTTTCCGCATCTCCACTTAAATATTGAATAGCTCTTGATAAGGTAAATGATTTAGGACTGTCTAAAAACATCAATGAAAAAAGGAATTCGTTCCAAGCTATCATAAAAACATAAAGTGCAACGGATGCAATAGCTGGCAAACTTAAAGGAATAATAATCTTTAAAATTATACCAAACCAATTCTGACCATCCATAATGCCTGCATCTTCAATTTCTTTTGGAATGCTTTTGAAATATCCTTGCAACATATAGATAGCAACCGGCAAGGTTGTAGCTGTATAAACAATCAATAGACCAATGATTGAATTTCTTAAGCCAAGCTGACTAAACACAGTATATAAGGGGATCACTAAAACTATAGCTGGAAACATATAGATAATTAAAATTGATGTTGATAAAAAGTTTTTGCCAAAGAAATTTAATCTAGCAACAGCGTAAGCTGCAGGGATTGCAAATAATAATGTGACAATAACAGTTCCAATTGAAACAGCTGAGCTTATTAATATGTATCTACCAAAATTATAAGTTTCAAAGATTACAAAATAAGATTTAAATAACTCAGTTAAGCTTTTTGTAATATCTAAACTAAAATCTAAAGGATTTACCAATAAAGCGATCTGTGTTTTAAAACTAGTAACCAGCATAATGTAAAATGGAAATAAAATTACAAATGCAAAGAAAACAATGCCAAACAAGGTGATAAAATCAAAAATAATTTTTTCAGAAATGAAATCTTCCTTTAAAGATTGCATACTATATTTTTTGAGTTTGTTCGTAAAAAATAGGGTGATTAAGAACACTCCAAAGATATACCAATATGGAGATGCCTCATTAGAGTAAAAATATAAAATAGAAAATATAAAAGATAATGTGAAAATCTTTATTAAGTGATTAATCTTATTGCCAAGTAGAACAAATACGAAAGATAACAGAATACCAATTATGAAAACAGATGAGACATTTAAATTAGTAAAATTTAAACCTTGCAGCGTAGCCATGATCTTCCAAATTGATAAAATACATGTCAGAAAAAAAGATGAAATGATCAAAAATATTGCAAGGGATCTAAACTTCATTAGCCCTCTTTCCAATTAATCTAAAATAAATAACCATGAAACTAAGAAGTAACATGACAATGACTATTGAAACAGCAGAACCCATCCCAATATCTGAAACAGCAAACCCTTGCTGATAAACATTAATAGGTAAGGTTCTTGTGCCTGATGCCCCACCGGTTAATAAAAAGATATCTTCAAATTTATTAAAGTTCCAAATAAACCTAATCATAAATAAAATAGAGATGATGGCTGTAATTTGAGGCAGTGTAATATGGATAAATTTTTGGATTGGGCTTGCTCCATCCACTTCAGCTGCCTCATACAAGGTTTGCGGAATAGCTTGTAATCTTGCTAATATAAAAAGAAAAGCGAGTGGAAAATACCGCCAAATTTCAAAAAAGATAACTGTCGTTAAAGCTAACCTTAATTTAAATTCAAAACCTAAAATACTCATTGTTATATATTTTTGGCCTAATAAATTTACTGGCTGTTCTATGATATTAAAATTAACTAATAATGCATTTAAAGTTCCACTATTAGGATCTAGCAATAAAGTCCAAGTATATGCTAAAGCAACTACAGGACCCACATACGGAAAGAGTAAAATACCTCGCATGTATGTTCGACCTTGAATATTTTGATTAACTAATTGTGCTGCTAAAATTCCAAAAATAATTGCACCTACTGTACCAAAAAAAGTAAAGTAAAATGTCGTTAAAAGTAATTCAACAAAATTATTTTCATAAAATACTTTTTTAAAATTTTCTAAAGTGAAATTTGTAGTCAATAATGGATTATCTGCTTTTCCACTTAAAATTGGTTTTTGGGATTTGATTATTTTTTTATCAATTATTTCACCATTGTTATTCTGTATGGTTATCTCGAAATTTTCTCTAAATTTTGCCTGCCAATTTCCAAGATTGCAAACAACTTTTTTAGATTGAAAATTGCATCTTGGATCTAAATTAATCGGTGAGACATTTGTTGGAAATTTATCTTGAAATTGAACATTTCTTAATTCTTGAATTAAAGAACTATTTCGTAATTTATAAATAATTTTTAATTCTGATTGATTTTCTGAAATTGATTTAACAATTTTCTTTGCCCTTGGTTCAGGAATTCTAATATCTTTTAATTCAATATCCTTAAAACTGATCCAAACATTTGCAAATATAGGAAATAATACGATGGCAAAAACTAATAGAACTGCAGGTAAAACTAAAGTGTAAGCAGTTCTTTTTTCTAATTTTGATAATGAATCACTCATACATAAAAAGCGGATAATAAAATATTATCCGCTCTTTATAAATTTATTATTTAAAACTTAGCCAATTCAGCGTTTATCTTGGCTACCGCTTCATCAACTGAGATTTGATCATCAATATATTCTCTAGTGATTCTGTTTAAGAATTGTGAATTAATGATTTTTGATGCTCGAGATAGTTCACCCTCTTTAACACCCCATCTGTTTGCTGTATCTAAACCCGCAACAATGTTATCAATAACATCCGCAGAATAAAGATCTGTTAAAGGAGCTTTTCTATCAACACCTACTGGTAATTTACTCCACGCTTTAGTGTAAGCACTAGGATCGCTCTTATTTCCTCTTCTTACTGGAAATTTTCCTTCTGGAGCAATACCTAATGTAGCCGTATAACCTTCACTCATAGAGTACTCTATGAATTTTTTAGCTTCATCGGTATCTGCATCCGCAGTAATACCAAAGTATCTTACATCAGCCCAAGCAGCGCCTTTTCTATTGTTCGGTCCACTAAAATTTGTAATGAAACCAGTTTTAGACGCTAATTCTGGAGATGTTGGATCACTATTAATTGTTGGCGGAGCAGAGTCTCTTAAACCTGCTAACTCGTCCATAATAAATGGTGACCAAATTATCATTGGTGTTTTTCCAGCAAAATATAAAGCTCTAGATTGTTTCCAGAATAATTCTCCTGGAGGACTTGCTTTAGCAATTACTTTATAAAATTCTAATGAATTCTTTAAAGCTTTGCCTTGCTTTTTAGTTCCACCTTTTTTAACAAAATTCACTCCATTAGCTAAAAGTACATGTTCAAGTACTTGGCTCATAAAGTTTTCATCTGTTTTAGTGGCAGCAACAAAACCAAACATATCATTACTTGATAATGTATTTACTGCTTTAACTATGTTTGCATATGAAGTTGGAGGCTCTAAACCAGCTGCAGCAAAAAGATCTTTTCTATAAACAACCATTTGCGTCCAACCATCTACTGGAACAGCTGCAATTTTTGTACCCTTCTTAGCCATATTTAATGCACCTGGTGCAAATGTTTTTTTGCCTAAAGACTTAACTACAGCGTTATTTGCATCAACATCTAATATGCCTGCCTCAGCCCATGGTAAAACATATTGTAACGTATGATAAATCACATCTGGAAGATCTCCTGCTGCTGCTGCTGCAGTAGCCCTTGTTCCAAGATCTTTTTCTTCAATTGGTATAACTTCAACTTTAATGCCTGTTTTAGCTTCAAAAGCTTTAGCCATCTCCTCTTGCTTTGCCATTCTTGCAGGCTGGACCTCTGTAGTCCAAAATTTAATATCTGCAAAACTAGTATTTGAAATTAAAAATACTAGAACAGATATTTTTATTATTATTTTTTTAAACATATTCCCCTCCTTCTTTTCTATAACTCAAAATATCTCTCTATATCTCAATTTATTATTGCTATAAATTTAGCAGTGTAATAAATTTTTCTCAACAATTAATGAGTAGTTAAAATCCTCTTAAATTGCAAATGTCGAAAATTGTTATTAAAAATCTCGAAAAATCATTTGGTGATAATAAAGTTATTAGCAAATTTAACATAAATATAAAGGATGGGGAATTTATAGTTTTAGTAGGCCCTTCAGGTTGTGGAAAATCAACTTTATTAAGAATGGTTTCAGGATTAGAAAGTATCGATCAAGGAGAAATATTTTTAGATACAAAATTAATTAATAATTTAATTCCTTCTAAGCGTGAAATTGCAATGGTCTTTCAATCTTATGCTTTATATCCACACATGAATGTTTTTGAAAACATGTCATTTGGTTTAAAAATGGAAAAAATTCCAAAAAATGAAATTAAAGAAAAAGTTTATAATGCAGCTGCTACGCTTCAAATTGAGGATTTACTAGATAGAAAACCTAAACAACTTTCAGGTGGACAAAGACAAAGAGTTGCAATTGGTAGAGCAATTACAAGAAATCCAAAAGTATTCTTGTTTGATGAACCATTATCTAATTTAGATGCAGCTTTAAGATCTGAAATGAGAGTTGAAATTTCTAAATTACACAAAAAATTAAAATCAAATATAATTTACGTAACACACGATCAAATAGAGGCGATGACACTTGCTGATAGGATTGTGGTTCTAAATAAAGGAATTATTGAACAATTTGGCACACCGAATGAAATTTATAATGATCCCAATAACATTTTTGTTGCAGAATTTATTGGTTCGCCAAAAATGAATATAATTCAAATTAATAAAGAACAGATTGTTAATTCAAACACAATAAATTTATTTAAAAATAAAATTACTTTTGAAAATTTTGATTTTAAAGATGAGATTTATCTTGGTATCAGGCCTGAAGATATAAGTCTTAACGAAAATCATGAAGTTCAATTAGAAGTAAAAATAGAACATACGGAGAATTTAGGATTTGAAAAAATTATTCATACCAAACTTTCTGATGCTAATATCGTAATTAAATCTTCAGAAAATGTAAAAAAAGAATCACTGAAAATTTCTTTTTCCAAAAATAAAGTGTTATTTTTTGACAAATCTAAAAATAGAATGAGATAGATCCATTGAAAAAAAAATTTACAGTTGTAATTTTTACTGATTTAGATGGATCTCTTTTACATAGAGATACCTTTAAATTCGATACTATTAAAGATTATATAAAAAGTCTTGTAAGTAAGGGGGTAATCATCATTCCAAATTCTAGCAAAACAGAAAAAGAAATTGAAAAATTCAATGAAGAGCTTGGAGTAAATCTTCCTTTTATATCAGAAAATGGATCATCTATTCATGGATTAAATTTAATTACCTCTAATTTTCCAGATAAACTTGTTCTTAGTAGAGAGAAAGATGAACTAATTAAGATTTTTGAAAATAAAGTTCCTGAAAAATTAAAAGAAAAATGTTTCCAAATTTCAAAAATGAGTAAAAAAGAACAAGAAAATATATTAGGGCAAAAAGATGCAAAGCTCAAAGATGCTTTAAATAGAAATTATACTTTACCTTTTTTATTTAAAGGAGACAAAAATGAAAAAAATAAATTATTAAAAGTTTTAAATTCTAATTCATTAACACTTCAAGAAGGTGGGCGTGTTTTAAACCTTTGTGATAATATAAACAAAGTTAAATCTATGAATAGAGTTATAAAAATTTTGAAAAAAACTGAGGATAAAATTAAGACAATTGCAGTTGGCGACAATTACAATGATTTAGATATGTTAAAAAATTGTGACATTCCTTGTTTAGTATTCAATGATCAATTTATTCAGGAACAAATTAACATTGATAATCTTATATTTTCAAACAAGCCATCACCTGAGGGCTGGGCTGATGTGATCAAAACGGCACTAGTTAAATTAGGGTATTAAGCTTAAGAATTCGCCATGGGTGACTTTTCACAAAATGGAATAATCTCTACTTTGCATGACTTTGGGACTAAGTCCACATCAGTCATAGAAAATGAATTATCAAAATTTTCCAAACAAAGAAAAATGGAATTAATTTTACCATGCCTATACTCTGAGTTAGAAGGAGAAGCTTTACCAAAAATTGTTGATGAAATAAGTAAAACCAAATATTTAGATCATATAATTATTGGGTTAGATAAAGCAAATGAAACTCAAGCAAAAAAAGCTTGGAAATTTTTTAAAAAGTTAAAAACTTCATTTTCTATCCTTTGGAACGATGGTCCAGCATTAAAAAAACTTGATCAAGAATTAAAAAAAAATAATCTTGCTCCTAGTGAACTGGGAAAAGGACGGAATGTTTGGTATTGCATTGGCATGTGTATCGCAAGAGATAGTGCTCGTTCAGTTGCTTTACATGATTGCGATATAAAAACTTATGATAGAAGAATGCTTGCAAAACTTTTTTATCCAGTTGTAAACCCCCTTTTTAATTTTGAGTTTTGTAAGGGGTACTATCCTAGAGTAGCAAATGATAAGATGAATGGCAGAGTTGCAAGATTACTTGTTTTCCCGTTATTAACAGCTTTAGAAAAAACTATTGGTAAAAGTGATTACTTAAACTTTATGAAATCTTTTAAATATCCTTTGGCTGGAGAGTTTTCATTTAGACGAAATGTGTTACCAGAATTAAGGATTTCTTCCGATTGGGGAATTGAGGTAGGAATTTTATCTGAAATGCAAAGAAGCTTCTCACCACAAAATATTTGCCAGGTTGATTTGGCTGATTCCTACGATCATAAACATCAAGTGTTATCTTTAGACGACGAAACAAAAGGATTATCTAGAATGTCAATAGATATTATAAAAACTTTTATAAAAAAATTAGCTACTCAAGGTAATACCTTTAGTAGAGAAAAATTTAGATCATTAAAAGCAACATACTATAGATCTGCTCTTGATTTAATTGATATTTATAGAAGTGATGCAGCGATGAATGGTTTGAAGTTGGACTCACACACCGAGGAAAAAGCTGTTGAGTTATTTGCAATAAATATAATGAAAGCTGGAGAAGCATTTATCCAAAATCCCATGGATACTCCTTTTATACCTACATGGAGCAGAGTAAAAAGCGCTATACCAGATTTTCTTGGAAGACTTGAAAAAGTAGTTAATGATGATAATAAAAAACATTCTTAATGCTATTTCAAAAAAACCAAAAAAAAATTAGTTCTATACTAAGAACTATTTACAAACCCTCTTTAAATGAAAGAGATATTGATCATTTAAAAGATGAAATAATACAAATAATAAAAAAATTTAATCAAAATAATTCAAAAAAAAAACTTTCTATTTCAGAAAAAACTTCATTAGTAATTTCTTATGGAGATAACGTTAATTCAAATCAAAAAAGTTCAATTCAAGTTTTTCAAAATTTTTTTAAGAAAAATTTAAAAAATTACTTTAATGCTATTCATTTTTTACCTTTTTATCCATCCAGTAGTGATAGTGGTTTTGCTGTAAAAGATCATTATAAGATTGAAAAAAGAATAGGTAATTGGTCTGATATAAAAAAGATTTCAAAATCTAGTCATGTGATGGCCGATATTGTAATTAATCACTCATCAGCTAGAGGTTTGTGGTTCAAAAATTTTCTTAAAAAAAAAAGACCTGGCAAAGATTATTTTTTAACTGTTAATTCTAAGTTCAACACATCTAAAGTGGTAAGACCAAGAGACCACAAATTATTAAAAAAAATAGATATCTTTAGAAAATCGGATTACTTATGGCGAACTTTTAGTGCTGATCAAATAGATTTAGATTTTAAGAACCCATCAGTGCTTCTTAGATTTATTAAAATCATGGTTCACCTAGTTAGCAATGGAGTAACAATTTTCAGATTAGATGCAATTGCCTACCTTTGGAAAAAAAATGGCACCAACTGTATAAATTTAAAACAAACTCATGAAATAGTAAAACTGTTGAGACTTTTCTGTAATTTCTTAAACGTTGAAACTATAATCATTACAGAAACAAATTTGCCAGAAAAAGAAAATTTAAGTTATTTTGGTAAAAATGATGAAGCTAATTGGATTTATAATTTTTCTCTTCCGCCCTTATTAATCCATGCTTTTTTATTTGAAAACAGTTCTTATCTCAATAAATGGAGTAAAAAACTTCCGAATGCTAAATTCCAGAATAGTTATTTAAATTTCATTGCATCACATGATGGTATTGGCATTAGGCCTACCGAAGGAATATTGGATAAAAGATCATTAAATGATTTTCTTAAAAGATTGAAAAAAAATGGATCAAAATTTTCGTATAGAAAAGTTCAAAATAAATCTAAAAAAGTTTATGAGGCAAATATCACTGTTTTTAATGCATTAAAAAAATCAGACACTGATCCTAGTGGGAAATTTTTTTTAGAACGATATATTGCAGCTCATGCAATAATGATTTCTTTTGAAGGTATTCCAGCAGTTTATTTCAATTCTTTATTTGGTAAAGCTAACGATGAAGCAAAGTATGTGATAACTGGTAATAATAGAGATATTAATAGATATAAATGGAGTTATGAAAATATTACAAAAAAATTAGGTGATAAAACATCTAAACAAAGTATTTTCTTTCAAAATCTTAAAAAATTATTGGAAATTAAGAGAAAACAAAAAGCATTTCATCCAAATGCTAAGAGATTAAATATTAATCTAGGATCTAAATTGTTTTGTTTTAAAAGGATAAGTCTAGATAAAAAACAAACAATTATTTCAATTACTAATTGCTCCTCAATAGATCAATATCCAAAATTAGGCAAAAAGTATGATAAATGGAAAAATATAATTGATCCTAAAATAAAATCTTTAAATAAATCTCTTAAACTGAAACCGTTTGAGACCATGTGGTTATCAAATATATAAAAAATTTATTTATTTGATAATGCTTGTTCCAAATATTTTTGATCAAGTTTACAATCTTTGTATCCACGTTTTACAACATTTAAATATCTTTCAGTTGGAAATCTAAAACTGGTTTTCTGAACCATTGTATAAGTCATAACTGTCTTTCTATAATGTGAGAAATAATACTTTTTATATAAAATTGGATAATCCTCATAAATATCGAGTTTTTTTTCATCACTCTTAGAAATTTCAAATAAGCCACCCGGTACTATGGAATTTTTTTTTGGTTCAATATCTGCAGCTCTATATTTACTTCTAAAAGTTAATCTAAAATCCTTAAGATTAATCTTTTTAATAAAAGTACTATCTTTACATCTTCTCTTCATTTGAAAATGATGAAGATTACTTCCATAAGCAAAATAAAGCATTTATCTATCGACAACTTCTATTTTTTTATCATTAACAAATTTTAATATTTGAGAATTACATTGATCAATTTTAGATTGATTTTCTGAACGGAGCACTATTGAAACTCCAAGTTTGCCAGCATGGAAGAATGGATAGCTTCCTATCTCAACATCTTGGTTTTCCTCTTGTACTTTTGTTAAAGAATTTGCAATTTCACTTTCTACTGTTTTTAAACTAATAGTGTAACTTAAGATAGGGTCACCGCCAACAATCTTATTTTTTAATCCACCTAACATTGATTTCATAATTGATGGAACCCCTGGTAAACAAAAAACATTTTCCACACTAAAACCAGGAGCTCCGCTTGTTGGATTAAGAATTAAATCTGCATTTTCTGGCATCCAAATCATTTTTTGTCTTCCTTCATTAAACTCACCTGGCTGGTAATATGCTTCTAAAATTTTATATCCTTCTTTATGGAGTTCGTATTTTAGACCAAATGCTTTTGCTACTGATTGAGCAGTTATATCATCATGTGTTGGGCCGATACCACCAGTTGTGAAAACATAATTATTAGTTTTCCTCAAAAAGTTTAGTGTCTCTACAATTGTATCTTCTTGATCTGGAATTATTCTTACTTCATTTACTTTTACTCCAATGGAATTTAACCATGTTGCTAAAGTGCTTGTGTTAGTGTCTTGAGTTCGACCAGAAAGAATTTCATTACCGATAATTAATATCGCAGCATTTACTTTTGTGTTTTTACTCATTTTATATGTATAATTCGAATATGGAATTTACCAAGTCTTTATTAAAAGGCAAATTAATCAAAAGATATAAGCGTTTTTTTGTTGATGTAAATCTAAATAAAGAAATTGTCACTGCGCATTGTCCAAATACTGGATCTATGAAAGGTTTGCTAGATGAAGGTAATGAAGTACATTTATTCAAGCATGATGATCCAAAAAGAAAGTTAAAATATGGTCTAGAAATTATTAAGGCCAAAAAAAACTTTGTCGGAATAAATACTCATAGAGCAAATAAAATTGTACACCACGGATTGAATAATAACCTCATCAAGGAATTCAAAAATAACGATAAGATTAATTCAGAAGTTTTTTTTAATAAAGAGACTAGATTTGATTTTTTAATTGAAAAAAAAGGTCAAAAAAGTTTTCTAGAAGTAAAGAATGTTACTCTTTTTAGAGGTGAAAAAACAGCTGAGTTTCCAGATGCTATTACTGCTAGGGGATCAAAACATTTACTTACTCTTATTGATGCCATAAAGAAAGGCTATAAATCTTACTTAATATTTTTAGTACAAATACAAAATATGGAGTATTTTAAAATAGCAAAAGATATTGATAGTAAATACTATGAAAATTATTTGATAGCTAAAAAAGCTGGGGTAAACTTTTTGGCTTATAGATGTAACATTAGTTCTAAAAAAATTTATATAGATAAAAAAATAAAAATTATTGATGAGTAATTACACTGAAAAATTTGAAAAAATGAGAATAGCTGGAAAGCTAGCTTCACAGACTTTAGATATGTTAACAGAAAATATTAAAGAAGGTGTTTCAACAGCTTACATAGATAAGCTTGGCTATGAGTTTATAAGGGATAATGGTGGCCACTCTGCCCCACTTTACTATCGTGGTTTTACAAAATCTTTATGTACATCTCTTAATCATGTTGTGTGTCATGGAGTCCCTTCAGAGGATAGAGTTTTAGTTGAAGGAGATGCCCTTAATGTAGATGTAACTGCTATCATTAATGAACATTATGGAGATACAAGTAGAATGTTTTGTATTGGAAAAACCTCGATAAAATTAAATAATCTAATTGATGCAACTTATCAGTCTATGATGAAAGCAATCAAAATCTTAAAACCTGGTATTAAGCTTGGAGATATAGGACATGAAATACAATCTTATATTGAAGAGAAAGGATTTTCTGTAGTTAAAGATTTTTGTGGTCATGGGATAGGTACATCATTTCACGAACCACCAAACATTTTACATTATGGAACAAAGAATACAGGTATGGAATTAAAACCTGGGATGACATTTACAATAGAACCAATGATTAATGCTGGTAAATTTAATGTAAAAATGCTTAATGATGGGTGGACTGCAGTTACAAAAGACAAATCTTTATCTGCACAATTTGAGCATACTGTTGGAATTACTGAAAATGGTTATGAAATATTTACAGAATCTGCTAAAGGTTATTCAAAGCCCCCATACTTATAATTAATGATTAAAAGATACTCTCGAAAAGAATTAACAGATATTTGGTCTGAGGAAAATAAATACAAAATATGGTTGGATGTTGAAATTGCTGCAGCTCAAGCAATGGAAAAACTTGGTCAAATTCCAAAAGGTGTCTCGTCAATAGTTAGGAAAAAAGCTAGAATAAATGTAAAAAGAATTCATCAAATTGAAAGTAAAGTTAAACATGATGTAATTGCTTTTTTAACTTCCGTAACTGAAAAAGCAGGAATTAAAGCTAGATACCTCCATCTTGGTATGACTTCATCTGATGTAGTAGATACAAGTTTTAATATTCAATTAATTCAGTCAGGTAAAATTATCTTAAAAGACATAGATCAAATTTTAAAAGTATTAAAAAAACAAGCTAGAAAATATAAATTTACTCCTTGCATAGGTCGTAGTCATGGAATTCATGCTGAGCCAATAACATTTGGATTAAAATTAGCTTCCTTTTATGAAGAGTTTAAGAGAAATAGAGAAAGATTAGTTTACGCTATAGATCAAATATCAACTTGTGCAATTTCTGGAGCTGTTGGAACATTTGCAAATGTAAACCCTAATGTCGAGAAACATGTTGCAAAAAAACTTGGATTAAAAGTTGAACCAATCTCTACTCAAATTATCCCTAGAGATCGACATGCATTTTATTTTTCAGTATTGGGAATTATCGCAGGAAGTATAGAAAGAGTAGCTATAGAAATAAGACATTTACAAAGATCAGAAGTTTACGAATTGCAAGAATATTTTTCTAAAAGTCAAAAGGGTTCATCCGCAATGCCCCATAAAAAAAATCCAATTTTAAGTGAAAATTTAACGGGACTAGCAAGAATGGTAAGAAGTTCTGTTGTTCCAGCGCTTGAAAATATTGCACTTTGGCATGAAAGAGATATTTCACATTCAAGTGTAGAGAGAAATATTGGTCCTGATGCAAATATTACTCTAGACTTTGCACTGGTAAGATTAACGAGTGTTTTAGATAATATGATTGTTTATCCGAAAAAAATGCTAGAAAATCTTAATCTTACTAAAGGGCTAATTTTTTCACAAGAAGTGATGCTAGAACTGACAAAAACTGGTATCACAAGAGAAAAATCCTATAAGTTAGTACAAGGATATGCAAAAAAATGTTTTGCTGAAAATTTAGATTTGTTTAATGTTATTCAGTCTGACAAGTTAATAATGAGTAAAATTTCAATTAAAAAATTAAAGTCTATCTTTAGTTATTCTAAACACTTTAAAAATGTAAATCTTATTTTCAGGCGGGTTTTCAAATAATGAAAAAAGGTAAAAAACTTTACGAGGGAAAAGCCAAGATAATTTATTCAACTTCAGATAAAAATTTAGTAATCCAATACTTTAAAGATGATGCTACAGCATTTAATAATGAAAAAAGAACTACTATAGAGGGTAAAGGGGTTTTAAATAATAGAATTTCTGAACATATTCTTACAAATTTATCTCAAATTGGTATTGAAAATCATTTAGTCAAACGACTAAACATGAGAGAACAATTAATTAAATTTGTAGAAATAATTCCAATTGAATTTGTTATTCGGAATGTTGCGACAGGATCTTTGACTAAAAGACTTGGAATAGAAGACGGAACTGTACTAAAAGAACCTTTAATTGAATACTGTTTGAAAGATGACAAACTTGGCGATCCATTAATTTCAGAGGATCATATTTACGCATTTGATTGGGCAAATAAAAAAGAAATCGAAAAGATAAAAAAAACTATTTTAAGAATTAATGATTTTATGATTGGAATGTTTAGAGGAGTGGGAATAAAATTAATTGATTTTAAATTAGAATTTGGACGAGCTAAAATTGATGGAAGAAAAGAAATAATTTTGGCTGATGAAATAAGCCCTGATACTTGTAGATTGTGGGACTCTGCAACTGACAAAAAACTTGATAAAGATAGATTTAGAAAAGATTTAGGAGATTTATTACCTGCTTATACCGAAGTTGCCAAAAGACTTGGAATTCTACATGAGCAATCGAATGTTTCTGCAGTAAATGTAACTAAACTATCTTCAATTAAAAAGAAACGAAAATGAAAGTTTCTGCAATAATAACTTTAAAAAAGGATGTTTTAGATCCACAAGGCAAAGTAATCCATGAAACATTAGATGGTATGGGTTTTAATTCTGTAAATGAAGTTAGACAAGGAAAATATTTTGAAATTGATGTTAAAGAGAATGATCCAAAAAAAGCTAAAGATCTTGTAGAAGATATGTGTAAAAAACTTTTAGCTAATCTTGTTATTGAAAACTACAAAATTATTGAGACACAATAATTAATGAAATCATCGGTTATAACCTTTCCTGGTTCAAATTGTGATCGAGACATGGATGTGGCTCTTACAAAATTTGGATTTAAAAACAAAATGATTTGGCATAATGATCAAGAATTGCCCAAAAGCGATTTAATTGTTTTGCCTGGTGGTTTCTCTTACGGTGACTATTTACGTTGTGGCAGCATGGCCTCAAAATCAAAAATAATGAATTCAGTAATTAATTTTGCAAAATCTGGTGGATTGGTAATGGGAATTTGTAATGGTTTTCAAATTTTGGTTGAGGCTGGATTAGTACCAGGAGTATTATTAAGAAATAAGTACCTTCAGTTTATTTGTAAAAATGTCCACGTAAAAGTAGATAATAAAGAAAATACCTTTTTCAAAAATCTTGATAAAAAAGTTTTGGAGTTTCACATAGCCCATAATGAGGGTAACTATTTTTGTACAAATGATCAACTCAAAGAGATTGAAGATAATAATCAAATAGCAATTTATTATTGTGATCAAAATGGCAATACAAATGATCAAATAAATCCTAATGGTTCAATAAAAAATATTGCAGGTATTTTTAACAAAGAAAAAAATGTTTTAGGAATGATGCCTCATCCTGAGAGAATGATAGATGAAAGTTTATCCGGAGAAGATGGATCCATCTTTTTTAAAAATCTTTTAAATAATATTAAATAATGTCGGTTAACGAAAAAATTGCAATTGAACATGGTTTAAAATCAGATGAGTATAAAAAGATTTGTAAATTATTAAAAAGAACACCTAATATTACTGAATTAGGTATATTTTCTGCAATGTGGAATGAACATTGTTCCTATAAATCTTCACGAATTCATTTAAAAAAATTACATACTAAAGGAAAAAAAGTAATTCAAGGGCCAGGAGAAAATGCTGGAGTTATTGATATTGAGGATGGAGATGCAATAGTTTTTAAAATCGAGAGTCATAATCACCCATCATTTATTGAGCCTTATCAGGGAGCCGCTACAGGAGTTGGTGGAATTATGCGAGATGTTTTTACAATGGGTGCAAGACCCATTGCTAACTTAAATTCAATACATTTTGGTTCAACGCAAAATAAAAAAACAAAAAATTTATTAAGAGGTGTTGTTCATGGAATTGGTGGTTATGGAAACTGTATGGGAGTACCTACCATAGCAGGACAAACATCTTTTGATAGATCATATAATGGAAATATCTTAGTGAATGCTATGACTTTAGGATTAGTTAAAAAAGATAAGATATTTTACTCTAAAGCAGCTGGTTTAAATAAACCAGTTATATATGTTGGATCAAAAACCGGTAGAGATGGAATTCACGGAGCAAGTATGGCTTCCGCTAGTTTTGATGAAAAGATAGAAGAAAAAAAACCAACTGTGCAAGTTGGAGATCCTTTTACTGAAAAACTTTTATTGGAGGCGTGCTTAGAATTAATGTCAGGAGATTCAATTATTGCAATTCAAGATATGGGGGCTGCAGGACTAACCTCTTCAAGTATTGAAATGGCATCAAAGGGAAATTTAGGTATTGAAATTAACTTAAACAAAGTTCCATGTAGAGAAACTAAAATGACCCCTTACGAAATTATGTTATCAGAAAGCCAAGAACGAATGCTTATAGTTCTTGAGAGTGGCAAAGAGGAAATAGCCAAAAAAATATTTGATAAATGGAATTTAGATTTTGCTGTAATTGGAAAAACAACCAACACAAAAAATATTCAATTATTTTTTGATAACAAACAAGTAGCTAATATTCCAGTTAATACATTGGTTGAAAACTCACCGATGTATGATCGAAAATGGAAAAAATCAAAATTACCAAAAAAAAATAAAATAAATAAAACAATATTTAAAAGTCTAAAAATCAAAGATACGTTAAAAAAAATCTTATCCAGCCCAAATGTTTGCAGCAAAGAGTGGATTTGGCAACAATATGATCACACCGTAATGGGTGATACTATACAAAAACCTGGTGGAGACTCTGGTGTAGTAAGAATTCATAAAACAAATAAAGCTATAGCCGCTACAGTTGACTCATCTGCAACTTATTGTTGGGCACATCCACTCACAGGGGGAAAGCAAGTTGTTTGTGAAACTTGGAGAAATTTAATCTCAGTAGGTGCTAAACCTATAGCAGTTACGAATTGTTTAAATTTTGGAAGCCCAGAGAAAGAGGAAAATATGGGTGAGTTTGTCGAATGTGTTCAAGGTATCAGTGAAGCATGTAAGTATTTAGATTATCCTGTTGTCTCAGGAAATGTATCTTTTTACAACGAAACAAAAGATATCGGAATTAAACCAACTCCTACGATAGGAGGCGTGGGTTTAATCAAAGATTACAAAAAAATGATCACAATGGATTTTAAAGAAATTGACAATATCGTATTAGTGATTGGTAAAACAGAGGGTCATATAGATCAAAGTTTATTATCAAGAATAATATTAAATGAAAATAATGGACCGCCACCTGAGGTTAATTTATTTAATGAAAAAAATAATGGTCTGACTCTTCTTAATTTAATAGAGAAAAGTTTCATTAAAAGTGCCCACGATGTATCTCTTGGTGGAATAATCACAGCGATAAGCAAAATGTGTATAAAAGGAAATAAAGGTATACAAATCAAAAAGCCAAAATTTTTAATTAATGAAATTGAATACTTTTTTGCTGAAGATCAAGGAAGATATTTGATTGAAATTAATCCAAAAGATTTAGAGGAAGTCTCTAAGATTTTAGATAAAAATTCAGTACATTATGATGAGGTAGGTAAAATCATTGATAAAGAGATGATAATTGATCAAAAGACGAAACTAACAATTGACGAATTAAAATCATATAATACTAATTGGCTTAAGAGTTATATGGTTTGATTATGGCAATGGATTTAAAAGAGATTGAGAAATTTATTAAAGAAGCAATGCCAGATGCTTCAATTGAAATACAAGATTTAGCTGGAGATGGTAATCATTATTCTGCTACTGTTACATCATCTCAATTTGCTGGAAAAAGTAAAATTGAACAACACAAAATGGTTTATAATTCATTAAAAGGCAGAATGGGGAATGAATTACATGCCTTAGCTATTAAAACAAAGGAACAATAATGGATGATAAAACAAAAAATATAATTCAAAATCATATCGACACTAACGATGTATGTTTATTCATGAAGGGAACTCCAGATGCTCCACAGTGTGGATTCTCAATGGCAGTTTCAAACATGCTAAAAATTTTAGAGGTAAATTTTAAAAGTGTTAATGTTCTTGAAGACCAATCAATTAGAGATGGAATTAAAATTTTTAGTGATTGGCCAACTATTCCTCAACTTTACGTAAAAAAAGAGTTTGTTGGTGGGTGTGATATTGTAAAAGAAATGTACGAAAGTGGTGAATTAAAAAAAGTTTTTTCTGATAAAGGAATTAATTTTAAAAAATAATTATTATCTTGAGTAATATTCAATTACTAAGTTTGGCTCCATAACCACAGGATATGGAACTTCTTCAAATTTTGGAATTCTTACAAATTTAAATTTTTTGTTTTTTTGATCCAATTGAATATATTCAGGAGTTTCTCTCTCTTTACTTGCTAAAGCAATATCAATGATTGCAAGTTGTTTAGATTTATCTCTTATCTCAATGCTATCCTCCTCTTTAACCAGGTAACTAGAAATATTCACTTTTTTTCCATTCACTTTAACATGTCCATGGTTGATTAACTGTCTAGCAGAAAAAATTGTTGTAGCAAACTTAGCTCTATAAATTACTGCATCTAGTCTCCTTTCTAAAAGACCAATTAAATTTTCACTGGTATCTCCTTTAAGCATAGAAGCCTTTTTATAAATATTTCTAAACTGTCTTTCATTGATGTTTCCATAATAAGCTTTAAGTTTTTGTTTTGCTTGTAATTGAATGCCATAGTCTGAAGCTTTACCTTGTTTAGTTTGACCATGCTGACCTGGTCCGTAAGCTCTTTTATTGAATGGACTTTTAGGTCTACCCCACAGGTTAACTTTTAGTCTTCTATCAACTTTATGTTTAGAGTTAATTCTTTTTGTCATTTGATATTGGGTCTTATAAACTTACTCTTTTGTTTGTCAATCAACGTTTTTTTCCTAAATTTGCAAATACACCTGATAATATACGCGTTTCTTTATCAGATAACTCCATTTTATAAAAAATATTTCTCAGGTTCTCAAGCATTTTAGGTTTCTTTTCCTTAGGTCTAAAAAAATTTATTTCCTCTAAATTTTTAATGCAAAGACTTAACATTGATTGAATTTCTTTTTTATTAGCTGATTTGATTTTTTTTGATCTTTTAAATGGAGTATTTTTTAGTTTGATTAGGCTAGATACGTATTGAGCAATAATAATCAGACAATGGGATAAATTCAAAGATTTAAAATCAGGGTTAGTAGGTATTTGTAAAGTATAATTAGCATAACTGATTTCATCATTTGATAAACCTGACGCCTCCGAACCAAATAAAAAACCAATCTTTTTTTTAAAATTTATTCTTTTTAAATCGTCTAAGTTTATATGTTTGACATTTTTATTTCTAAATCTCGCAGAAGTGGCGATAACAATATCAATTTTACTTATTGCATCTTCTAAATTATCATAATTTTTGCTTTGTTTTATAATATCTTTAGCTCCAACCGATGTAGCTAGGATTTTATCATTTGGAAAAGTAGGTTTTGGGTTTACCAAAATCAATTTATTAAAATCAAAGTTTTTAATTGCTCTGGCGCAGGCACCAATATTTTCTGATAATTGAGGTTTGTGAAGAATAAATGAGATATTATATTTGCTCATTTATTTACTTGCAGGCGCATTATCTTTAAATAATTTATAATCCAAACTATCAATTAATGCTTTGAACGAAGCTTCGATAATGTTTGTGGAGACACCAATAGTAAACCAATTTTTTCCTTGAGAATCTGTGCTTTCAATTGAAACCCTTGTAACAGCTTCAGTTCCTGTATTTAAAATTCTTACTTTATAGTCTACCAGTTTTAAATCTTTTAAATATTTTGAGTATTTTGCTAGTCTATCAACGTTTTGTCTGATGGCATTATCTAAAGCATTTACTGGACCATTTCCTTCTCCCTCGCACATAATCTTTTCTCCATCAACTTCTAATTGAGCTTTTGCAGATGAAACTATTTCGCCAGAATTATTTTTTTTTACTGAAACGTCATATTCATTAATAGATATATATCTTGGTATTTCTCCGATTATTCTTCTTGCTAATAATTCAAATGATGCATCGGCACCATCATAACTATAACCAATGAATTCTCTGTCTTTTACTTCATCTAATAATTTCTTAATTTTTGGATCATTTTCTTGAATATCAATTTTAATACTTTTTAATCTAGAGATAATATTTGATTTTCCTGATTGATCAGAGACAACAATATTTCTCGTGTTACCAACTTCCTCCGGATTGATGTGTTCATAAGTTTTTGGATCTTTTTGTACAGCAGATACATGTAATCCCCCTTTATGTGAAAAAGCTGCTGCACCTACATATGGTAAATGTTGATTAGGTTTTCTATTTAAAATTTCATCTAAAAGTCTTGAACAATCAGTTAGATTTTTAATATTTTTTGATTTTATTCCTATTTCAAATTGAGATGAAAAATCTTTCTTTAAAAAAAATGTTGGTATTAATGACATTAAATTTGCATTTCCACATCTTTCACCCAATCCATTTATTGTACCTTGAATTTGTCGAACACCAGATAATACTGCTGCTAATGAATTAGCAACCGCATTACCGGTATCATTATGTGCGTGTATTCCCAAGTTTTTTCCTGGAACTACTTTCGTAACCTCACTAACCACCTGTGTAACCTCATGTGGAAGTGTACCTCCATTCGTATCACATAGTATCACCCACCTAGCTCCTTGGTCATAAGCAGCTTTAATACATGAGAGTGCATATTTTGGATTTGCTTTATAACCATCAAAAAAATGTTCTGCATCGAACATGAATTCTTTTTTTGCTTTAACAAAGTGTTTAGCACTTTCAGAGATATTATTTAAATTTTCTTCATTTGTTATTCCTAAGGCAACATCGACATGAAAGTCCCAAGACTTGCCAACCAAACATACTGCGGAGGTATTAGAGTTCATGAGTGCAGATAAACCAGTATCATTTTCTGCACTTCTTCCAGACCTTTTCGTCATTCCAAATGATGTTAATTTTGAATTTTTAAAATCGTGTTTTTTTTGAAAAAATTCTGTATCGGTTGGGTTAGCCCCGGGCCATCCTGCTTCAATGTAATCCACACCCAAATTATCCAAAGCTAAAGCAATTTTTTCTTTGTCCTCTAAAGAAAAATCGACTCCTTGCGTTTGAGCTCCATCTCTTAGAGTTGTATCAAATATGTATAATCTTTCTTTGCTCATTTAAATTTCCAAAGTGTTTTACCATCTTTATCTTCTATTAAAACACCTTTGTCCAAGAGCTCATCTCTAATTCTATCAGCTTCTTTATAGTTCTTATTTTCTCTAGCTTTGTCTCTTAAACTAAGCATATTTTCAATTTCAGACTTGGTTATAGATACTCTTTTCTTTTTAAATTCATTCCATTGCTCGCCAGTTTCATTCATCAAACCAATAAATTTGCATGCCGAAACAAATAAGTCTGTGTTTTCACCTTTGTTGGCTTTTTCAAATAACTTGTGAAGGTTGGCGATATATCCAGGTGTATTCAAATCCTCATAAAGTGGTTTTAGAATTTCGTCTGAAACTTTGACAGATTTAAGATCAGATGAATATACTTTATACCACTTATCTAGAGTACTTTCACAATCACTTAATAATTTATCGTTCCAATCTAATGGTTGCTTATAGTGTGCACTCATTAAAGCCAATCTGATTATTTGGCCACTAATCTTATTTCTAAAATCTTTTATTTTTAGAATGTTACCTTGTGACTTAGCCATTTTTTCATTAGACATTGTGATAAAAGCATTATGCACCCAGTAATTTGCAAAAACTTTTGTATCATTAGCACATCTGGATTGAGCTATTTCATTTTCATGGTGAGGAAAGATAAGATCTATACCTCCACCATGAATATCAAATTCATTACCTAAGAATTTTTTTGACATAGCTGAACACTCTAAATGCCATCCAGGTCTACCTTTGCCCCAGGGTGAATCCCAAGCAGGTTCATCATTATTTGATGGTTTCCACAGAACAAAATCCTCAGAATTTTTTTTATTTTCACTGATTTCTACTCTAGATCCAGCAATTAAATCCTCTAAATTTTTATTTGATAATTTTCCGTAATCAGGAAATTTTTTGACCTCAAAATAAACATGCTTTTTATTTTCATACGCAAACCCTTTTTTAATTAAATCATTTATCATTTCAATCATTAGTTCAATATGTTCTGTCGCTTTTGGCTGATGAGTAGGATTTTCACAATTTAAAAAATCACAATCTTTAAAAAAACTTGAAGTTACTTTTTCTGTGAGTTCTTTCGTTGAAATTTTTTGTTCTTGTGAGGATTTGATTATTTTATCATCAATATCAGTTATATTTCTCACATATGTTACTGAAGGAAATTCGTTTTTTAATAATTTAAATAAAATATCAAAAATTACTAAGGGTCTTGCGTTTCCTATATGAGGATCATCATAAACTGTAGGTCCACAAACGTACATTCCAACATTTTTTTTTTCCTTTGGAACAAAGAGTTCTTTTTTGTTACTTAAATTATTTGTTAAAAAAATATCCATATCAGCTGATTAAGAAATATACCTTATTTAATGATTTGTTAATCTAATTGATTAACTAGGAATCTTGCAAACTGGAATTGGCTCCATTTTATGCAAGTTTTGATTTCGAATTTTTTCGTATTGTTCTCTGTGAGGCGAATTTGGGTTACCCATTGCGTCTTCAAGTTCTGAATAATTGAAACCTAACTGACCTTCATCTGTTCTTCCATCATCCCATAATCCATCAGTTGGCGGAGCATCAATAATTTCTTTTAATATACCTAATTCTTTGCCTAGTTCCCATACTTCGGTTTTATTACAATCTGCTATAGGAGATATATCAACACCACCATCTCCATATTTTGTATAAAAACCTACTCCAAAATCCTCAACTTTGTTTCCTGTTCCAACTACAATACCTTTATTGGCTGCTGCAACTTGGTAAAGAGTAGTCATTCTAAGTCTGGCTCTAGAGTTAGCGAATCCGTGCTCGTTATCAAATTTATTTAGGGTTGTTGAAAAGGTTTCAAAAAGTTTATCTAAACTTAAAGTATGAGCTTCAACATTTTTAAAATTTTTTACCAACCATTGTTGATGCTTCAAACTAAGATCATGTTGATTTTCTTTTTGTTTAATCGGCATTGTTAAAACAATAGTTTTAATTCCTGTCATCGCACTAAGAGTGCTCGAAACAGATGAGTCTATACCACCAGATATTCCAATGACTAATGATTGTGCCTTATTTGGCATTTGATCAACGTAAGTTTTGATCCAATTTGAGATAAATTTTACTTTTTCTGCTGGTATCATAACAAATATCTAACTATCTTAAATTTTTATGCAATGGCTTAAGATGCCGCTTGAATAGCATTTTTAGAATAGCTGCTATTCTTTTTAATCTCATCAGAAATTAAAAAGGCTAATTCTAAAGCCTGGTCTGAATTCAATCTTGGGTCACAATGAGTGTGATATCTGCTCGATAAATCAGCATCAGATATTTTTCTAGCTCCACCTGTACACTCTGTCACATCTTGGCCTGTCATTTCAACATGTAAACCACCTGCGTAAGATCCCTCAGACTGATGAACACCAAAAACATTTTTAACTTCATTAACTACATTGTTAAATGGTCTCGTTTTAAAACCGGTTGTTGATACAATTGTATTCCCATGCATTGGATCACATGACCAAATAACATTAAGACCTTCTTTTTTAACTCGTCTTATTAACTTTGGTAAAAACTTTTCTACATTTTGATGACCAAATCTTGAGATTAAAGTTATTTTGCCTTTTTCATTTTTTGGATTTAGTACTTCACAAATTTTTGATATCTCCTCGGGTTTAGAAGTAGGACCACATTTTATCCCGATTGGATTTTCTATTCCTCGACAAAATTCAACATGTCCACCATCTAGTTGTCTTGTTCTATCACCAATCCAAACAAAGTGAGCAGATGTATCGTGATACTCACCGGTAGTAGAGTCTACTCTAGTCATACTTTCCTCAAAGGGTAAGTGTAACGCTTCATGTGATGTCCAGAAATTTACAGTGTATAATCTATTATTAAAGTCTGAAGTTATTCCACATGCTTCCATAAATGCTAATGCATCAGCAATTTTATCCTCTAAGTCTTTAAATTTTTTCGCTTGAGGACTTTTTTTAATGTAATCTAAATTCCATAAATGAACTTTGTTCAAATCTGCAAAACCACCTTTTGAAAATGCTCTAAGTAAATTAAGTGTTGAAGCTGATTGAGAATACGCTTTGTACATTCTTTTTGGATCAGGTCTTCTAGCTTTTTCGTTAAAGTCTATTGCATTAATGTTATCACCTAAATAACTTGGTAATTCTACATCACCTTGTTTTTCTGTTGGAGCACTTCTTGGTTTAGAAAACTGTCCAGCAATCCTTCCAAGTTTTACAATGGGTAAAGATGCTGAGTATGTCATTACCAAAGCCATTTGAAGAATTACCTTAAAAGTATCTCTTATATTGTCAGGATGAAATTCTGCAAAACTTTCAGCACAGTCACCGCCTTGCAATAAAAAAGCTTTACCATCAACTACTTTAGACAATTGATCTTTTAAATGTCTAGTCTCACCTGCAAATACAAGTGGTGGAAATGTTTTTAATTTGTTTAAAACACTATTAAGCTCCTTCTCATCACCATACGTTGGTATGTGTTTGACAGGATACTTTCTCCAGCTATTTACTTTCCAATTTTTCATATTCAACTCAAGATTGTTGTATCAGAGTTTTTCTATTATTCAACGGTTACTGATTTAGCTAAATTTCTAGGCTTATCTATATCAAATCCTTTTTTTAGAGCTGAATAATAAGCTAATTTTTGCAACGGTATTGTTAAAAGAAAGGGTAAAAGGTCATCATTAGCACTTTCAACTTCTATTTTTTCCCAAATATTTTCTGAAACCACCTCATCACTACTTTTATTTGTTACTAACAAAACTTTTGCTCCTCTTGCAATAACTTCCTGCATATTAGAAATAGTTTTTTTATAATAATTGTCTCTCGGTGCTAATACAACAACTGGCATTCCTTCTTCGATAAGAGCAAGTGGTCCATGTTTCATTTCACCAGCTGGATAGCCTTCGGCATGTATATATGATAGTTCTTTTAATTTTAATGCACCTTCTAATGCTATTGGAAAAGAGAAGCCTCTTCCTAAAAACATTGAACCTTTAGCCTCATTAAACGTATTAGATATTGTCTGTATCTTATTATCGGTCAATAAAGTCTTTTCTGCTAATTTAGGAAGAGATTTAAGGTCTTTAAGTTTTTCATTAAATAACTCTTTTTTTAAATCTTTTCTTAATAATCCAATTTTTAAAGCTAAAATGTATAATATAAGAATTTGACCCAAAAAAGCTTTAGTAGAGGCAACCCCTATCTCGGTCCCACAATGTATTGGTAAAACAAATTTAGAGTCTCTAGCAATCGAACTCTCTATTACATTTACAACTGCACATGTTTTCATATAATTTTGATTACACAAATCTAATGCTGCATAAGTATCTGCTGTTTCACCAGATTGAGATACAAATATATATAAAGTCTCTTTCTTAAATTTGTTTTTTCTGTATCTAAACTCTGACGCAATATCTACATTAACATCTAATGAAGTTAATTCTTCGAACCAGTATTTTGCAAGTAGACAAGAATGATAGGCTGTTCCACAACCAATTAAAGTTACTGAGGAAATTTCATTCATTTTCCAGGGAAAATTATAAATATTAATATCATTGTTTAATGTATCCACATATTCATTAATTCCATTTTTTAATGTTGTCGGTTGTTCCTCTATTTCTTTAGCCATGAAATGTTTGTAATCACCTTTGTCATATTTTTCATCTTCTAAAGATAATTCTAAAACTTTTTTATTTATCTTATCCCCTTCCTCATTAAAAAATTCGACGTGATCTTTTTTTATGATACAAAATTCACCGTCATTAAGATAAGTAATCTTATTTGTCATAGCCTTCAGAGCGTATGAATCTGAACCTAAATAATTTTCATTTGGACCATACCCCACAGCTAATGGAGATCCTCTTCTTGCACCAACAATCAAATCAGGTTGATCTTTAAATATTATACCTAGCGCAAAACTACCATGAAGAGATTTGAGAGTTTTTTTAATTGAATTAACAATGTTTTCGGTTTTTAAATTTTCCGTAATCAAATGTACAATCACTTCAGTATCAGTTTGTGACTTAAATTTATGACCCTTACTTACCAAAAATTTTTTTAATAACGTAGAATTTTCAATTATTCCATTATGAACTACAGAAACATTTTGTGAAGAGTGAGGATGAGCATTAATACTATTCGGCAATCCATGTGTAGCCCAACGAACATGTCCTATACCAATGGTTCCTTCCATTTTTTGAACTAATAGATTATTTTCAAGATTATCAACTCTTCCTTCAGATTTAACTTCGTTAATTTCATTGTTTGAAAGCGTTGCTATACCTGCTGAATCATATCCTCTGTATTCTAATTTTTTTAAAGAGCTGATAATTGTTGATGAAACAGGTCTATTACTATTTATTCCAATAATGCCACACATAATTATTTAGATTTTCTTTTATAATTTTTTACCTCTAGTTGTAGGCTTCTAGTGAGCGCGAGAGATTTTTTACTTACATTTTTGGTA
>CABZAZ010000007.1 GCA_902523895.1 uncultured Pelagibacteraceae bacterium | reverse complement strand
GAGTTATTTGAGAAATTTCCTGAACTCTTCCATCTTTATTGTTTACAGATCCTTTCATTAATTGAATATAATCCACAACAATCAAATCTAAACCATATAATCTTTTTATTCTTCTTGCTCTATTACTCATCGCTGCAATGCTTATTGCTGGTGTTTCATCAATAAAGAGTGGTAGCTCTGAGATATTTTTTGATGTTTCTAAAAATTGATCAAATTGTTCATCTGAAATTCTTCCTCTTCGAATATCGTTTGATCCTATTCTGGCTTGTTCAGAAATTATTCTTGTTGAAAGTTGCTCTGATGACATTTCTAAAGAAAAAAAGGCTACAGATGATTTTTTACTGTCATGTTGAATTTTTTGAGCAGCATTAAAAGCTATATTTGTTGCTAGCGAAGTTTTACCCATCGATGGTCTTCCGGCAATAATTATTAAATCAGATGAATGAAGACCTCCTAATTTATCATCCAAGTCTCTTAAGCCTGTTGGAACACCTACAATTCCTCCTTCGTTTTTATAGGCTGCAGACGCCATCTCGATAGTTTGTTTCATTGCGTCGTCAAATTTTATCAATGAGGAGTTAAAAGTTCCTTTTTCAGCTAAATCGTAAAGTAGTCTCTCAGAATTTTCTATTATATTTTGACCATTAGTATCGAGATTATTATCTTTTGCATCATCTATTATTTGGTCAGAAATTTTTATTAGCTCTCTTCTTACAAACATATCATATATTATTTTTGAATATTCAATAGCCTGTCTAACCGAAGTTGAAAATTTAGTAATTTTTACTAAATATTCTGGAATGTTTAATTCATCTTTTTCATTTTCAAAATAATTTTTTAGAGTTATTGGATTAGCAAGTAACCCTTTATAGATCATACTCTCGATAGCATTAAATATTTTTTGGTGCATAGGGTCATAAAAATTGATATTTGAAATAATAGAATTAATTTCATCGAATATTTCATTAGTAACTAAAATCGATCCAATGACTGCTTGCTCAGCTTCAATATTATTAGGTAGTTCTTTGAAATTATCTTTGACCAAACTTAAATTGTTTTCCATATTGTAACTTTATAGAAAATTATTTTATTTAAAATTAAAAAAAAAGCTGTGGATGAAATTGTATAATTATTGAATTGTTTCTGCTGATTTTACATTGATGATAATCTCAGCATCAACTTCAGAGTGTAGAGATATTTTTACTTTAAATTTACCTAAAGATTTAATTTCTTGAACAGGTTGGATCATTGAGGGTTTAATTTCTACTTTTACCGCTTCAAGTATTAGTTTTGAAATTTCTGTCGGTTTCACAGAACCATACAGCTCATTATTTTCGGTATTAAGTTTTTTTACACTAAATTCTTTTTTATTCACTTTTTCCAGAATCTTTTTAGCCTCTAGTTTTTTTTCATTATCTTTTTTAGAGAGTTCAGATTTAAGTTTTTCAACTTTGCCAATGTTTTCTTTAGAAGCATAAAGAGCTTTTTTATTTGCAATTAAAAAGTTTCTAGCAAACCCTCTTTTTACATCTATGACTTCTCCAATAGATCCAATTCTTTTTAAGTTCTCTAATAATATCACTTTCATTATATAAGCGCTAAGTTCCTTGCTCTTTTAATTGATAAGGATAGTTCTCTTTGTTTTTTTTGAGAAACATTAGTAATTCTTGACGGCAAAATCTTTCCATTTTCCGAAACATACTTTCTGAGCAATTTTATGTTCTTATAATCTATTTTAGGCGCTCCCTTTATAGAAAGAGGACAACTTTTTTTAAATTTATATTTATTGGATTGAAAAATGCTTAGTTTTGCAAAATTACTTTTATTTTTTTTATTTCCTGCATTTTTTTTTGGCATAATTAACTTTTATTCTTTTCCTTTTTTTCTATTTTATCGTTTTCATCTTTTTTAGAAAAATAATTAGTGTCAAGATCAAACTTTTTCACTTTAACAGTCAAATGTCTTATGAGCTTTTTATCAAGTGACTCATTCTTCTCTAATTGCTCAATCATCTTTCCATCACCTTTTATTTTAAAATGAATATAACTTCCCTTCCTGTTTTTTTTAATAAGGTATGATAAGTTAAGAAGTCCCCAATTTTCAGTTTTAACAATTTCTCCATCATTTTTTTCTACAATTTTAGAATATTTTTCAGTTAATTGTTTAAGGTCAGCTGGAGAAGCATCCTGTCTAGCTATAATTGTGTGTTCGTATAAATTCATATTATTCTTTAATAAAAAGTGAGGATATACTATTATAAATTCTCAATTACAATAGTAAAATAAACAATAATTAAATAATTTTTTAAATGTTTTCAGTAATTTTTCCAGGTCAAGGTTCACAAATTGTTGGAATGGGAAAAGAATTTTTCGATAGATATGATGTTGTAAAAAAGTTATTTCAAGAGGCAGATGATACATTAGGTATAAGTCTTTCAAAAATAATATTAGAGGGCCCAAAGGAAGAATTAGATCTAACTGTAAACACGCAACCAGCTATATTTTTAATAAGTTATTCAATATTCCAAGTAATTAAAAATCAATTTAATATAAATTTAAATGATGCAAAATATTTTGCTGGACACTCATTAGGTGAATACTCTGCTTTGTCGTGCGCAAAATATCTAGATTTTAATCAAACAATTAAAATCTTAAGAATAAGAGGTAATGCAATGCAAAACTCAGTTCCACAAGGAGAAGGAGGAATGTTGGCAGTTTTAGGATCAAATATAGATGATATTGAAAAAATTTTAGTAGATAATGAAAAAAATTTTCAAGCTTTTATTGCAAATGACAATACAGAGGGCCAAATAGTAATAAGTGGTAAGACAAATAATTTAGAAAAATTAAGTAATATATTAAAAGATAAAAAAATAAAGAATATTAAACTTCCTGTTAGCGCACCATTTCATTGTAACTTAATGATAAAAGCAACAGAAATAATGAGCGACGAATTAAAAAAAATAAAATTTCAAGAATCAAACAATATATTGATTTCTAATGTTACTGCGAATGAAATTAAAAACGTAAATGAGTTAAAAACCTTATTAATTAGTCAGATAGAAAGAAGAGTTAGATGGAGAGAGAGTGTAATTAATATGATAAATAAAGGAGTTGACCAATTTATTGAAATTGGTCCTGGTAAAGTATTAGCAGGGCTTATTAAAAGAATAGATAAAAATGTAAAAACTATTTCCATTAATGATATATCAGATATAGAAAGTTTAAAAATATGAATGATTTAAGAAATAAAAATATTATTGTAACTGGTGCTACCGGAGGAATAGGTAACTCTATTATTAAAAAATTAAATGAATATGGAGCAAATATATTAGCATCTGGTACCAAGTCTGAAAAATTAGAAGATTTAAAAAAAAGATTCAGTAATTTGAAGTTATTAAAATTTGATATAACTCAAAGTGAAAAAATAGAAAATTTTATAGATGAAGCTACTAGTCAACTTGGAGGAAAGCTTGATTGTATAGTTAATAATGCTGGAATTACTCAAGATAATTTAGCAATTCGAATGAGTTTAGATGAATGGAAAAATGTAATAGACATTAATCTAACATCTACATTTTTAATGTGTAAATTTGCAATTAAGAAAATGCTAAAAAATAAAAAAGGAAAAATTGTCAATATCACATCAGTTGTTGGTCATTCAGGTAACTTGGGTCAAGCAAACTATACTGCATCAAAAGCTGGTATTGTTGCAATGTCTAAAAGTTTAGCAATTGAGTATGCTAAAAAAAATATTAATATAAACTGTATCTCCCCTGGGTTTATTAAAACAGCTATGACAGATAAAATTGATGAAAAATTCAAAGAGGTTATTATTTCAAAAATTCCTTCAGCAAGATTAGGAGAACCTGATGATATTGCTAATGCCGTTCTTTTTTTAGGTTCTGATCAATCTGACTACATTAATGGAGAAACATTACATGTAAATGGAGGTATGTATATGGCTTGACAATCTATGTATTTTAACTAATAACGATTTATAACAAAAAAAGGATCAATATGTCAGAAGATGTTTCAAGTAAGGTAAAAAAAATAGTTGCAGACCATTTGGGAATTGACGAGTCAAAAGTCACAGAGGAATCAAGTTTTATTGATGACTTAGGAGCTGACAGTTTAGACACAGTCGAACTTGTGATGGCTTTCGAGGAAGAATTTGGTTCAGAGATTTCTGATAGTGAAGCTGAAAAAATTTTGACGGTAGGTGATGCAGTCAAATTTATTGAAGGCAAAGCTAACTAAAAAATTCTAAATGCCCGCAAATAAAGATGGGATTATGGTAATTCTATCTTCTCCTTCTGGAGCGGGAAAAACAACACTTGTTAATTTACTATCAAAGCAAGATAACTTTGAAATTTCAATTTCACACACAACAAGACAACCAAGACCAGGTGAATTAGCAAATAAAGATTATTATTTTGTAAATTTGGATGAATTTAAAAGATTAATTAATAATGAGGAATTTTTAGAATACGCAAAAGTTTTTAATAATTACTACGGGACTACTAGAACACCAGTAATCGATAATCTTAATAAAGGTAAAAACGTTTTGTTTGATATTGATTGGCAAGGAGCAGATCAAATAAAAAATAAAAAATTAGATTATAAATTAATTACTTTTTTCATTTTACCTCCAAGTAAAAAAATATTATTTAATAGATTATCTAATAGAGACATGAGAGATAAACTTATAGTTGAGGAGAGAATGCAACAATTTGAAAGAGATGTTCTTCATTGGATTAACTATGATTATGTTGTTGTTAATGACGACTTGAATTATTGTTATTCAAAAATTAAGAAACTGATTGATGCAGAAGTGAATAATGGTTCAAAAGATTATGATCCAGACTACATAAGAAATCACATAGAAAAACTAACCTCTTAAATTCTCGTATTCTTTTGTCAATTGATAATAAGTTTCGAAATCTAAATTTTGAGGCCTTAAGTTAAGATTAATTCCTAATTTAGATAATAATTCAAAATTATTATTAAATAGTTCGTTAAAAGGTTTTTTAATCATTTTTCTTCTATGCATAAAAAAAACTCTAGTAATTTTTTCTAAATTTTTTGGGTTTTTTAAATAAAAAAAATTTTCTTTAGGTTCAAAAAATAACAGACTGCTCTCCACCTTTGGTTTAGGGTAAAAACTTGTTGGTTTAATGTCACAGATTTTTTTGATATTTAACCTCCAATTAGCCAAAACTGTTAATCTTCCATAATTATTTGTGTTGAAATTTGATATAATTCGATCTGCCACTTCTTTTTGAAACATAAGTATAAGACAATTAAACCAAATTTTTTTAGAATTAATATTTAAGATCCATTTACTAAGAATCTCTGTTGAAATATTGTATGGTAAGTTTCCATAAACTGTTAAGGTTTCATCACTTAATGAATTTTCCTCTATTTTTAAAATATCACCATTAATTATTTGGATCTTATTATTAAATTTTTTTCGGAGTATATTTGCTAATTCATTATCTTTTTCAATCACTAAAAATTTTTTTGGCTTTTTTTTTAAAATTTTAGCTGTTAAATTTCCTGTACCTGGCCCAATCTCAAGAATATTTTTTTTTTCTATTTCTTTTATAGTTATTATTTTATTAATAATATTTTGATCATGTAAAAAATTTTGTCCTAGGCTTTTTTTAGCCTTAATCATCTTTTATCTAAAAACTTTATGGCATTAATTAAACTTATTGGATTAGATTTATTTTTTCCAACCATTTTTTCATTTGGGCCATGATCTGGCGAAACTCTTAAAAAAGGTAAACCCAAAGTGATATTTATTGCATCATATTCAAAAAGAGTTTTCATTGGACCTAAAACTTGATCGTGATACATGCCTAATATCACATCAAATTTTTTTCTGTTATTACTTAAAAAAATTGTATCAGATGGAAACGGCCCCTTAATATTAATTTTTTTTTTTTTTAATATTTTTACTGTTTTTTTTACAATTTTTTCATCCTCATTAAATTTAAGTATGCTCTCGCAGTGAGGATTGAGACCTACAATAGCCATTTTCGGATTAAAACCTAAGAATTTCTTATAAAAATTATTTACAATTTCAACTTTTTCAATAATAGATCTTTTAGTTATTTTTTTTGAAACCAGGCTTAAAGGTAAATGAGTTGTTATAGGACAGACTGATAATCTTTTATTATAAATCAGCATTGCAAACTTCTTTTGTTTGAAATTATCGGCTATATATTCTGTAACCCCTAAGTATTTTTTTTTTAAAGTTTTAGATTTATTAATTGGACCATTTATTAATTTATATGATAGTCCATTTTTTATTAATTTGAATGCAACATTAAAACAATTTTGGTTATAATTTAACGAGTTTCGATATTCTATATCAATTAAATATATTCTTTTATTGAAGAGTTTTTTTTTAAAAATTTCTTCATAATTGATTAATTCAATTTTTTTTCTAAAGTTATATTTTTTTGATTCCTGATAAACTTTTTTCCTATCATAGATCAAAATTAATGGGCATACAAAAGTAAGTGATTTAATTGATTTAAAAAAAATCTCAAAAAAAATACTTTTTTTTTCCCCAGGTATTATTAAGATTGGCTTAGAATTCACTTATTTTACTATTTAGCTTAATTTTGTTAAAAAAAATATTAGAAAATTTATCTAGTTGTTTTGACGTCTCAATCATTATCATTTTTTCTAATTCTTCATTTTTATTAATTTTGACAGAGACATTTCTTACATCATTAATTTTCAAAATAAGATAATTGTTTCCAATTTTAATTGGTTTACTATACGAATTTTTATCAAGAGAAATCAAATTATTAATTATTTCCTTTGATAGATTATTTCTTTTTATCCAACCAATTTTACCACCTACTTTTGAGCTGTCAGAGATGCTATAAAGATTAGCAGTATTTTCAAATCCTACATTTTGTATACTTTCTTCTATCTCTTCAGTTAATTTAGTGAAAGAAATATCGTTTTTCTTTTTAAAAACAATTTCTGACAGATTGTATTCTACTAAAGATTTATTTTTGCTTATACTGTCTAATTTCTCATTCAGTTTTACTTTATTAATTTTAATACTATCTATATATTTTGCATAAATTAAACTTTTCCATTCATTTTCTATAAGAATTTTTTTTTTTAAATAATCTATAGAAACATTAAAATTCATCAAATAATTTATAAATTCATCTTGATCCGAAAAGTCTAAACTTCTAATTAAGTTGCTAATGTATTGTTCAAATTGAAAATTTTCTATTTCAAGCTCATTGTATTTTAGTATCTCTATTTCTCTAATTTTTTCTTTAATTATTGATCTTTTTGCTAATATTTTTAATTCTTTATTTTCTAATTTTTCAAGCTGTGGATTAAGAGCCAAAAGATAATTCATTTCCTGTTCGACATCAAAAGTAGTAATTATTTCATTATTAATTTTCATCACGATTTCAAAATTTATTTGCGACAAAGAATAATTAGATAATGAAAAAAATATATGAATAAAAATGATTAATCTTTTTATAATTGTCATCTTAAGTTTGGTGAATTAAAACCTCCGAAAGGTATAATCGAAATTTTAAAGAATAAACTTTCAGAAGGTTTTAAGTCTTGATCACTATAATATTCTTTATTATATTCTAATCCAGCTGTTAGACAGTCATTTTGATATTGATAAATTAGATTATAAAATTCAGTGAAACTTTTTTCTTTATTTTCTCTTGTTTCAAAAATTAAACTATTATTTTTGTCAAAATTATATCGAATTTCATTTTGAATATATGAGGTTTTTAAATCACTATTATTTTCATTAACATACTCAAATTTAGAACTTAAATTATTCAGATAAAACTCGAAACCAAAAAGTTCATAATTCTTCTGATCAAAATTGTTTTTAATTGAAAAGTCGTAATTTAGCTTGGTAAGATTATTTGGTTTATATTCTAGTAACCCTACAAAATCAGATACTTTATCACCTAAATTTGAATTATTAGGCAAATCTTCATTTTTTTGAATTCTTAAATTGTTTGCTAAAGCAATTTTTATTTTTTGGTCTAAATTAGATTTATCAATTTTAGTATATTCGTATCCATAAGTAGCTGAAATTCCACCTTCACTAGCATCTGGAATTCCCAATCTATCTAATTCGAAAATATTACTATAACTTATTTTCCTAACAGATTTGTTTGAATCTTTAGTGTGAGGTGTGCTTAATCTTAAAGATAATTTTGGATTAATAGTATTATTATATTTTGGAGACTCCTTTCTAAGAGGATATGAGTAGATAGTTTGAAGAGTAGGAGCTATGTTAACCGAACTTTTACTTTTGAATTTCTTAGAATTTTTTGCTTCCGAATTCACATTTCTAATTAAAAATTTATTCTCATTTATAATTCCATTATTAAAGAAATTGGGAGATGATATAAATTCAAAATTATTTATTAAAATTTTTTCTGTAATATTTGTGTTATAATTTTTATAATAGCCATTAGAGTTAATTGTATAAAATTCATTTATAATCTTTGAAAAATTGAAGTTTGGAACATATTCATATTTATCACTATCCTTTTTGTCTAAATTTTCATAAACGTCAAGGTTTGTGTCTATCGATAAATCTTGATTATAAAAGTTTAAACTTAGTGAATTTGTAAGATTTGAAGTATCATTAATTATAGGACTCTCAATTTTATATGCCTTTAAATATGTTTCATCAGAGACTTGTTCTATTTGCAAGTCTAATTCTACATCATCAAAGTTATTAGTTTCATAATTTTTTTCAAAATTATAAAACAAGTGACCTTTAGATGATTCGTTTCTTGAAATATATTGACTAACATCAGCTATATGATCAGAGTTTTTATACTTTTGTCTGAGCTCTGATTGTATCAAAAGTTTATTATCTAAAAAAATTCTTGGATTGATAGTTATATCTTTATTTTCTGCTAAAACTAAAAAATAGGGCAGGTTTAAAGAAAAGCCAGTTGTACTATTATCACTTAATTTTGGAATTAAAAATCCAGTTTGTCTTTTCACAGTTGGGTCTGGATGAAAAAATTTTGGGAAGTAAAAGACTTTTTTATCATATAACTTAAGATTAGCATTTTTGTATTTTATAATTTTTTTTTCTTTGTCATGTATGATTTCTTCAGCACCCATTTCCCAAGGAGGGCATTTTTCTCTTTTTTTACAAAACGTAAATGTTCCTTTCTTAACTACTGTTTCTTTTTCATTATTAATTAAACTTCTTCCTTTTAAACGCGGTTCATTTTCGGATTCTTTTGAGATTTTAAAATTTATGCCAATATCTTTTGCAGTAAGCTCATTTGTTTTTAGATCTAGAAATGCTATATCAACTATGAATGTATTATTATCAGGATCTAAAACGTTTAGATTATTTAGTTTTATAATTTTGTCTTTTAAAGAATAATTGAAGTTTCTCACTTGATAAATGTTACCCAATTTATCTTTAATTTCAGAGTTACTTTGACTTATTATTAGTTGATTTTTAACATCATATTTAATTCTATCTGTATTTATTAACAGATTATTTGACTTATCAATAATTTTAACTTTTTCACTAAAATTTAATTCAGACTTATTAATTTTGTATTCAATTAAATTTGAATTTATTTCAAAATTTTGATCCAAAGAAGAAATTTTACCTTTATCAATAATTAATAAAGATTCATTTCTGAAGTATTTCATTTTTTTTCCCTCAACAATCAGCTCATCATCTTTTATTAGTGCTGATCCATTATTAGCTATTGTTAAATTTTGGTCATTTATAATTTCAATATCAGTCGCCTTAAATTCGATTTCCTCAGAAATTACTTTGGATATAAAAAAAATTTGTAATAAAATTATTATTAGAATTATTATTTTATTTTTCATTGATCCTTATTAAACCGATTGAGGAAATAATGCTTAATATAATAATTGGAAAAAAAACAGACAAATAAGTAGGTATTTTATTTGTCAATCCAAATATATTAAATATGTTATTTATATAGTAAATAACAACAGATAATAATATTCCTAATAAAATGTGAAATATATATGGCTTATTTCTTGGTATATTAAACATGATAATTGATGAAATTATTACCATAATAGCAAAATAAAGAGGTAGAGAAATAATTTTCAAAATGTGCAAATCAATATCTTTTGATGAATAACCTAATAACTCATTTTCTTTTTTAACATCAATTAATTGAAAAATGTTAAAAGAATTTAAATTTTTGAAAGTATTGTTTATTTTTTTAAAATCAAAATGACTTTTTAAAATAAGATCCTCTTTTGTATCAATCTGATTATTATTTTTGAAAATAATTGGTTTTTTAACCACCCAATTATTTGAACTTATATCAATTTTTTTTGAAAAAATATTTTCAATTAAAATGAACTCTGTGCTAAATTTTGATATGAAGACATCATTCAAAAAGTTATCTTTGGAATTTGATGCATTTATAATATAAATATGGTTATCAATTTCATCTTTAATCCACAATCCATTCTCATTATAGTGTTTTAAATATTTACCATCTTTTGAATAAATATTTTTAACATCTGAATAAATAAATTTTAGTTTAGAGGAAAAAGGATAATAAATTGTTATGACCAATATTCCAAAAACAAAAGCACAAATAGATAATAATTTTACGAGATAAAAATTATTTAGATTATTAATTTTTATTAGTTCATTTTCTTTTTTTTTTATAATTTCTAAGAAGAAAAGTTGAGTAGATATAAGAAGAATAAAAGGAAATATTTCAAGTATAGTAGTTGGAACATCCATCATAGCTATTAAAAATGGTAAATAAAATTTAGATTGAGTTTCATTGAAGAATGTTATTTCTTCAAAGATAGTTAAAATAAATGTTAATGAAAAGAATACTAAAAAAATTAATAACAATTTTTTACAAAACAATCTAATAAAATATTTATCGTAAGTTTTAATCATAATTTCACTTTTTGAATTAAAAAATTGTAAATGATGTAATAGATAATAATTGGTAAACACGCTAATAAAAATAATTGAATCTTAGAAGCCTCTGCATATCTCATTAAGGTTTCAGAAGTTACCAAAATTAAAAAAACAAATAAAAAAATTTTAATAGTGTTAATAGTATAATTATTTTGTTCTTTTGATATTGTTAATAAAAAACAACAAACTAAAGCTAATAAGGGAAAATAAAGAGGTTTAATAAACCTTTTATAAAGTTCTTGATTTAGGTTTTTTAATTTTCCTGTCTCACAAGTAAATACTTCATCATTATAAATTTTACCTGACATTAAATTAAAAGAACATTTTATTATTTTTAAAGTCGGTAATTCTTGAATTTTTGGCACTTTAATAGTTTTAGATGAAAATTTTGATAAATCATAATCAATTTTATCAAATTCAAAACTAATTAATTTTTCATCATTTGTGCTAATATTTTTTCCATTAAGTAACCTGAAAAGTTTTTTATTTTCATCAATTAGAAAACCCTCTTTAGCATAAATTATTTGATTTGAACTTTGTTTAAAATCAAACAATTGTCCTTCTTGAATATATATATTTTTAAAAGAATTATTTTCAGTTTTTTCATTTATAAAAATAGTTAATCCAGAAACTGTATCTATAAATTTTCCTTGATTAATTAAATTTGGTAAAAAATCCATATTTGAGTCTTTTAAAAATCCTCTAGCTTTAAATTGACTTGAAGGAGAAACTAAATTACCGATAAAAATCTGAATTATGGTCACAATCAAAGTAAATTTAATTAGATTTAATATAAATCTTTTTTTACTGACACCATTAGTCCAAAATATTAAAAGTTCATTATTTTTTTCGTATTTTAATAATTCAAAAAAAATGGAAATTGCAAATACAAAAGGTAAAATTCTATGAATTATTTTTGGGAAATTAAACAAATTATAATAAAAATATATTTTAAAGTTGTGTCCTTCTCCAATAACAAAATCTAGATAATTTACAGCTTGTACAATCCACACTATTAAACCTAGAGAAAAGGTTATAGTTAAGGCTCTGAGAGTAATATCTAATAATAATTTCCTAAAAATAATTTTTTCCATTGAAATATAATTGTTTTACTCATATATAGCATTATCTCGTACAGATTGTATTTAATTTTTATGAATATTAAAGTTAATTTTAAAAGACAAACTAATGACAAATCTAATGCAAATTTAATATTATTTGTAGATGAAAAGTTCAATATTATTGGTTTAAAAAAACATATTCCTAATTCTGAATATTCTTACATTTCAGATTTGCTTAATAAAAAAGACACCAAGAAAAAAATTATTACTTTTGAGATTAGTTCTAAAAAGAAAATAATTTTAGTTTCGCTCAAAAAAGATCTTGCAAATTCTGGTGCAGAAAATTTAGGTGCTAAATGTTATGACATTTTGAATGAACTAAAAGAAACACAATATAGAGTTAATGCAGATACCATTCCAAATGCACTTAAAAATATTATTGGATATTTTCTACATGGGATTAAATTGAAATCATACAAATTCGAAAAATATAAAACCAAAAAAAATAAAGGTAATATTTTCATTAATGTTATTGGTAAGAATATTCCTAATCAAAAAGATCAATTAAAATTTAGTTCTATAGAAGAGGGAACTTTTTATACTAGAGATTTGGTATCAGAACCTGGAAATGTATTACATCCAGATGAATATGCTAAACGAATTAAATCATTAAGTAAGATTGGCTTAAAAATAAAGATTTACAATGATAAGGAGTTAAAAAAATTAGGCATGAATACTTTACTTGGTGTTGGCCAAGGAAGTATTAGAGGATCTTATCTTGTCACAATGGAATGGAATGGAAAAAAAGATAAATCTAAACCTTTAGCTTTTGTTGGCAAAGGTGTTTGTTTTGATACTGGTGGTATATCATTAAAGCCAGCTAAGTTTATGGAAGACATGACTTATGACATGGCAGGCTCTGCAGTAGTGGTTGGATTGATGAAAAGCTTAGCTTTGAGAAAAGCAAAAATAAATGCAGTGGGAGTGGTTGGACTAGTTGAAAATATGCCTGGAGGTAATGCACAAAGACCTGGCGATATTGTTAAGTCTTATAGTGGTAAAACAGTTGAGATTTTAAATACTGATGCGGAAGGAAGATTGGTGCTTGCAGATGCACTCACCTTTACTGAGGAAAAGTTTAAACCAAAGTTTATTATAGATCTAGCAACTTTGACAGGTGCAATTATTGTTTCGCTCGGGTCTGAATATGCAGGTTTATTCTCTAATGATGATAAACTATCTAAACAATTGATGGTGTCGGGTGAGCATGTTGAAGAAAAGGTCTGGAGGATGCCTTTAAATAAAAATTACGATAAATTGATAGACTCAAAAAATGCAGATATGCAAAATATCAATTATGTTGGTGGAGCTGGTTCAACTACTGCTGCACAATTTTTACAAAGATTTATTTTAAACAAAACACCTTGGGCTCATTTAGATATAGCTGGAATGGCTTTTTCTAAGTATGGTGGAGCCTTAAATTCAGGTGGTGCAACAGGTTATGGAGTTAGATTATTAAACAAACTTATAGAGGATCATTATGAGTAATATTGAACAAACCTTATCTATTATTAAACCAGATGCTGTAGAAAGAAATCTTGAGGGCGAAATTAAAGAAATGTTCAAAAGTAATGGTTTCCAAATTCTTAAAGAAAAAAAAATTCAAATTGAAAAGGCTGAGGCTGAAAAATTTTATAAGGTTCACGAAACAAAGCCATTTTATAATGATTTATGTGAATATCTTTCCTCGGGTCCAATAGTTGTTATGATACTTCAAAAAGAGAATGCGGTAAAAGGGAATAGAGAACTTATGGGAGCTACAAATCCAAAAGATGCTGAGGAAGGAACCATTCGAAAAAAATATGGAATCTCGATTGATAAAAATTCTGTGCATGGATCTGATAGTATTGATAATGCTAAAATAGAAATAGATTTCTTTTTCAAAGACTAAAAATTTTTAATATAGATCTTGGATAAAGCTTATGTTCTTGAATAAGTACTTTTCTGGCTAGAGAGTTTTTAGTATCATTTTTTAAAATTTTTACTTTTTTTTGTAAAATAATTTTTCCAGAATCTAACTTTGAATTAACAAAATGAACAGTACACCCTGAATATTTTTCATTATTATCCAAAGCTCTTTGATGAGTATTTAACCCTTTATATTTAGGAAGCAATGAAGGATGAATATTCAAAATCTTACCTTTAAATTTAGTGATAAAATTTCTGGATAAAATTTTCATAAATCCTGCCAAACATATCATTTTGACCTTATGCTCCTTTAAATCAGAAAGTATTTGATTTTCAATTTTATATTTTCTTTTAAAATTATAAACTTTTCTTTTTATCTTATATATTTTACCAAGTTTTAAACCTTTAGCTTTAGGGTTATTTGAGATTATTAAATCAATAGAAATTGGTGATTTTTTCTTTTTAGAAAATTTTATTAAAGATTTTAAGTTACTTCCAGTACCAGAAATAAAAACTGCAGACTTAACTTTTTTATAGCCAGTTAACTTTACCATTAAGACTTACTTTGTTTCTATTTTTAGAAATTTTACCAATAACATAAGGTTTATATTCCTTTGAAAAAAATTTATTTATTTTTTTTATATATTTGGGGTTTATTATTAAACAAAATCCAACTCCACAATTAAAAGTTTTAAGCATTTCTTTATCACTGATTTTATATGTCTTAAGCCAATTAAAAATCTTTAGAGGTTTAATTCTATTTAAATCTATTTCTGCTGACATGTTATCGGGAATAACTCTACTAATATTATCAGCTAATCCACCACCAGTTATATTAGCACAACCTTTTAATAAATTTCTTTTCACAAGATTTAAGATTTCTTTTACATAAATTTTTGTTGGCTTTATCAGTTCTTTTTTAAGAAATAGATGTTTTTTTATATTTATTTTTTTAATTTTTAATAAATGCCTAACAAGTGAAAAACCATTTGAATGTAAACCACTAGATGGAACAGCTAAAATTAAATCTCCTTTTTTTATCTTATTTTTATAAAGTATTTTTTTTTTATCTGTAATTCCAACAGCGAAACCAGCTATATCAAATTTACCTTTTTCATAAGTGTCTGGCATTTCGGCAGTCTCACCACCAACCAAACTACATTCTGCAATATCACACCCTTTAACTATTCCACGAATTATTGCTTTCATTTTTTTTAAATCAATTTTATTAATTGAAATGTAGTCTAAAAAAAATAAAGGTTTTGCTCCTTGTACAATTAAATCATTTACACTCATAGCAACTAGATCTATTCCTATAGTGTCATATTTATTTAGTAAGTTTGCGATCTCTATTTTTGTTCCCACTCCATCAGTACAAGCCACTATTTTTGGATTTTTTATATCTTTTGGCAAATCTGTGACTGAACCAAAGCCACCAATATTAGCATTCTTTTTATTGCCTCTTTTTTTTGATGAAATATTAGATATGAAACTTACAAATTTATCTGCAGCATCAATATTAACCCCACTTTTTTTATAGGTAAAGAGATTTTTATTCATTAATATAAGTTTTAAATTTAAGTATGTATTATATCAAACGTTTATATATTTTTTTTTCTTTTCTAGCTTTAATAATATTTTTTTTTTCCACAGAGGTTGTTAAAGCAAAATCTTTTGAAATCAATGATATTGAAATTTCCCAGCCATTTGAAATTAATTTTGATAAAAATAAAGTAATTGATTTAGGATTCAAGAAAGCTTTTTTTGAACTAGTCTACTCTTTAATCAAATCGCCAGATTTCAAAAAAATCGAAAATGTTAATTTAAATGAAATCAAAAGCATGATTGAAACATTCTCGATTAAAGAAGAAAAATTTATAGATCAAAAATATTATGTAAATCTAGGTGTTTCATTTAATAAAAAAAAAATTTTTAAATATTTAGAAAAAAAGAATATTTTTCCATCACGAATACTCAAAAAACAATTTTTATTTATCCCAGTCATAATAAATGAAAAGGGAAATGATATTTCAATTTTTTCAAATAATCCTATTTATAATAATTGGAATAAAACAAACAAAAGATATCAATTAATTAATTATTTACTTCCAACAGAGGACCTTGAAGATTTAAATCTCATCAAAGAAAAATTGGATGTAATAGAAACTTATGATTTTAATGATATTACAAAAAAATATTTTTTAAAAAATTCTATCATTTCAGTAATTTTTAAAGGTAAAAACGAAGTAAGAATTTTAACAAAAATTTATAACGATAAAAATGAGATTATAAAGAATGATACTTTTAAGAATATAAATTTAGATAATGAAACAGATCTTAATTTCTTAATTGAGAATTTGAAAAATTTATTTGAAGATACTTGGAAAAAACTTAATGAAATAAATACTTCAATAAAAGTTCCTATTACAATAAAAATTAAAAATGACGATTTAAAAAAATCAAATAATTTTGAATTATTTTTAAATGAAATAGATATGGTAAGTGATTATTCTGTAGAAAAATTTGATAAAGAATTCATATTTTATGAAGTTTTATTTAATGGAACAGTCCAAAATTTTATTAATATAATGAAAAATAAAAAATATAATTTAAATACACAAAAAAAAGTTTGGATGATTGAATGAGAGACTCAGATCAAACAATAATCAAATTTGATTATGATAAAAATTTTAAAAACGATGATTTTTATCTTTCCAAAAGCAATAAACATGTTTTTGATTTTTTAAACATATGGCCAAAATGGGAGAGAAATTTTGTTAATATCTCAGGGGAAAAGCTCTCTGGAAAAACTCATTTAATTAATATTTTTTTACATAAAAACAAAGGCATAAAGTTTGAGGGTAAATCTTTAGAAAACGAAGATTTAAAAAGAATAAAGATTTATGAAAATATTGTAATTGAAAATTTGTCTTCAGATGTCGATGAAAAATTACTTTACAGTCTTTTTAATCTAATCGACCAAGATAATAAATTTATTATTGTTACATCTATAAAACCAATTGTTAATATCACTTTTGAATTAAAAGATTTAAAGTCTAGAGCAAAAAACTTTATCTTATTGAATATTGAAAAACCCGATGATGATTTAATATTTGCTATTATATTAAAAAATTTATCTGATCGACAAATCTCTTTGGATGATAAATTTATTGAGTTTATTGTTAAAAGAATTGATAGATCATATAGTAAAATATATGATTTCATATATAAGATCGATCAATTAAGTTTAAAAAAAAAAAAATCAATTGACTTTAAAATTATTAAAGAAGTCTTAGGAGAATAATTGAACAAATTTAGAACTCATAAATGTGATGAATTAAGAAAAGAAAAAGTTGGAGAAGAGGTAACCCTATCTGGTTGGATAAATAAAAAAAGAGACCACGGAAATCTTTTGTTCATAGATTTGAGGGATAATTACGGAATTACTCAGTGTATTATAGATAAAGAAAATTCTAATTTTAAAATTTTGGAAAAAATACAATTAGAAACCGTAATTAAAATTGAGGGAAAAGTTGTTGAAAGGTCAAAAGAGTCAGTCAATAATGATATTGCAACAGGAGAAATTGAGGTAGTAATTAAAAATTTTCAAGTTCTTGGTGAATGCAAAGAACTTCCTATGCCAGTTTTTTCTGATCGAGAGTATGCAGAAGAAATAAGACTTAAGTATCGTTTTTTAGATTTAAGAAGAAAAAAAATTCATGAAAATATTATATTAAGATCAAAAGTAATTTCATTTATTAGAAATGAAATGAATAAGTTAGGATTTTTAGAATTTCAAACACCAATTTTGACCTCATCAAGTCCAGAGGGAGCAAGAGATTTCTTAGTACCAAGTAGATTAAATCCTGGTAAGTTTTATGCGCTTCCCCAAGCTCCTCAACAATTCAAACAACTAGTGATGGTTTCTGGCTTTGATAAGTACTTTCAGATTGCCCCTTGTTTTAGAGACGAAGACGCACGAGCAGATAGAAGTCCTGGGGAGTTCTATCAATTAGATTTAGAAATGTCTTTTGTTGAGCAAGAAGATATATTTAATGTAGTAGAGAAGCTATTTGTTAATACATTCAAAAAGTTTTCAAGTAAAAAGTTATTGTTTAATCAGTTTCCAAGAATTTCATTTAAAGAATCAATGATTAAATATGGAACAGATAAACCAGACTTGAGAAATCCATTAATTATTAGTGATATCACTGAAATTTTTTTAAGAGAAGATGTTTCTTTTGAAATATTTAAAAAATTAGTTAAATCTGGATCTAAAGTCAGATGTATTGTAACAAAAAATACAAAAGATAAACCACGAAGTTTTTTCGACAATATTGATAAATGGGCTAAAGAACAAGGTGCTTCAGGACTCGCTTACTTTACAATTGAAAAAGAAAAAGAAATTTCAGCGAAAGGTCCAGTAGGCAAATTTTTTTCAAAAGATTCATTAAATGAAATAATGATTAAAACTGAAGCAAAAGTAGGTGATAGTATTTTTCTTGCTTGTGGTAAATTAGAAGAAGTAGAAAAGATAACTGCATTAGCTAGAGATAAAATTGGAAAAGATTTAGGTTTAATCGATGAAAACGTTTTTGCATTCTGCTGGATTGTAGATTATCCAATGTATGAAATAGATAATCAAACAAACAAAATTAAATTTAGTCACAACCCTTTTTCAATGCCGCAAGGAGATATCAACAAAATTAATTTTAATAAACCATTAGAAATACTCGCATATCAATATGACATCGTATGCAATGGAATAGAATTATCCTCAGGCGCAATTAGAAACCATATACCGGATCTAATGTATAAATTATTTGATGTTGCAGGCTATTCGAAATCTGATGTTGATCAAAAATTTAGTGGCATGATAAATGCTTTAAGTTACGGTGCTCCACCCCATGGTGGTATTGCCCCAGGAATTGATAGAATAATTATGTTATTGGCGAATGAAAAAAATATTCGAGAAGTTACAATGTTTCCAATGAATCAAAATGCACAGGATTTAATGATGAATGCACCTTCAAATGTAAGTGAAAATCAATTAAAAGAATTAAATTTATCTATTAAAAATAAAAAATAATTATTTTTTACCTTTTAGATTGATTTTAACATCTGATAAATCTACAAGATTTTTTTTGTAATTATTTCTTACAAATCCTTTACTTGTAATATCTTTTACAATTTTCAGTAATTGATTTTGTTCATCAGAGCTTTTTTCATCTGTAGATGAAACTTCTAAATTACCAATTGATGGAGTATGTGCTAAATCTTCTCTATTTAGATAAGAAATTGCTAGTTCTCTAAATATATAATCTAGAATTGATGAAGCACTTAAAATTCTATCATTTCCATTCACTTTACCGGAAGGCTCAAATTTAGTACCTATAAAAGCGCTTACAAACTCATCTAATGGAACCCCGTATTGAAGACCCAGTGAAACAGCGATTGCAAAATTATTCATTAAAGCTTTAACTAGTTCTCCCTCTTTACTTGTATCAATAAAGATTTCTCCAATTTTACCGTCCTCATACTCACCAGTATGTAAATAAACTTTATGATCACCAATAGTTGCTTTTTGAATATATCCTTTTCTTCTATCTGGCATACTAAATCTTTTTCCTGATTTATCCGATGTTGAAAAGGATTGAGTAACAATTTTCTCTACACTTGAAGTTTTGCTCTCATTCTTAGTTTGAACTAAATCAATTTTTTTATTTTGATCATTCTTTTTATTACTAGGATCAAGATTCTTTGTCTTTCTATTATCCAATTTTACGTCTAAAACTTCAAATTTCCCATCATCTCTTTTCTCAAGATTCTTGAGCTCGGTCTCATTAATGTCATCAAGATAATGATTTACTTTAAAAGTGCACGTATAATAAGTTTCTACAAGATATTTTGCCATTTTTTTATATTCCTTAATTTAAATTTGAAATTTGAATCTTTTTACTTATATACATTTACATATTTTAGTCTAATTTAATTTATACAATTTGAAATTGAAATTAGTAAATTTTGTATGTTGACTTTTTTAAAAAAAATTTTCACTTGGTGGAATCGCGATACATTCGGCACTAGAATCAAAACTATTTTATCTGGCAAACTTATTGGAACAGATGAGTATGGAAATAAATACTATCAAAACAAAAAAGGAAAAAGATGGGTTATTTATGCGAATGAAATTGATGCATCAAAAATTCCTGTCGAATGGTATTCTTGGATTCATTTTATGCCCAACAAAATTGAAAATATTCATGAATTAGATAAACATAATTGGCAAAAACCTCATCAGCCAAACTTGACTGGTACTGACTCAGCTTATTATCCAAATAAGAATAATAAAAATGCAACTGAAAAAAAATATAAAAGTTGGAAATAATTTAAACCTATTTTTATTTATATATTTATTTACTTTATTTATGACATTTAAGATTAATGCCGAAATTAATCTTGATGGAAATAACACTGATATAAAGATATTAGACAAGATAAGTTCTAAGAATGAACTGATAAAATTAGAAAATGATAAGGAGTTTATCTACAAAGATTTAGCGATCAAAAGTATAAAATGCACAGACTCCAAATACGATGATAATCCAGAAGTAAAAGCATATATTCAAGTAAGAGATTTAACGAAAAAAGATAGGAATAATGTTTTTGTTTTTAATGGATGGATGTTTTCATCAAGTCCCTCTATAGCACCTTTTGATCATCCAGTTTACGATATTTGGCTTGTAAGTTGCTATTAAATTATCTTTTCTTTATCTAACCAACTGACATTGAAGTCAGAGTCAATAAATCTCTTATGATTTAGCAATTTTTTATGTAATGGAATCGTTGTTGTAATGCCCTCTATTACAAATTCATCTAAGGACCTGTTCATTCTTTGAATAGCTTCAGATCTATTTCTACCATGACAAATTAACTTACAAATCATGCTGTCATAATAGGGGGTCACTTTATATCCTTGATATATTGCACCATCAACTCTTGTTCTGAAACCTGATGGTTGGTGACACATACCAATTAATCCAGGTGATGGTTGAAAATTTTTACTAGCATCCTCTGCATTAATTCTACATTCTATAGCATGCCCTCTTGGATTTATATCACTTTGTTTTAAAGCTGTTTCTCCTGAAAATGCTATCCAAATTTGTTCTTTAATAATATCAATGCCTGTTACCATCTCAGTAACTGGATGTTCAACTTGAACTCTTGTGTTCATTTCGAGAAAATAAAATTTCCCATCCTCATAGATAAATTCAACAGTGCCAGCACCCATATATCCAATTTTTGAGACCATATTTACTGTTTTTTCAAAAAGGTCTTTTCTTATCTTATTAGTTAAAACAGGACTTGGCGTTTCTTCAATAAGTTTTTGATGTCTTCTTTGAACAGAACAATCTCTTTCATGAAGATGAACAGTTCTATTGTTTCCAGCTAAAATTTGGACTTCAATATGTCTAGGATTCTGAAAAAATTTTTCTATGTAAACTTCGTCATTACCAAAGTACTTTTGAGCCTCTGATTTTGCAGTAGAAAAAAGTGATTCAAATTCATCTTCTTTATAAACTATTTTCATACCTTTTCCTCCACCACCACCAGATGCTTTAATCAAAATGGGAAAACCAATTTCTTTGCAAAGTTCTTTAGCTTCTTTAATATCTTTAACTCCACCTTCAGATCCCTCAATAACCGGTAAACCATTTTCTTTAGCAATCTTTTTTGCTTGAATTTTGTCTCCCATCATTTCTATTAATTTCGAAGATGCACCTATGAATTTAATATTATTATCTTCAAGCACTTTTGCAAAATTTGCATTTTCAGAGAGAAAACCGTAACCAGGATGTACAGCTTCTGAATTGGTAATCTCTATAGCAGATAATAGAGCTGGAATATTTAAATAACTATTGGCTGGTTGGTGAGAACCTATACAAACACTTTCATCTGCCATTCTTACGTGCATACTTTCTTTGTCAACATCTGAATGAACAGCAACAGTTGAAATTCCCCATTCTTTACAGGCCCTTATAATTCTAACCGCAATTTCTCCACGGTTAGCTATCAAAATTTTTTTAAACATTAATCAAGAATTAATAAAGTTTGTCCAAATTCAACTGGTTGACCATCTTCAACACAAACTTCTTTTACAACTCCATCTAGTGTTGATGGTACATGGTTCATAGTTTTCATGGCTTCTACAATCATTATTGTATCACCTTTTTTTATTTTTTTACCAACCTCAACAAATTTTTTTGCACCAGGCTCAGGCGCATGATATGCTGTTCCTATTATTGGTGATTTAACTTCAGTTCCTGATTTAATGTTCTCTGGTAAATTGATATTTGAGTCGTAAGCTTCTTTTTTTGGGCTTGGAATATTATTTACCGAAATATTATTTTTAGAAACTTTAATCTTAGTGTCTTTTTCAGTATACTCTAACTCAGTAAGATTAAACTCTTCTAAATAGTCACTCAATTCTTTAATGATCTTTTTATTGATTTTCATTTTGTAGAAGTTTTTGCATTGAAATTATGGCTAAAATATAACCATCAGCACCTAATCCAAAAATACCTCCTGTAACCACATCACTTATTAAAGATTTATGTCTAAATTCCTCACGTTTATAAATATTTGAAATATGCAACTCGATAATTGGTTTTTTAAAAATACTTAATGCATCTCTAATTGCTATAGAAGTATGTGTGAAGGCTGCGGCATTAATTATTATCCCATCAAAATTTTTTCTTGAATTTTGTATCATGTTAACTATTTCACCTTCTATATTTGATTGAGAAAAATCAGCTATTAAACCAAGATCTTTCGATTTATTTAAACAAATTTTTTTCAATTCCTCAAATGTTGTAGAACCATATTCTGATTGTTCTCTCTCACCTAATAGATTAAGATTTGGACCATTAATTATAATTATCTTATTATTCATTAAACATTTATATACGATGAAAAAAAAAATAAAAATAAAAATAAATGGCAAAACAAATAAAATTTACGATAAAACTAAATTATCTGTTTTAATCAAAAATTTAAAAGTTCCTTTAAAAAAAGTTGCCATTGAATTAAATGAGGAAATAGTGGATAAAAAAAATCTAAATAAGATTAATTTAAAAGTAAATGATAAAATTGAAATTGTTCACTTTATTGGAGGTGGTTAGGTTTGAAAAAAGATAAACTTGTAATTTCAAAGAAAAAATTTACCTCAAGATTAATAGTTGGTACCGGGAAATATAAAAGTATGTCTGAATGTGCTAAGGCAATAAAGATATCAGGAGCTGATATTGTAACTGTTGCTGTTAGAAGAGTAAATATTATTGATAAAAAGAAACCTTTATTAATGGATTTTATTGATCCAAAGAAAATAACTTATTTACCCAATACAGCTGGATGTTTTAATTCAGATGACGCATTAAGAACACTTAGATTAGCAAGAGAAATAGGAGGTTGGGAACTTGTAAAGCTTGAAGTTTTAGGTGATAAAAAAAATCTTTTTCCAGAAATGATTGAGACACTTAAATCTACAGAAATTTTGACCAAAGAAGGTTTCAAGGTTATGGTTTATTGTAACGATGATCCTCTAATGGCCAAAAGATTAGAAAATGTTGGAGCTGCAGCCATTATGCCACTTGCAGCGCCAATTGGATCAGGTTTGGGTATTTTAAATAAAATTAATATTCAAATTATAAGAAATCAAACTAAATTACCTTTAATAATAGATGCTGGTTTAGGACAAGCATCTGATGCAACTATAGCAATGGAGTTAGGCTGCGATGGAGTCTTAGTTAATACTGCAATTGCTAAAGCCAAAAAACCATTTGAAATGGCAAAAGCATTTAGAAATGCTGTAATTGCTGGCAGACAATCTTTTTTATCTGGAAGAATTGAAAAAAAAATAATGGGGAGTGCTTCATCCCCAAAAAAAGGAATTATTTAGTCTTTTTATAAAACTTTCTTTTTCTATAAGTTTTCTTTCTTGTTTTGATATCAATTTTTTTTTTATCTTTTTTTAAATCATTAAGATTTTTAAGTTTTTCAACATATTCTATTAGATCTATTGTCTTTTTTGATTTATTTTTTATATCAATTATATATTCAGGAATAATTAAATTATTGTCAGAAATTATATCTATTTTCATTTTATTTTTTTTTTCAAAATAAGTTAAGTCTTCTATAAAATTTTGTTTTAAAAATGCAGAAATTTTATCGCAAACTCTTAATTCAACAAATTTCGCTTTATTCAAAACTGCTTTTAATTCAACTAATTTTAATATTTTTTGAGCAAAAGACTCATCTGTCAATGTAACTTTCCATTTCACTGCACTCTCTCTTAATCTTTGTCTTGACATTTCAAGTAATCCAAAATTACTAATTCTTCCTATTTGAATTCTTGCTCTATCAGATCTACATTTCTCTTTAAGTCGTCTTTCAACCATTTTTCTATTTCCAAAACTCAACATATCTATAAAGTCGATTATAATTAGTCCTGAAAGATCTCTAATTTTTATTTGTCTTGCAATTTCTTCTGCAGCTTCCAAATTTGTATCTAAGGCTGTGCTTTCAACATTTTTTTGTTTAATTGAGCTCCCTGAGTTTATATCAATCGAAACCAAAGCTTCGGTTGGGTTTATTACCAAATAACCACCAGAACTTAGTTTTATTTCCGTATCAAATATTTGATTCAATTTTTGTTCAATACCCTCCTCAAAAAATAGTGGAGTTTTTCCTCTATACTTTTTAATTTTTTTAACTTGAGAGGGCATAAGCATTTTCATAAAATTTTGTGCTTTTTTATATCCCTCGTTACCCTCTATTACGATACTTTTAGTGTTTTCATCATACATGTCTCTTAGAGTTCTATTTATTATCTCACTTTCCTGATGAATTAGTGAAGGTGCTATTGCGTTGATTGCGTTATCCTTAATTTGGTTCCAGGATTTGATGAGAGTTTCTAAATCATGATTGATTTCATTTTTAGTTTTATTGCTTCCTGCAGTCCTCACAATCAATCCCATTTCTTTTGGAATTTCTATTTCATTTAAAATTGATCTTATTTTTTTTCTGTCTGCTGGATTAAAAATTTTTCTTGATATACCACCTCCTTTCGGTGTGTTTGGCATTAAAACAATATATTTACCTGCGATAGAAATGAAGGTGCTAAGTGCAGCACCTTTTTGACCTCTTTCATCTTTGATAACTTGAACAAGAATGACCTGGTTTGGTTTAATTACCTCTTGAATTTTATATCTTTTAAATTTATTTCTACTTTCGACTTTCTTCTCTTTATCGTAAAAATCTTTTTCTTTTCCTTCATTATCTTTCTTTTCTATTTCTATAGGGTCATCAACTTCTAGTTTACCTTCTGCTAAATTTTCTTCTTCTTTTTCTTCAACCTTTTTTGATAATTCCTCTCTTATCTTTTCTTCTTCCTCTTTAATTCTTTCAAGGTCACTTTTTGGTATTTGATAGTAGTCTGATTGGATATCATTGAAAGATAAGAAACCATGACGCTCTCTTCCAAAATCTATGAAAGCAGCTTGTAAGGATGGTTCAATTCTACTAACTTTGCCTAGATAGATATTGTTTTTTATGAGGTTATTTTTTGAACCTTCATATTCATAATCTTCAATATTATCTTTTGATTTAAGAACAACTCTAGTTTCATTAGGATGCGAAGCATCAATATATAAATTTTTTTCCATAATTTTAAGTTTGAGTATTTCATTTAGTGTTTATTTTTTTTAAATTTTGTTTAATAATAATGCCTTATCTTTAACAAATTCCTATATATAATTAAATCAAAATGACAAAGTTGTTCAAGAATATTTTAATTCTATTTTTAAGCATTTCCTTATTAATAGTGATTGTAATTTTTGGCATTTTATGGACTTTTTCTAACAATATTCCAGATTATAAATTTCTTAAAAATTATAAACCACCAGTATCAAGCAAAATGTACTCAGGAGATGGAGATTTAGTTGCTGATTTTTCGAAAGAAAAAAGGATTTTTGTTCCATATAGTGCTATTCCGCCAAATGTTATAAATGCTTTTTTATCAGCTGAGGATAAAAACTTTTTTACTCATCCTGGTGTTGATGCAAAAGGTGTTCTTAGAGCAACATTTAATAACATCACTAATATCATGACCTCAAAAAGACTTGAAGGCGCTTCCACAATAACTCAACAGGTTGCAAAAAATTTTCTATTAACAAACGAAGTTAGTATTAATAGAAAGATTAAAGAGGCAATTTTAGCATTTAGAATAGAAAGAGCTTTAAATAAAGAAAGAATTTTAGAATTATATCTTAACCAAATATATTTGGGTAGTGGAGCATATGGTGTTGCTGCTGCAAGTTTAGAATATTTTGATAAGTCAATCAAAGAGCTAAATTACGCTGAGGCAGCATTGTTAGCGGCTTTACCAAAAGCTCCCAGTAGATATAATCCGTATAACAATATTGATCTAGCAAAATTTAGAAGAGATCTAGTTTTGAAGAATTTAAATCAAAATGGATTTTTAAACCCAGAGAAATATAATGAGTACAAAAATCAAAATATTAAATTAAAAAAAAAGAAAAAAATTTATTTTGAGGATGCACAATATTATATCGAAGATGTTAGAAAAAATATAATAGATAAACTAACTTATGAAAAAGTTTATAAACAAGGTTATAATATAAATACACCAATCAATTTAAACCTACAAAAAATTGCCACTGATTCTTTAAGAAATGGTCTAATCGCTTATGATCAAAGAAAGGGGTGGCGTGGACCAATTATAAATATACAATATAATGATAATTGGCATAAAAATTTAGATAAAAAATATAAATTAGAGAATTCTATAAATTGGAAAGTAGCAATCGTTAAGGAAATAGGTCAATTTCAAACTAAAATTGAAACTATAAACAAATTAAGTGGTTTGATAAAATATAATGAAATCTCATGGACTAAAAAAGAATTTAAAGATTTATTCAAAGTTGGTGACTTAATTTATGTTAAGAGAGTTAAAGATAACTTTTATAGTCTAAAGCAACTTCCAAAAATTAATGGTGGAATTGTTGTGATGGACCCTTACACTGGACGGGTTTTAGCCCTAAGTGGAGGATTTAGTTTTAAATCAAGTGAATTTAATAGAGCTACGCAAGCACTAAGACAACCTGGTTCAGCATTTAAACCATTCGTGTATGCTTTGGCACTAGAAAATAAATACACTCCATCATCTTTAGTACTTGATGCGCCTCTAGTTTTAGACCAAGGAGTTGATTTAAAAAAATGGAAGCCAGAAAATTATGGTAAAAAGTTTTATGGACCCTCTACGCTAAGAGTTGGGCTTGAAAAATCAAGAAACTTGATGACTGTAAGAATTGCTCAAAACTTGGGTGTGGATAAACTAGTAAAATTTTCTAAAGAGTTAAAGATATATGAAGATCCTGAGGAATTACTCTCAATTTCTCTAGGATCAGCTGAAACAACTCTTATAAATTTAACCTCAGCATACTCGTCATTTGTAAATGGTGGAAAATTAATAAGCCCTATCATAATAGATAGAATTCAAGACAGTGAAGGAAATACAATAATTAATAATGGAAATAGAAAGTGCAAGAATTGTAATAAAATTTCATTTACTGGAAAAGATTATCCTCAAATAGAAGATAATTATGACCAGGTAATATCTGAGCAGACCGCATATCAAGTAACAAATATATTAGAGGGAGTTATTAAAAGAGGAACTGGTAAAAAATTACGTGATTTAAAATTAAACTTGGCTGGAAAAACTGGAACCACCAATGAAAATACTGATGCATGGTTCATTGGCTTTACTTCAAATCTGGTGATAGGAGTTTATGTCGGAATGGATAACCCAGAACCATTAGGAAAATTTGAGACTGGATCAAAAGCTGCATTACCTATTTTCAAAGAATTCATTGAAAAATCTGTTAAGAAATCTGAAGCAAGACCGTTCAAGGTACCAAAAAAAATGACATTAATGGTTGTTGATCCGCTGACTGGAGAAAAGGCTAAATTTAATTCAAAAAACACAATTATTGAAGCTTACAAAAGTAAAAATGTTTTAAACGGAAAAGTATTGTATTCTGATAATAATAGGTTAGACACAAATAATATATTAAAGTTTTATTAATGAACGATAATTATTTAGATCTGAAAAAAGAAATCGAAAAAATTAATCAAAGAATTAAGGAGTATCTTTGAAAAAAATAAGATTTACTCAAAACTGGAACATATAAATCAAAAAATGCTTGGTGCCAATTTTTGGCAAGATAAAGCAGACTCCCAAAAAACAATTAAACAAAAAAAACTTTTTGAGGAATTAGTCAATTCATATGAAGATTCAATTAATCAACTTAAGGATTATGATGACCTTTATTCTTTAGCTACAGATGAGGATAATCTTAATGTAAAAAAAGAGGTCATGGAAAGTATTAAAGAGTTAAGATCAAAGGTTAAGAAAAATGAAATAAGATGTTTTTTATCAAATGAGGCAGACTCATTTGATTGCTATGTAGAAATTCATGCTGGTGCTGGTGGCACAGAAAGTCAAGATTGGGCCAATATGTTGAGAAGAATGTACATGAAATGGTCGGATGACAAGAATTATAAATGTAATTTAATAAGTGAGCATAAAGGTGAGGAGGCAGGAATAAAATCTTCTACGATAAAAATTGAGGGGGATTATGTGTTTGGGTGGCTTAAAAAAGAGTCTGGAATTCACCGTCTTGTAAGAATATCTCCTTTTGATTCTGGAGCAAGAAGACATACTAGTTTTGCTAGTATTTGGGTTTATCCAGTTGTCGATGAAAATTTGAATATTGAAATATTGGATAAAGATTTAAGAATTGATACTTATCGTTCGAGCGGCGCTGGCGGACAACATGTTAATACTACTGACAGTGCTGTAAGAATAACTCATATTCCATCAAAAATAGTCGTGCAATGTCAAAACGAAAGGTCTCAACATAAAAATAAAGAAACCTGTATGAATATGCTAAGAGCAAGACTTTATGACTTTGAAATGAAAAAAAAAGATGAAGCAAATCAAAATAATGAGGCTTCAAAGGCTGACATAGGGTGGGGTCATCAAATTAGATCATACGTGCTTCAACCTTACAGATTAGTTAAAGATAACAGAACAAACTTTGAAAGCACAAGCCCAGATAAAGTTTTAGATGGCGACATTGATGCTTTTTTAGAAAAATCTTTGTATCAAATTAAATGAAAAAAATAATTTTTAGATTTTCAATATTCACATTATTACTAATCTTTGGTTTCATTACTTATTTGAGTACCATTGGTGTAAAAACAGATGCTTTTAATAGTCAAATATCTAAAGAGGTTAAAAAAATTGATAATCAATTAGAGCTAGATTTAGATAAAATAAGCATCATTTTAGATCCTTTTAAATTTAAATTAGTGTTAAAAACTGTTGGGGCAAATTTAAAGAATAGAAATAAATTAATTAAACTAGAGAGTATTAAGTCTAATATTGACATTAAAACATTCACAAATAAAAAATTTTCGCTATCTGAATTAGATATAACTACTAGGACAATCGAAATCAAAAATTTAATTTCATTTATAAGATCAATTAAAGATAGACCTCAAATTTACATAATAGAAAAGTTTGTGAAAAAAGGATATTTGATAGCAGACATAAATCTTAAATTTGATCAAAAGGGCAATATTAAAGATGATTTTATTATAAAAGGATTTGTAAAAGATGGTGAGATCAAACCTTTAAAAGAAATAAATTTATCAAAAATAAATCTTATTTTTAATCTCCAAAATAATAAATTTGAATTTAAAGATATAAATTTATTATATGATAATAATGAATTGACCTTTCCAGAATTAAATATCAAAAAACAAAAAAATAAATTTTTGGTTTCAGGCAAAAATAATAGTAAAAATTTAGTTTTAGATAGTGAAAAGATTAATCAATTATTAAATATAGATTTTTCTAATCTAAAGGTTAAATCAGCCAAGTTTGATTTATCAAATACTTTTTCATTCAAAATTGATAATAAATACAAGATAGATGATTTTAAGATAGATTCCTTAATGAATTTAAAAAATTCCAAAGTTGTAAGTTCAAAAAATTTAAAAGAGTTTTTTCCAGAATTAAACGAGATAATTGAGTTGTCAGATCACCAAATACAAATTGAATATAAAGAAAATTTCCTAAGTATCATCGGTAATGGAAATATTCTAATTCAAAAAGAAAAAGATAATATTAAGTATAATTTTTTTAAATCAAAAAAAAACTTAAAATTTGATACTTCATTAGAAATCAAAAAAAACCTATTTCATTTGAATTTTCTAAATTATAAAAAAGATCAAGATGAAAAATTAAAAATAATTATTCTTGGAGTTAAAAATCTTTTATCAAATGAAATTAATTTTAAGAATATATCGATAAAAGAAAAAAAAAATAAATTCGAAATTCAAAACTTGTTATTATCAAAGAAATACAAAATTAAATCTTTTAGCGAAATAGATTTAAGTTATTTTGATAATGATTTATTAAAAAATGAGTTATCAATTAAAAAAAGAGATAAAGATTATTCTTTAGAGTCTAAGAGTTTTAATGCCACTAAAATTATAGATGATTTATTGAAAGATGATAAAAATTTGGAAAGTAGCAAAAAAATTTTTTCAAAAAATTTTAAATTAAACATTAAGATAGAGGAAGCATTCATTGATAAAGATCATCTTATAGAAAACTTAGGGGGATATTTAACATTTAATAATAATGAGGTAATTGATGCGAATTTAGCGGGAGATTTTTCCAATAATCAAAGGATTAATTTTACTATTAGATCTACTTCAAATGAGAAAATTACAACTCTTTATTCTGATTTAGCTAAGCCTTTTGTTAATAGGTACAAATTTATAAATGGCTTTGAGGAAGGTAATTTAGATTTTCATTCTATTAAACAAAACGATGTTTCTAATTCAAAATTGATAATAGACAATTTTAAAGTACAAGAAGTACCAGCCTTAGCAAAATTATTAACATTAGCATCTCTTCAAGGTATCGCTGACTTATTAACTGGCGAGGGAATAAGATTTACAGATTTTGAAATGAAATTTTCCAATAAGAACGATCTTATGAGAATTGAGGAGTTATATGCCATCGGTCCCGCTATTTCAATATTGATGGAAGGATATGTTGAAAGTAACGATTTGGTTAGTTTAAGAGGAACTATGGTTCCAGCAACAACAATTAATAGAACTTTATCCTCAATTCCTCTTCTTGGAGATATTTTAGTAGGAAAAAAAGTTGGAGAGGGTGTTTTTGGTGTGAGTTTTAAGATAAAAGGTCCCCCAGATAAATTAAAAACAACTGTAAACCCCGTGAAAACTCTCACACCAAGATTCATCACAAGAACTCTTGAAAAAATAAAAAAAAATTAGTTTATTTCAACTTTAATATGTCTTTTCTTACCCAAGGAGAGTTTAATTGTATTATCTTCAAATAATTTTTCACTTATTATTAGTTTCTCATCATTGATAATTTGATTATTAATTCTAACACCGCTACCTTTAATCAATCTTCTTATCTCACTTTTAGATTTTTCTAATTTGGAAAGAATTATTAAATCAATAATAGTTATCTTATCATTCAATTGATCTTTTTTAATTGAAACAGAAGGTAATGCAGAACCCATTGAATTTTCTGAAAAAGTTTTTTTTGCGGTTTCTTCACTTTTTTTCGCTTCTTGTTCACCATGAAGCATAGAAGTGGTTTGATTTGCTAAAACAATTTTTTGTTCATTAATATTTTTTTCTTTAATTTTATTTATTTCATCAATACTTAAATCTGTAAAAAATTTCATGAATTTCGACACATCTCTATCATCTAGATTTCTCCAAAATTGCCAATAATCGTATGGTGACAAAAATTTTTCATCTAACCATATTGCTCCATTTTCAGTTTTTCCCATTTTAGCCCCTGTCGCTAACGTGATTAAAGGAGTAGTTAAACCATATGTTTGTTGATTAGAATGTCTTTTAATTAAATCTACACCATTCACTATATTTCCCCATTGATCAGATCCACCAATTTGTAATGTACAATTTTCTTTTTTATTAAGTTCTAAAAAATCGTAAGCTTGTAAAATCATGTAATTAAATTCCATGTAACTTAAAGATTGTTCTCTTTCTAACCTTGTTTTAACACTTTCAAAAGTTAACATTTTATTTATTGTAAAATGTTTTCCAATATCTCTTAAAAAAGAAATGTAATTTAAACCCTTGAGCCACTCAAAATTGTTTACAAATATTGGTTTTACATTTTTATCATTTGTATTAAGGAATTTTTTTAAAATTTTTTCAATATTTTTAGAATTTTTTTCAATTTCATCCTCACTCAAAATTTTCCGAGTTTTGTCTTTACCAGAGGGATCACCAATTCTTGTAGTGCCACCCCCTAATAACACTATCGGTTGGTGTCCATGTTTTTGTAGCATTCTCAAACACAT
>CABZAZ010000006.1 GCA_902523895.1 uncultured Pelagibacteraceae bacterium | reverse complement strand
AAACTCTACAAAAAAAATAAAAAAGAACTACTGTTAAGCGATTATAGTTCTTTAGAAACAAAAAAACTTCACGCAGCCGCTCAAATAGCCCAAGAGGGTGCTGATAAAGAAATTGAAGAATATTTGTCAAAATTTACTTTTCCATCTGATGAATCTAAAAAATTAACAAAAATTGCTTTATTAAATTACTGCGGTGCTGCAATTTTAATGCCTTATAAACTTTTTCATACAGAATGTAAAAAACTTAAGTACGATTTAGAGTTACTACAAAATACGTTTGCTACGTCATTTGAACAGGTAGCTCATAGAGTAACGTGTTTACAAGATCCAAAATTACCAGGGATACCTTTCCATTTTTTAAGAGTGGATATGGCTGGGAATATATCAAAAAGATTTTCCTTATCAGGAATAGAAATTCCAAGATATGGTGGTGCTTGTCCACGTTGGAACGTTTATTCAGCTTTGACAAGACCTGGTATTATTCAAGCTGCTGTTAGCAAAATGTCTAATGGTGAAAAGTATGTATGTATAGCCAGAACAGTTGAAAAAGGGATTGGAAGATTTGGACAATCAAAAAGTATTTTGTCTATTGGATTGGGATGTGAAGCAAAATATGCAAAAGAATTTATTTATTCAGAAAATTTAAACATTAATGATAAATCTACAGAAATACCAATAGGTGTGTCATGTAGAACGTGTGATAGATTAGACTGTTCACAAAGAGCGTTCCCTCCATTACACAAGAAATTCGATGTTGATATCAATTCTAGAGGTGTTTCAGTATACGTGGGAGACAAAAACACATAGTCGATGATTAAATTTATCATACCTGCAATTGCTATATTTTTGTTAGTTCTATTCTGGGATAAGATAAATGAGACGATTTATAAAAAGTTTAATATTAAGATAAATTACATTGTTGCTACGATTACAGTAATAATTTTAGGGATAATTTTTGCTTTATTATACTTTTAGTTAAAATAAATAAAAATTAAAAAATGAAAGAGATTTTTAAAAATGTAAGAAATAAACTAGCAGAGAAATATCTAGATAATAATAGTTTAAAAAACTCAAAAAAATTTAAACCGAGAATTAAAGCTAGAATTCGAAAAAATAAACAAATAATTAATAAAAACATTGATGACTTTTTTGGCTGGGTTAAAGGTGCTGAATTAGTTGAACTAAAAGAATGTAATGTTTCTGAAGATCCAGTTAGACCAGAATTAAGTGTGACTTTCAGAAGAAGTCACGGCAGAAAAATATACGGTGTAAAATACAAAAAAGAAATTCATGCTGTAATGTGCTTCGCTTTTACTAATAAAGTACCAATAAATGTAGAGGAGCTAGATAAATTTAGCCAAGATGCTCATCTACAAAGCACTCACAGAGGTCAAAATGTTGGCCAGATTGCTATTGCTTATACAGTTTGGTCTAAAAAAAAAGGTGGTGGAAAATTGATTGTTAAGGAAGTTTACAAAAAGATTAAAAAATCTAACCATTTAAATAGATTAGTCACGCTCTCTCCTCTAACTGAAATGGCTACAAAATTTCATAGTAAAAATGGTGCGAAACTTTTACAAGTCAACGAAACTACTCAAAATTTTGAGTATGAAATAATAAAAGAATAAAAAATTTTAAATTCATATAAAATAAAAAGATATATGATAAATTTTTTATATTTTCTAATTTTAGTTTTAAGTTTACACAATTTGACATTTGCTATGGAAAAAAAACCTTATCATCATCTCTCTAACGGTACTTTTAGGAATCCTGAAGGCTCACCAAAACGAGATCCAAATGTAAAATGGTCTTACAAAATTTTTAATCAAGAGAAAAAGAAACTTGATATGACAATTTCTGAAGGTCACGTTTTAGAAAAAAATATAGTATTGAGAAACTTAGAAAAATATAAAGATAATGATTATATTGCTTGGATTGGTCATGCTACATTTATTATTAAATTAGGAGATACTACTATTATTACTGATCCAGTTTTTTCGAAGAATGCAGGTCCACTAATATTTGGACCAAAAAGGTTTACTGAACCAGCATTAAAATTAAGCGAGATACCTAAAATTGATTTATTTTTACTCACCCACAATCATTATGATCATCAAGATATGATGACAATAAGGAAATTTCCTTTTAAGGACTCCAAAGTTTTGGTTCCATTAAAACTTAGCAAATATTTTAAAACGAATGGATATCGAGATATCAATGAGATGGATTGGTATGATGAAATTAATATTAATAAAAATTTAAAAGTTACTTTTCTTCCGGCTGTTCATTGGTCAAAAAGAAGTTTAACAGACACCAACAAAACTTTGTGGGGAAGTTTTTTAATTGAATATAATGGAAAAAAAATATTATTTGCCTGTGATACAGGATATGGAAATATTTATAAAGATTTAGGAAAAAAATATGGACCAATTGATTTAACCATAATCAACATTGGTGCATATAATTTTTATCCAATTATGCCTTACAAAGATAAATCTATTTATCATACCAATCCAGAAGAGGCTCTCAAAATTGGAAGAGATTTGAAAAGTAAAAAGGTACTTGGTATGCACTGGGGAACTTTTGTATTATCTTTGGAGCCAATTATGGAACCACCAATAAGATTTAAAGATAATGCTAAAGAATATGGATTTGATAAAGAGGATGCACTTATTTTTAAGATTGGTCAAATTTCAAAAATATCAGATATTATTAAATAAAAATTTATGAAAAAGTTTAATTGGAATTATCCTACTACAATGTGGGTGGGTGAAAATAGAATTAAAGATTTAAGTATAGCTTGTAAAAATTTAAATGTAAATAAACCTTTATTGGTGACCGACAAAGGACTTGGACAATCAACTATTGTTAAAGATGCTTTATCGAATTTAAAAGATAATAATTTATCAGCCGAATTATTTCATGATGTGATTGGCAATCCAACAGGTAAAAATGTAAGTGATGGTGTGAAACATTATAAAGAAAAAAATTGTGATGGTGTGATTGCTTTTGGTGGTGGAAGTGGTCTTGATGTTGGAAAGGCAATTGCATTTATGATAGGTCAAACTTTATCACTGTGGGATTTTGAGGATATTGGTGATAATTGGACCAAAGCTGACTCAAATAAGGTTGCTCCTATTATAGCAGTGCCCACTACAGCTGGAACAGGTTCTGAAACAGGTAGAGCATCTGTTATTTTGAATGAAAAGCTAGGAATCAAAAAAATTATATTTCATCCAAAATTTTTACCATCCATAGTTATTTTAGATCCAGTTTTAACAATAGATTTACCAAAAAAAATGACTGCAGCAACAGGCATGGATGCATTAGCTCATAATCTAGAGGCATTTTGTGCCCCGGGTTATCATCCAATGGCTGATGGAATAGCTTTAGAAGGTATGAAATTAATTTCTAAATGGTTACCAGAGGCATATAAAAATGGATCTAACCTTGAAGCCAGAATGAACATGCTAACAGCTGCAAGTATGGGATCTACCGCATTCCAAAAAGGCTTAGGCGCAATTCATTCTTTAAGCCACCCAGTAAACGCTTTAAATAACCTTCATCATGGCCTATCAAATGCAATTTTCATGCCATATGTTTTAACTTTCAACAGAGATGTAATTGAGAGTAAAGTTAAAAAGATTTCAGAATATCTTGAATTAAAAGATAAGTCTTTCGATGGTTTTTTAAAATGGATTTTAGATATAAGAGAAAAATTTGAAATTCCACATAAATTATCAAGTGTTATAAGTGAAAAAGATTTACAAATTGATCGTTTATCAAAAATGGCTTTAGAGGATCCATCAACTAATGGTAATCCAAAAAAATTGAGCATTGAAGACATGAAAATAATGTATCAACACAGTATGTCTGGTAATTTGTTTTAAATGAAAAATCTTAATATTTTGATAGTTGAGGGAAATTTAAAAGAGGAAAATCAAAATTTTTTAAAAGTAGGTATTCAAACACATACTGAAAGTTTAAAAGATAGTCTTAATGGATTAAATAATAATTACCATTTTGATGTTATTAATCCATCCTCGGACCAAAATTTAGATGATGTAAAAAATAAACTTCCAAAATATGATGGATTAATTTGGGGCGGAAGTAGTTTAAACATTTATAACAATACACCAGAGATTAAAAGACAAATTGAATTTATGAGGGAATGCCAAAAACAAGTTAAAAATATTTTAGCGATATGTTGGGGAATGCAAGTTGCAGTAACTGCTGCAGGAGGAGAGGTAAAAAAAGCAGAAAAATCTCATATTGGAATAGCAAATGAGATTATAATTAATAATGAAGGATTAAATAATTCTATTTATAAGAATAAGAATAATAATTTTAATTCTCCAGCATTTAATTTTGATGAGGTAGTAAAATTACCATCAAACGGAATTTGTTTAGCATCAAATAAGATTAATAAAGTACAAGGTTTATATTTCACAGTTGGAAAATCGAAAATTTATGGGTTACAGTATCACCCAGAAATTTCTTATGAGAAAATGATAAGTTTAATTGAGTTTAGGAAGGACAGATTAATCCAAACTAGAAAAGTATTTAGAGATGAGGAAGAAATTAAAAATCACATATTATTTATAAAAAAAGAAATTGCTGTGTCAAATAAGTCTCAAAGAATGATTGAGTTAAAAAATTGGATAGATAGTATTAATTGATTTAAAAATGCTAAGTTATATTTTACCTTTTATCATTTTAATTTTAATTGTCGTCTTTATTCACGAATATGGTCATTATTACTTTGCTAAAAAATTTGGAGTAGGTGTTACTGATTTTTCTATAGGATTTGGTAAGGAAATTTTTGGTTGGAATGATAAATCAGGAACAAGGTGGAAAATATGCTGGATACCTCTAGGAGGATACGTAAAATTTTTTGGGGATAGAAATGTATATTCTCAAGCGGATCATAAAGAAATTTTAGAAAAATATAGTGAAGAGGACCAAAAAAAATTATTTACTCTTAAACCTCTATATCAAAGAAGTTTAATTGTTTTTGGTGGTCCTTTAGCAAACTTTTTATTAGCTTTAGTAATTTTTTTCTCAATTTATACTTTTGTTGGTAAAGATTTTACACCAGCCGTCATCAATGAAGTTCAGAAAGATAGCCCTGCTATGGCTGGAGGATTAAAACAAAATGATGTAATTTTAGAAATAGATGGCAACAAAGTTGAAAGTATTATGGATGTCTCTAAATTCATTACTATGTCCACTGATGAAATCATAGATTTTAAAGTGAAACGTTCATATGATGAGCTGATTTTAAAAGTAAAACCTAATATTGTTACAGGTGAGGATAATTTAGGAAACAAACTTAACAAAAGAATAGTTGGTATAAAATTAGGGGCTTATAATAATGAGATTAATCATGTTAAATTAGGACCTGCACAAGCTATATATCATGCTGCTCATGAAGTTTATTTTGTAGGAATTTCATCCTTAAAATATATTGGTGCAATGATTTTTGGTAAAGCTGATACCTCTCAGCTTGGAGGACCAATAAGAATAGCAAAAATTTCAGGCCAGGTTGCAGAATTTGGTGTTTTGGCATTTATCAGCATGATGGCATATATTTCAATAAGTCTTGGTTTAGTTAATTTGTTTCCAATCCCAATGCTTGATGGGGGACATTTAATGTTTTATGCATTTGAAAAAGTTTTAGGTCGTCCGTTATCTCAAAAAACGCAAGAAGGTTTTTTTCGAATCGGAATATTTTTATTAATATCTTTGATGTTTTTCACAACTTTCAACGACCTTAAAGACCTTGGATTATTGAATTAACATTTTCTTGAAAAGTCTAAAAACCCAATAAAATCAACATTTTTTTGAATTACACAATATGTTGTGTATAACTTTTTTTAATATACTAAAAAAAGTCTTGATTTATCAACACTTTTGACAACAATGAAAATAACCTAATAAAACCGGAGCTAAAATGAATAAAAAACAACTAGTAGTCAAAATTTCTGGAGCATTAAATCTAAGTAAAGCTGATGCTGAAAGAACTTTTGATACAATTACCAACACAATTTTAGATGCTTTAAAAGCTGACGACTCAGTAAAAATTGCTGGTTTTGGTACTTACAAAGTAGCTAAGAGAAAAGCTAGAGTTGGAAGAAATCCGAGAACAGGAGAACAGATTCAAATCGCTGCGTCTCAAAAAGTTAAGTTTTTACCAGCAAAAGCTTTAAAAGAAGTATTCAATAAATAACATCTTTTTACAGCCTTAACGAAACTCTCGTTAAGGCTGTTTCTATATGCAAATAATGCATACCAAATTTACGTAATCAGCGTTAGTTTTTAAAGTTTAATAAAATAAAAAAGCCCTCTTTAACAGGGAGGTCTTATGACTAAATTAATAAAAGTAATAAGTGCGCCACTTATTAGTTTAATTTTTTTATTAAACATGAGTAGTGCTGGAATGGCAGATACAACAGTTTCTGCCGAAGTGGGGTTTATTTTTAATACTCTATTATTTCTAATTTGCGGTTTCTTAGTAATGTTTATGGCAGCTGGATTCGCAATGTTAGAGTCAGGTATGGTTACATCAAAAAGTGTATCTGTAATCTGTGCAAAAAATATAGGTTTATTTTCAATTGCAGGAATTATGTTCTGGTTAGTAGGTTATAATTTGGCCTACGGGATACCAGAAGGTGGTTACATTGGTAAATTTATTCCTTGGTCAGATGCTAGTGCTGTTGATACTGGTTATTCAGATGGATCAGATTGGTATTTCCAAATGGTTTTCTGTGCAACTACTGTTTCAATAGTTTCTGGTACAATGGCAGAGAGAATTAAATTATGGCCATTCTTCGTATTTGCTGCAATTCTTTCTGGAATCATTTATCCAATAGTAATGGGTTGGCAGTGGGGTGGAGGCTGGTTAGCAGAAGCAGGTTTTTCTGATTTTGCTGGTTCAACTTTAGTACACTCAACTGGTGGAGCTGCTGCATTAGCAGGTGCTATGATCATTGGTCCGAGACTTGGAAGATTTACAAAGTCTGGTGCTCCAGCGCCACTTAAGCCGTTTGCAGCTTCGTCAATCCCATTGGTAACAATAGGTGTATTTATTTTATGGCTAGGTTGGTTTGGCTTTAATGGTGGTTCACAATTAGCTATGGGAACTGCTGTTGATGCAATTGCTGTATCAACAATTTTCATGAATACATTCTTAGCTGGTGCAGGTGGAGTAATAGGTGCCGCTATTATCACTAGATTACATTTTGGTAAAACAGATGTAGTTCAAATGTTAAATGGATGTATTGGTGGATTGGTTGCAGTAACAGCTGAACCATTAGCTCCATCACCTTTCGCAGCTATCCTAATTGGTGCTGTAGGTGGTTTAATCGTAGTTTATGGTACAAAACTGCTATTCTCATTGAAAATTGATGATGTAGTAGGTGCGATACCAGCACACTTGTTTGCAGGGATTTGGGGAACATTAATCGTTCCAGCTACAAATTCAGATGCAGCTTTTAGTTCACAGTTAATTGGCGTGTTATCAGTTAACATATTTGTATTTATAGTCGCTTATATTGCATTTAGCGCTATCAAAGCAACTATTGGCCTAAGGTTAAGTAAAGAAGGTGAGACCAAAGGTACTGATGTAACTGAAACTGGTGTAATTGCATATGCAATACGTGACTAGTTGTTAACAACATAGGGATCCTTCGCTCTCTGTATATTCTCAGCGAATACTCATAGAAGGGTCCCTAACTTTCTCTTAGTTAGTTAAATAATAAGCCCCTCCCTCAAGGGGCTTATTTATTCTTATCCCACAGATCTTTATAATTTATAAAAGGTGATAAACCGTAACTTGAATTTATGTTTGTTAAATGGACGGATAAACTTTTTAAGGGAGATATACAGAACTCGTTTTCATAAATCTCGTTAATATATTTTTCAAAAGGATCGTGACGATCTTCACAATTCTTTGAAAAATTTTCCCAGTATAGATTTAATAATTTTTTGCTAGTCAAAAAAGTGCATAGTGTCTTGCTAATTGTTCTCCAGTGTCTTTTGTTTCCAATCAAAATATTGGTTTTTTCATTATTCATATAAAGATATGGGTAATCAGTAGGACACATAAAAATATCCTTACCTATTTGAGACGACACTCTTTCATATGTAGCAATCATCTCTTCTAACATGGTTTCAAAATGAAGATAATCGTCCTCAACAAAAAAAATTAAGTCCTCCCCCATGTCTTTCCCGATCTCAAAAGATTGAAGTAAACTTGCTAAATTAGAGAAAGTTTCTTGTGTTTTTTGTTTTTTTATTTTTGTTTCAAATTTTTTTGTGTCTAGGGAAATAATATTAGCATTAACATCTTTTACTATTTCTTTAATTTTATTAAGATTTTCATTTTTTGAAGAGTCATCTAGAATTATTGTTTTGATTACTACATCCTGATATTTACTTTGGCAAAGATTAATAGAGTTTATCAATGATTTTATTGATCTAGTTGAATATTCTAACTTTGGGTTTTCAAATAATCTTCTTTTATTTTGATCCCAAACCTCAACTTCTGTATTTACTCTAACAATTATTAGAATTGAGTTTACTTTTCTTGTAATTTTGACTTCTCCCAAAGGTAAGACTATTGATTTTTCATTAAAAATTGAGAGATCTTCATTCAATTCTTTACTTAATGTAGGAGAGGTAAATTCATTTTGATCAATAATTTCAAAGCCAAAAAATCTACAAATTTTAATGAAAAACTTTTTCATATGTTTTATTTATGTTATAGATATTTATAATATAATGACAATTAAATCATCCCAAACTCTAGTTGCTGAAGCTCTAAAAGAAATTAAGACCATATCCACTGATGAAGCTTATGATAAATTTAATAATAATGAGTGCAACTTAATTGATATTAGAGACGTAAGAGAATTAGAAAGAGAGGGAAGAATTGACAACTCAAATCATATACCCAGGGGAATGCTAGAGTTCTGGCTTGATCCTGAGAGTGCATATTTTAAACAAGGTAAATTAGATTTAAACAAAGAAATGGTTTTATTTTGTGCTGGTGGAATGAGATCAGCTCTTGCTGCAAAATCTTTAAAAGATATGGGATTTAAAAAAGTTTCACATATTGATGGGGGTTTTGGCGCATTGAAAGATAGTAAATTTAAAATTACTTAATTATCTAATTCATCTAAAGCATATTCAAGTCTATCTTGTCCCCAAAATAAATTATCATTTACAACAAAAGTTGGAGCACCGAAGACATCATTTTGGAAAGCAATATTTGTTAAATTTTTTAATTCATTTTTAATTTTTTGATCTTCAATACCTTTTTTGAAATCATTTGGCTTTATTTCACATTTTGATAGTATATTTTTTATAATTTCTTCTTTAGAAATATCTTCATTATTTTTCCAATAAGCATCAAAACACAGATCAAAATATTTATCTTTTTTATCACTCTTAACAAAAAGATATCCTCTCATGAGATATAAAGAATTAATAGGAAATCTATCATTCCACACGAAGTCAATTTTACTTTTTTTAGCAATAAAATTACAATCGTTTTTCATATTTTTCATTTTTCTTTCATTAAATGCAGGAGCAGTAATCCCCCCTAAATTATGAAGTCCACCAAGTAGAATTGCTTTATAATTAAATTTATTTCTATCATTAGAATTAATTATTTTTTTATGAGCTAAAAATGAATAAGGACTAATGAAATCAAAATAAAAATCGATTTTTTTAGTCATATAAACTTATGTTTTTGGCATAAAAAATTCTTATTACCCAATAAATTAATAAACCGAGGGGTCCAATTAAATATAAAATGATAAGCGGTATTGATAATAAAAATTTATTTATCATAAATTTTTGTGAGTCTTTTATAATCCAACCTCCAGTGAATAAATTAATGGATATAAAATGTATCCAGAACATCATAAGAAAATTTTTATTGGAAAATAAATCTTTTGTTTCATCAATCCCCATATAAAGGTTAAAGTTACCATCAAAATCGTATGAACTTAAATAAGATTTGTACAATAAAAAAATATATGCACCACTCAATATAATGAATGGAAAAATTGAAGTTACGAAATACCTACAGAGGCTGGAGGTTGGAAAAAAAATTAAAATTAACCAAAATGGAAGAACACCTAAATTCACCCAATAATAGAGCATATCTATTGTAAAAAAAGTATAAATTTGTTCGATCATTTAAAAATATATTATATTAAATCTTTCTATGATTCCTATAAGAAATAAAAAAAAAACTCTAAAAGTAACTGTCGAGGAGATGAGAAATTTTGCATTTTCTTATGTGGAAAAATATGCTCCATCAAAACAACAGCTTAAAACTTACTTACTAAAGAAATACTTAAAAACTTCAGTGCCAAATGTAAAAAAAAAAGATGTTACTAATTTGATTGATATCGTTCTTTCAGACTTAGAAAAAAATAAGTTTATTAACGATAAATTTTATTCAGATAGCAAAGCTAAAAATATGATTCAAAGAGGTAATTCAATTAATAAAATTAGAAATTACTTAATAGGAAAAGGTATTAATAGTGAACATATTAAAGAAACTATAAATAAAATTCACGATGATAATTCAGATCAAGATTTTTTTTCTGCAATTAAATTATGTAAAAAAAAAAGAATTGGTCCTGCAAGAATAGAAGATAATAGATCTCTATTTTATAAAAAAGATATATCCCTATTAGCAAGAAATGGCTTTGATTTTGAAACCTCAAAAAAAGTAATGGAAATTACAAAAGATGATTTTATAAAAATAGTAAAACTACTTTAGCTTATTTTTTTTATTTTCTTTCACTAAAAAATCAATTTTATTTTTTATATAATTTTTTACAAAGACAAAAACGAGTAAACCAAAAATTGAAACTGAAATAATTATAATCAAAATAATTCTTAGTTGTTCATCCATTATTGAATATTTTTGCTTTTTAAAATTAAACTTGGATTTTTAAAATCTTTTTTTCCATAAAAAATTTCTTGTCCATTGAAATCAGTTACACTTCCGCCAGAGTGTTTTAAAATTGCATGGCCTGCAGCTATATCCCATTCAGATGCCCTTGGTTCTGCAGCATAACCATCATACTCTCCAGCTGCAATAACGCAAAATTTTAAAGAACTTTTCATTCTTACATATTTTTTAACATTAAGTCTTTTGTATATTTCATTTATTTCTGGTTTGATTTTATTAGAGTAGGATACAAATTTAATCTCGTTTTTATCAAAATTTTTTGAGTTATCTAATTTAATTGGTTCTCCATTAATTAATTCAAAAGAAAAATTATTTCCATAAGAATAAAACATTCTATTTTTTGCTGGGGCATAAATTAATCCAGCAACAGGTTTTTTTTGAATTATTAATCCTGCATTAATTGTAAATTCATCCAGATCATTAATATAATCATAAGTTCCATCGATTGGATCGATTAACCAAAAATTTTCCAGGTTATTTTTTGATTTATTTTCTGATGTCTCCTCAGATACTATCGGGATATTTGGCGTTAAGCTTAATATTTTTTTACTCAAAATTTTGTTAACTTCTAAGTCTCCATTGCTTACAGGTGTATTATCGGATTTTATTTCTTTAGTAAGACCTTTTTTCCTAAGATCTATAGAAATTTTCCCTGCATCTAAAAAAGTTTGAATTAGATTCTCAACAATTTTTTTAATATCACTTTGAGTCATTTATTTTTTTTAATTCTATATTTTCAGAGTTTATTACTTTTTTACCAACATTTTGAAAATTAACAGTAATTTTACCTTTGATTATTGATTGAACTTGTCCTATTCCCCAATCTTTATTTGCTGGATTGAAAACTTTGTCGCCTGGTTCAAAATCAAAAATCATTTAATTTAACTTATATTAGAAATAAGTATAAATACCATCAAATGAATAATAATTTAAACTCTATTGGTCTAAAAAAAAATCCGTCAGAAACAACGGTTGTTGTTGCAATGTCAGGTGGAGTGGACTCATCTACAGTTGCTGGAATGATGAAAAAAGATGGTTACAAAGTTATTGGTATAACTTTAAAACTTTACGATGATGGTAAAGAGGTTGCTGCATCAAAACAGTGCTGCTCAGGTCAGGATATAATGGATGCAAAAAGAGTCGCCCAAAAATTAGATATTGAACACAAAATTCTATATTATCAAAACAAGTTCAAACAAGGAGTAATTGATAACTTTGTTGATAGTTATTTAAAAGGCGAAACTCCTATTCCTTGTGTGCAATGTAATCAAACTGTAAAATTCAAAGATTTATTTGAAGTTGCGAAAGATCTTAAGGCAGATGCATTAATTACTGGTCATTATGTAAAAAGCGTTACTGTTGACAATCAAACTAATATGTATCGAGCTATCGATGAAAATAGAGACCAAAGTTATTTTTTATTTAATACTTCTAGAGAACAATTAAATTATTTAAGATTTCCATTAGGAGGCATGCTTAAAGATGAGACAAGATCCATAGCAAAAAAACTAAATCTTAATGTTGCAGATAAACCAGATAGTCAAGATATCTGTTTTGTACCCAATGGCGACTATGCTTCCGTAATTCAAAAATTTAGACCTGACTCATTAAAAAAAGGAAATATTAAAAATTTACAAGGAAAAGTAATTGGAGTACACGACGGAATAATTAATTTTACTATAGGTCAGAGAAAAGGAATAAAAGTCTCTGATAAAGATGCTTTATATGTATTAAAAATTGATGCAGAAAAAAATGAAATCATTGTTGGTCCTCGAGATAGTCTTGGAAAAAAAGATATTAAACTTCACGATCTTAACTTACTTGTTAAAAAGGAGGAATTTAAAAATGATATTTTTGCTAAAGTAAGATCAACAGGTAAACTTCTAAAAGGAAAAGTGAGTTTTAATAAAGATAATACAGCCTTAGTTAATTTAAAAGAATATGAGGATGGTATATCTCCAGGGCAAGCATGCGTCTTTTATAATAAAGATAAATTTGGTTTTAAAGTTTTAGGCGGCGGTTGGATATCTAAAGATTAAATTTTAGATTTCCACATTATCGATGAAAAGAAATAAAAAATTAATAAAATGAGAAAATAATTCCATTCAAGAATGTAATCGATATTACTTGGTAAATTTGTAAATGATAAGATTAAAATTATAGCAAATGTCACTAAAAAAATAATAGAAACAAAAATTATTTTTACATAAATGACAAATTTATGGCAGTATTTGTTTAACAAATCTCTATTATAAAATAATTGTTTAGCTAAAAAAATCTGAGCGAGTGTCTCAAATAAGATAAATAAAGCTATTATTAAACGCCTAGCTTTTTTAAATAATTCATTTTCAATTGTTGAACCAAGAAATAATATATGAAAAAACAAGAATATAGCTGACAAAATTCCTAGTACAAAAAAAATATTATTATTTTGATTAAATATATTCTTAAAAGCTTTATTAAAATTAATCCAATATAAAAACATTAAAATGACGCTTATATAAAGCAAAGTTTTAAAAAAATAATTGATTGGATATCTCTTAACTAAGTTACTGATTGATACCTCGCCATAAATAAAAGGGTTCACTTCTTCTGACGATGCAAGATTTAATCCTTTAGACTTAAGATCCGCTATATAGTCAAATAATTTTGGAAAAATTTTGTAGATTGGGTAATAACTGCTATTTTTTATACACGCTTTGTTGATTACATCTGCTACTACGAATTCAATACTAATATTTGGGTTATAATCTGACTGAGATTGAGTATCTCTTATTATTTTATCGAATTCGTCATTAGTAATGAGTTTGTCGTCATCATAATAATTTTGTATTACTCCATATTTGAAACACTTGTCCAATTTTTTATGCTTTTTATAAAACTCATTTCGTAAATCCATACAAAAACCATTTGATTGTTCGCAATTTTGTGAAAATTTATTTCCTGGATTACCAACCATAAAATCTGAGTATTTAATTGAATATGTATATTGAAATTTAACAATATAGTTATGAATGAATAAGGAACCAATTAATGCTATTGATGTAATAAAAAACAAAGAGAAAGCATTAACTCTTATTTTTGAAATAACCTTGTATATGTACATGCTAGACTAGTTTAAACTATTTTTTTTTATTTTTTTTTCTAGCTCTTCTTTTTTTTGAGCCCATTTTTCTTCGGCCCCTATGTTTTTTTGGATATCCCATTATTCCCTTCTGTTATAATTTAATTGAAATTATGTGTGGGATATAGCATTGTCCTTTAAAGTTATCAATTTTTTTATGGTAAAATCATTTAAGACATTTTTAAAACATACTGCAAAAGATTTTCACAATCAGTCGGTAAATCCACCAGTAGTTAGAGCTTCAACGATAATATTTAAATCAATGAAGCATATAAGAAACACTCAAAAAAAAGCCCAAAAAAATCCAGTTGGCGGTCATTACGATTATGGAAGACAAGGAACTTCAACAACCTATATTTTACAAAAGATTTTAACTAAGCTTGAAGATAGTTATCATGTATTTACCACTCCTACAGGTTTTGGATCAGTATTTTTAGCTATATTTAGTGTTGTTAGACCTGGTGATGAAATTATTGCTGCGGATCCAGTTTACAGTCCTACGAGAGTTTTAACTCAAGATTTTTTAAAAGAATTTAATATTAAAACAATTTTTTATAATCCACATGATTTAAAAACTTTAGAAAGAAGCATAACAAAAAAAACAAAATTAATTTTTGTTGAAAATCCAGGTAGCAATACTTTTGATTTTCAAGATCTTGGAAAAATTGTTTCAATTGCCAAAAAATACAAAATTTTAACAGCAATAGATAATACCTGGGGTACACCCTACTATCTTAAACCAATAAAACTTGGTTTTGATATGTCTATTGTATCTGCTACTAAATATTACTCCGGTCACTCTGATGTAATGGGTGGAAGTCTAGCAGTTAATAAAAAAGTTTTCCAAAAAGTGAAAGCAGCTGAAAAAATAACGGGTTTAAGATTGGGACCTGATGATGCTTATTTAATTACTAGAGGTTTAAGAACTTTAGATGTTAGATTAGATAGACATAGAGAAAATGCAAAAAAAATTGCAGTTTTCTTATCAAAAAATAAAAAGATTAAACTTCTCTATCCATTTAAGAAAAATTCCTTAAATTTTAGAATGTGGAAAAAGTATTACTCTGGTGCCTCAGGATTGATGGGGCTTAAAATAAAATCAAATAATATTAATTCTGTCAAAAAATTTGTAAATTCACTTAAATTATTCGGATATGGTTATAGTTGGGGAGGTTTTGAGAGTTTGGTTTTACATCAAGAATTTAGGGAAACAGGAAATAGAAAATTCATGAATTTAGCAAAGAATGAACATTTAGTTAGATTTCATATAGGTCTTGAGGATCCAAATGATTTAATTGCTGATATTAAACAAGCATTAAGACATTTGAAATGAGTACAGAAAAATTTTTTAAATCAAGAACAGCATTAATCACATTATTTGCGGCTTGTTTTGTTGTTTTAATTTCTCTTGGTGTACGACAAACCTTTGGTTTGTTTTTTATGGATTTCAATGAAAGTCTCAAAATAAGCAATACAGCATTTGGTTTTGCGATAGGAATGCAGATGTTACTGTGGGGATTAACCGGACCTATTTTTGGCGCTATTGCAGATAAGTATGGTGGCCATATAGCAATTATTTCAGCATTTATTTTTTATGCAGCTGGAATATTCTTTTTATATACAGGACCTAATACAGGAATCTTTTTTCAAATACACATGGGGTTGTTAATTGGAATTGGACTAGGCGGAACTGCAATTAGTATTCCAATGTCTATTGTTGGAAAACACTTTCCTTTATCTACAAGAACTATTGCAATGAGTTTCGTGACTGCTGTTGGATCGTTTGGTTACTTTTTGTCTCCAATTTTCACAAGTTACTCTCTAAATGAATTCGGATGGAATTATACTTTATTCGTTTTCGGAATGCTTTTAATCGCTGGTTTAGTAGCCGCTTACTTCGTAAGATCTCCATCTGCAACTGAAAATGTAGAAAAAACATCAGACCAATCGTTTTCTGAAGCACTCAATGAAGCATTCAAAACAAAAAGTTATATTTTACTTGTATCTGGTTTTTTTGTTTGTGGATTTCATATTACTTTAGTTGGAACTCATGTTCCTAAGTATGTAATAGATAGAGGTCTTGAGGATTGGACTGCTGCAGCTATTTTATCTTTAATTGGGTTATTCAATATTTTTGGCTCTTTATTAAGTGGCTATCTCTCTGCAAAAATGAGTAAAAAAATAATATTAAGTGCAATCTACTTTTTGCGAGGAGTTTCAATTATATTCTTTATATTTACCCCAGCTAGCAATATTGCAGCATTTATATTTGGGGCAAGTTTTGGGTTCCTCTGGTTATCGACAGTACCGGCTACTAGCGGGATAGTTGCTCATCTTTTTGGAACAAAATATTTGGGCTTGTTATATGGAATAGTTTTTTTAAGTCATCAAATTGGTTCGTTTTTTGGTGCATATCTTGGAGGTTTATTTCACGATACTTATGGGTCATATGACTATGCGTGGTATTTAGCAATTGCTTTATCTGTTTTTGCAGCAATAATTCATTTACCAATAAAAGAAGAACCAGTTTTAAGATTAAAAACAGAATAAATTGAATAGAACAAATCAATTAAAAAAAATACATTTATCAGGGAAACCTTACATTATTTATAAATCTCAGAATGGCTTTGATCTTTACACCGATTTTTCAAAAAAAATAATTTTAAATAATAAAAATATTAAAAGTTTTTTAACAAAAAAAAATAAAAAACAATCAACCAACACAGATCTTTTCATTGGTTTTTTTGGATATGAGTTATTAAATAATCTGATTGGTATAAAAGTCCCTAAACAAAAAAATTTTAACTTTCCAAAGGGTATTTTTTATAAACCAGAAAAAAAGATTAAACTCAGTAACAAGTTAAATTATGATATAAAAAATTTTGAATGTGGAAACTTCAAAATTAATATTAATAGAAAAAATTATACAAAAATATTCAATAAATTTAAGAAAAAGATAAAGAGTGGCGAGACATATCAAATTAAAATTTGCACTAAATATAAAACAAAGTCAAAAATCAATCCGTTAGATTTTTTTTCAAGGTTATCTGATACCAATCTAGCCCCAGAGGCTTTTATGATTAAAGATAATAATTATTCAATTATTAGCTGTTCCCCAGAAACTTTAGTTATAAAAAAAGGAAGCAACATATCTACAAAACCAATAGCTGGGACCGTAAAAAAAACTAAGCAGTTAAATAAAATAAAAGCATTAAATTATTTTAGAAAAAATTTAAAAGAAACCAAAGAGCATAATATGATTGTTGATATGGAAAGAAATGATTTATCAAGAATTTGTAAGGTTGGTTCAGTAAAATTGTCTAAACAAAAAATCGTTGAGGAATATAAAGACCTTTTTCATTATGTTAGCTTAATTAGAGGAAAATTAAAAAAGAATATAAATAATTTTGAAATAATTAAAGCAATGATGCCTGGTGGTTCAGTTATTGGGTGTCCAAAGATAAATACGCTTAATCTTTTAAATAATCAGGAAAAAGAAAATAGGAATATTTACACAGGTAGCTTTGGCTACATAAAATTCAATGGTGATATGAGATTTAACATAATTATACGTTCAATTCTAAATTTTAAAAATATATCTGAAATTTCAGTTGCCTCTGGGGTTGTTGTCGATAGTAATGCCAATCATGAGTTTAATGAGAATTTTCTTAAAGCTAAGGCGTTAATAGATTTATTCAAATGATTTATGTAATTGACCATAACGACTCCTTTACTCATAATGTAGTTCATCAATTTGCTTTGTTTGATAAAGTTGAGTGTGATAACTATGATAAAGTTAGCGAAAATAGAATTAAGCAAGCATCAACAATAATTTTTTCACCTGGACCAGGTAATCCTAAAAATTATCCAATAACTTCAAAAATTTATAAAAAATATAAAGGTAAAAAAAAAATAATAGGTATCTGTTTAGGATTTCAACATATTTTATTTTGTGAGGGTGCAAAAATTGTTGAACAAAAAAAAATTTATCATGGTTTTCAATCAAATATAAAAGTAATCACCAACAAATCTTTATTCAACAAAGGAAAAATATTTAAAGTTGGCAGGTATCATTCTTTAAAATTAAAAGAACCTTTTAAATCTAATAATTTTGAGATAACTATGAGATGTTTAAATTCAAAAGTCGCAATGGCATTTGAAAATCAAAAGGAAAAAATTTATGGATTTCAATTTCACCCAGAATCTTTTTTAACTATCAATGGTAACTTACTTATTAAAAAAATCTTATCAGCTTAAAGATTTAAAACAAATAGAATTCCAAGATCTTTGGGGGGATCATGGAATTTTCACAACGATGTGGATTTTTGGTAAACCAGCAAAAATTTTATTCTTTGATAATCATTTAAAAAACTTAATTTTATCATTAAAAAAATATCAAATAAAAAAGGAATCATTAAAGTCAGATATTTTAAAAATAATTAATAAAAATTTATCCAAAAAGAGGAAATACAATCATCTATTGAGAATTGCTATAAATAAAAAAGTTATCTCAATATCTTTAAGGAAAAGAGTTAAACCAAAATTAAATTTTAATTTGAGATTAGTAAAATTAAAAAGAGAAAAACCAGAGTTCAAAAATCTTAAATACAAAAAGATCTTATCTTATTTATCTAAAATGGATAACTCCCAATCAGATATTGCATTGGTATCTAATAAGAAATTATTGGAAACTGGAACCTCAAATTTATTATTTGTTAAAGATCAAAAATTTTTTACTCCCAAAAAAGATTATTATGAGGGAAATACTTATAAATTTTTCAAAACAAAAATAAGAAAGATAATTAAAAAAGATATTTTTCTTAAAGAAATAAAAAATTATGATGAAATATTATTAATAGGATCTGGCAAAGGTGTTACTTCAGTTAAAACTATAAATGAGCTTAAATGGAAAAGAAAAAACCTTAAAAAATTCAAGTTTCTATCAAAACAATATGATGCAGTTATAAATAAATGTAATTCTTATAGATTTTAGCAAATGAAAGACCCAAACAATCCTTGTTTATTTTGTAATGTTAAAAAAAGTGGATGTGCTCATGAAAATGAACTGGCATATGCAAGTTATGACTCGTATCCAGTTTCAGAACATCATTGTTTGATTATACCTAAAAGACACATAAAAGATTATTTTGATTTATCCAATGATGAATTGGTTGCCTGTAATGATCTTTTAAAAATTGTAAAAAAAGAAATAATCGATAAGGATCCATTAGTTAAAGGATTTAATCTAGGCACGAATATAGGAATCGTATCTGGTCAATCTATTTTACATTGTCATTTTCATCTGATTCCCCGAAGAGAAGGAGATGTAGATAATCCTCAGGGTGGAGTACGATCGGTCATTCCAAACAAACAACATTATAAAAGAAATAATTAGCCTGTTATAAAAGACAAATTGACCCTAGTTTGAGGTTGAACTATAAATTCAACTATATATAAAACTGTAAAATTAATTCAAAATTTAACAAAAGGCGGAAATGTTAAGCAACAATCCATTTTCAATTTTATCAGAAACCGTTTCACCGTTTGCTATGCAATCTTTTATTATTGCAATGGTTTTGTTGATTGCAGTTGGAACTATTATTCAAATGATACATCATAAAAATCTGACTTATTTTTTTAATAACGCAAAAAAAGCAAAACTATCAGCAACAAAAGAACTAGGTGTTGGAGAAAAAGTTTCTGTGATTGCTAAAACAACAGTTGTCGATATTGGCACTACATCTGAATTAGGTTTTGGTAAAAGAAGACTGGCCCATGTTCTAGGAATGTACGGGACAATTTTATTTTGGGTGTCTTCAGCTGTTTTAGTTTTTTGTTACACAGGTACTGATAAACCAACTTCTCAAACTTGGTCGTTTATCTGGCATGCAGGAGCAATATTAACTTGCTTGGGCGGGTATTGGTTTTGGTTTTTTTTAAGAGTAGACGTATCAGCGGAAGCTCATCCTTGGTACAGAATCATTAAAGCTGATTTATTTGTTTTAGCTTTACTTGCATGTTCAACTTTTGGGTTAGCATGGTCTTACACTCAATTTATCGGACAAATGGGATTATCATATTTGTTTTTAACTTTATTTGTTTCATCAAATTTAATTTTATTTGGTGGTGTTTATTGGTCTAAATTTGCCCATATGTTCTACAAACCTGGAGCAGCAATACAAAAAAATCTAGCTGAGGCTGATGGTTCAAGAGACAATCTTCCCCCACCAGCAGATGCCCCTGAGCAATTTGGCTTAGGTATAAAAAGAGAAGAGCCAAAACACTATTAATATGTTATTAAAAAAAGGAGAAAAATAAATTATGTCAACTTTTGTATATATGACAAGATGTGATGGTTGTGGACATTGTGTAGATATATGTCCTTCGGACATCATGCACATAGATGAAAATATTCGAAGAGCAAAAAACATTGAACCAAATTTTTGTTGGGAATGTTACTCATGCGTTAAAGCATGTCCTAATCATGCAATTGACGTAAGAGGGTATGCTGATTTTGCTCCTATGGGTCACAGTGTGAGAGTTAGAAGAGAAGAAGAAAAAGGAACCATATCTTGGAAAATCAAATTTAGAAATGGAACAGAAAAAAATTTCGTATCCCCAATAACAACAAAACCTTGGGGTAAATTTATTCCTAAACTTGCTGAAGGTGACACTCCTAACCAAGGAGAAATTAATTCACAAAGATTATATAGTGAGCCAGAGGGTTTAAATACTAATAAAGAATTACCATCAGTTCCAAAAGAATCTTTTAAAAAAGGTGTTTATTATTAATGGCTAAGCACAAAACACATTATGAGGAATGTGATGTATTAGTTGTTGGTGGTGGAATGGCTGGTACTGGAGCAACATTCGAGGCTAGACATTGGGGAAGAGATTTAAAAATTATTTGTGTTGAAAAAGCAAATATTGATCGAAGTGGTGCAGTCGCACAAGGTTTATATGCAATCAATTGTTACATGGGTATGCAATGGGATGAAAATCAACCTGAGGACCATGTTAGATATGCCAGAAACGATTTAATGGGAATGGTTAGAGAGGATTTAGGTTATGACATGGCTCGTCATGTAGACTCAACTGTTCACATGTTTGATGAGTGGGGTCTCCCAATGATGAAAAATGAAAAAACTGGAAGATACTTAAGGGAAGGTAAATGGCAAATCATGATACATGGTGAAAGCTATAAACCAATCGTTGCTGAGGCAGCAAAAAAATCTGCAGATAAGATTTATAATAGAATAATGGTTACTCATTTATTAATGGATGAGGCTCAAGAAAATAGAATTGGTGGAGCTGTTGGATTTAATATGAGAACAGGAGACTTTCATGTATTTAGAGCTAAAGCAGTTATTGTTGCTGCAGGTGGTGCATCGCATATTTTCAAACCAAGAGCGGTTGGAGAAGGTATGGGAAGAACTTGGTATGCACCATGGAGTAATGGATCTGCATATGCACTACCTATTGCTGCAGGCGCAAAGATGACTCAAATGGAAAATAGAATTGTTTTGTGTAGATTTAAAGATGGTTATGGACCTGTTGGAGCATATTTTTTACATTTAAAAACATATACACAAAATGCTAATGGCGAAAATTATGAAAAAAAATGGTACGATCAAACTAAAGAATTAGTTGGTGAATATATTGATCATCATCCAACACCTACTTGTTTAAGAAACCACGCATTTATACAAGAAGTGGCTGCCGGTGGCGGACCGATCCACATGGTTACTAAAGAAGCTTTTCAAGATCCACATTTAGAAACAGTTGGGTGGGAAAACTTTTTGGGTATGACAGTTGGACAAGCTGTTGTTTGGGCATCACAAAATATTGATCCAAAGTATACAAATCCTGAATTAACAACATCTGAACCTTACGTTATGGGATCACATGCAACATGTTCAGGAGCATGGGTTAGTGGACCTGAAGATTTGTCTCCACCAGAATATTTCTGGGGTTATAACAGAATGTTAACAATTGATGGACTTTTTGGTGCAGGAGATACAGTGGGTGGCAGTGCACATAAATTTTCATCAGGATCCTTTACAGAGGGTAGATTAGCAGCAAAAGCAGCAGTAAAATATATTGAAGATAAAAAAGCTGAAGGCATTAATGTTACAGATAAACAATGTGATAATTTTAAAAAAGCTGTCTACAAACCCTTAGAAACATATACAGTTGCTCAGAACGAGATAACTGGAGGAACAGTTTCACCAAGTTATATTTCGCCAATACAAGGATTACAAAGACTTCAGAAGATTATGGATGAATACGTTGGGGGTATTACCTCAAACTATATGACTAACGGAAATTTACTAAAAAAGGCTTTAGAACTTTTAACTTGGTTACAAGAGGATTTAGAGCACGTTGGTGCAGAAGATTATCATCAATTGATGAGGGCTTGGGAGTTAAAACATAGAGCTTTGACATCACAATGTGTGACTGAGCATACTTTGTTTAGGGAAGAAACTCGGTGGCCAGGTTATTATTATCGAGGAGATCATATGAAATTAGACGATGAAAATTGGCATTGTTTGACAGTTTCAAGAAGAGATCCTAAAACTGGAAAATTTACTCTAGAAAAAGTTCCGGTTTATCACATAGTAGATGAAAAAGAGAAAAAGAAGGCATCCTAATTTATATTAAAAACATTTATGGATCTTTTATCAAAGTCAGATGAAGAGATTTTTAAGATCGGCAAGCCCTTTTGGGAAAATTTAGTACGAGCCTCGAATATGAAGGATTATGGAGGTTTTACCAAAGATTTTTCAACACAGATGCTATTTGGAGCAAATGAAGTTGAGCTAGGTAAACAATGGGCAAACAATAAAATTATTACAAATTTAGAGGAAACTTATAAACCCTTTGGAACTTTAAGACGTGGTGAGCACATAACAGTATTAATCAAACAGACCAACAAGGAAATACCTGGGGAGTTCCTAGGGAGATTGGTACTTGGGGTTGAGGATGACGAGATCAAAATTTTTGGAGCAACAATTTACTAATTATAGTTTGACAATTTTTTTGCTGGGTGTATTCAGTGACTTAGATGCATCTTTCAAATTTAAAAATTCCAAATATCATAGCTAATAAAAAATCAACTTTTATTAAAACTGGAATTTTTTCAGCTATAGCTGCATGTTGGGGTGTTATCTTAGTTGGAACTTTTATTACTTTTAAATAAGTAATATTTTAAGTTTTTATATTTGATGGATGTATTTTTACCTATAGCCCAAGTCTTTATTAATCCAGTTGAAATACTTTTGCTTAGTGCCATTGTTGGTGTTCTCTCAGGTTTGTTTGGAGTAGGAGGTGGTTTTTTAATGACACCTTTTTTAATCTTTATGGGTGTTCCTCCAGCTTATGCTGTAGCGAATGAGGCTAACAATATCTTAGCAACTTCTGTGTCTGGATCTACCACTCATTGGTTAAAAAATACTTTGGATTATAAAATGGGATTAATGATTGTTATTGGTGGAACAATAGGAACTATATTGGGTATTTTAACATTCACATATTTTAAAGATATTGGGAAAATAGATACAGTAATCTCTTTAGCCTATATGTACATTCTTGCAATAATTGGAACTCTGATGCTAGTGGAAAGCTTGGGCGAAATTGATAAAGCCAAAAAAAATATTGTTGAGAAGAAAAAATTACATGTACATTATTGGATTCACGGACTTCCTTTTAGAATGAGATTTCCAAAATCTAAATTATACGAAAGTATATTTACACCAATTTTTATTGGTTTAATTGTTGGTTTTATCGCTGCAATCATGGGTATTGGTGGTGCGTTTATTCTGGTACCAGCAATGATTTATATTATTAAAATGCCAACAAAATTAGTGCCTGGAACTTCTTTGTTTGTAACCATTTTTGTTAGTGTGATAGTTACATTTCTTCACTCAATTAATTATGGATCAATTGATTTAATGTTAGTTTTAATGTTAGTTGTAGGATCAATAGTTGGAGTTCAAGTAGGTCAAAAGCTCGGAGAACAGATTGACAGTTCTGGACTAAAAGCCTTGTTAGCAATTTTATTATTAATTGTTGGTATTGTAATAGCTTACGATACTTTTTTTGCCGAAGAGTTACAAAAAGAGTTAGCTTCTATTGGATCCCCAGACTTAAACTTTTTCTCAAAATTTATTAAAGAGTTTTCTGAGGATATGCCATTTTTTTATGGATTATTTTCTATATTGTTTGCTGTTATTCTAGGAATTGCTGCCGCATTTATTAGAAGATCAATTTCAAAGTTTAGAAAAAAATATTTTGATAAAACAGCAAAACAAACTAAATAAAAAATCTAAGATACATTTCAATTGTTATAATACTCACAATACCAACGGTTAACATCGCTACAAATCCAACAACAAAAGGTTTATAACCCATATTCCTCATATCTTTTAAGTTAGTTGATAGGCCTATAGCAGCCATAGCCATAGTCAATAAAATTTTAGAAATAGATTTGACTAAATTTATTATTTCAATCCAGTTATTATTTGTGGAGAAAACTTCATCACCAAAATTTCTTAAAACTATCATTCCAATAAAACCTAATATAAAATAGGGGAATATTTTTAAAATAGAGTAACTTTTTTCTTTAACTACACCCCTATAATAAAGCAAAGCAAAAAGGGGAATCATAACTATTAAAAAAGTATTTCTTATAAGTTTTGTGACAGTTGCAATATTTAATGTTTCAGGACTACTGAACTGTTGATCATATATTAACCCAGCTGCAGCAACTTGTGACGTTTCATGTATTGCGGTTCCTAAAAAAAGACCTGCAAATAATGAGTTTCCCTCAAAATAAAAATTCGCAAAGTAGGGGTATAACAACATTGATAATATTCCGAATAAAGTAATATTTGCAATTGCATAAGAAATCTCACTTCTGTTAGCTTTTATTATTGGTGCAGTTGCCATGATTGCTGTAGTACCACAAACAGTACTACCAATTGATATTAAGTAAGCCATCCTAGTAGGTATTCGAAGTTTTTTAATTAATAGCTTTATTACAATTAAGACACTGACAATACAAATTGCTATCAATGGAATCGCTATTTTTCCAAATTCTAAAAACTCAAATGGTTTTAATTGTATACCTAAGCAGATTATTCCAAGTTTTAAGATATAATCTCTGCTAAAATCCAAACCTCTTTGGAAGCTTTCCCTAATTTCAAAAAAATTACCAAAAAAAATTCCTAATATTATTGCAATCATTGCAGTTGATATTGGACTTTTGTTATATCCGAGGAGTTCAATTCCAATAATGTTATTAAAACCTTGTGAGAGAGAATAAAGGATAAATGCAAGGATTATACCTGGCATAAACACCAAGTAATTTCTAAAAAACATTTTTATTAAATGATTATGCGCTTCTATAAAGTTTAGTCATAACAAATTCCTTATGACCTAAAGCTTCTGCGCAGGTTAATCTTCCATTAGCAACTCTTAGAGTCGTCTCAATAAGTTTATCTCCCGCTTCTGATAAATTCATTTCTCTTGAAAGAATTTTCGATACATCACAATCAATATGTTCACCCATACTTTTAACAGTTAATGGATTAGCAGTTAATTTAACGACTGGTTCTATGGGATTTCCAACAATATTACCTTGGCCGGTAGGAAATAGATGAATATTAAACCCTGCTGCTGCTTGTAGTGTTACACACTCTGCTGCAGCTGAAGAAGTATCCATAAAGTATAATCCTTTACCTTTCTTTGGCTCTTCTGCTGGCTCTAAAACATCTATAAATTTACAATCACCAATTTTTTGAAAATTTCCAAATGCTTTTTCTTCAATAGTTGTCAAGCCTCCAGCAATGTTTCCAGCAGTTGGTTGACTCTCTGAAAGATCATCTGTTGCCTCTTTCAATATAAAATCATTATATGCACTCCAAGTTTTCATAAATTTATCTGAAGCTTCTTTTGTAGCACCTCTAGTTGCACAAACTTTTTCAGCTCCAGTTAGCTCTGAAGTTTCACCAAAACACAAATGAACACCAAGTGGCTCAAGTTTATCCATTAAGTTTCCAACTGTAGGATTTGATGCAAGACCTGAAGTAGTGTCTGACTCTCCACATTTTACTGAAATCCATAAATCACTTATCGGACATTCTTCTCTTTGTTTTTCTGAAGCCCACATTACAAATTCTTGTGCCTTTTTGGATGCTTTCATAACAGTTCCAATATCACCCGTTCTTTCAATGTGAAAACCTTCTACAGGTTTTCCAGTTTTTGCTATTCCATCTACAATTCTTTTAGTCCACTTTGGTTCAATACCTATTACAATTACCGCAGCAACATTTGGGTTACTTCCAGTGCCTATCATTGTTCTAAAGTGTAATTCTAAATCTGCTCCAAACTGTAATCGTCCATATGAATGAGGTAATGCAATAGTTCCTTTTATGTTGTTTGCGACTGCTTCTGCGCAAGCATTTGAAATATCATCTACTGGTAAGATAATTACGTGATTTCTAGTTCCCGCTCTTCCATTTTCTCTTTTGTAACCTAAAAAACCTTTTGGAATTTCCATCAATTTACCACTTTTTTGTTTTTACGTTATGAACATGTACATGTTCACCTTTTTTTATGGATTTAACCACTTTTCCTATGTCATGACCATATTTTAAAATTGTGTCTCCTTCTTTTAAGTCCGTCATAGCAATTTTATGACCCAATGGTATTTCATCCATTGATTGAATATCTGTTGAGCTATCATCCTCCATAATCCAGCATTTACAGTCTTGTTTTGGTGTTATTTTTTCGATTACCACAACCCCTACATTATCCTTTTTATCATGAATTATGATGTCAGTAGCCATTATATCGTGTCGATTTGTTTGTTTGAATTTTCAAAAATCTTATATATTAATCGCGACAATTAAGAAATAGTTTTATAAAAAATTATTACATTTGCTAGATTAGAAAGGTTCTATTAATGACTAAAATGACTACAGAAGAAGCTTTTGTAAAAGTTTTACAAATGCACGGCATCGAACATGCTTTTGGAATAATAGGTTCAGCATTCATGCCTATCTCTGATATTTTTCCTGATGCAGGGATTACTTTTTGGGACGTAGCTCATGAAACAAATGGTGGACTAATCGCCGATGGTTATACAAGATCTACAGGTAAAATGTCTATGGTCATTGCACAAAACGGGCCAGGCATAACTGGATTAGTAACCCCAATTAAAACTGCTTACTGGAACCATACACCATTATTATTAGTAACACCTCAGGCAGCAAATAAGACTATGGGTCAAGGAGGCTTTCAAGAAGTAGAGCAAATGAATTTATTTAAAGATATGGTTTGTTACCAAGAAGAGGTTAGAGACCCATCAAGAATGGCTGAAGTTTTAAATAGAGTAATTGAAAAAGCAATAAGAGGCTCAGCGCCAGCGCAAATTAATGTTCCAAGAGATTATTGGACGCAGGTTATTGATATAGAATTACCACCAATAGTAAGATTAGAAAGACAAGGTGGAGGAGCAGAAGCTATAGATAAAGCTGCAAAACTTTTATCAAATGCAAAGTTTCCAGTTATTTTATCTGGTGCAGGAGTTGTAATCGGTGGTGCAATTGAAGAAACAAAAAAACTTGCAGAAAAATTAGACTCTCCAGTTTGTTCTGGTTATCAACACAATGATAGTTTTCCAGGAAGCCATCCATTAGCTGTAGGACCTTTAGGATATAATGGGTCAAAAGCTGCAATGGAATTAATTTCAAAAGCAGATGTTGTTTTGGCTCTAGGGACAAGACTAAACCCATTTTCAACACTTCCAGGGTATGGCATAGATTATTGGCCTAAGAAAGCAAGCATTATCCAAGTGGACATTAACCCTGATAGAATTGGTTTAACTAAAAAAGTAACTGTTGGAATAAGTGGAGATGCAAAATTAGTTGCGCAACAAATATTTGATAAATTATCATCTAATGCAGGTGATACGGATAGACAAAAAAGAAAAGACTTAATTCATCAAACAAAATCTGCATGGTTACAAAAATTATCTAGTCTAGATCATGAAGATGATGATGAAGGAACAGTCTGGAACAAAGAAGCAAGAGAGAGAGATAAAGATAGAATGTCACCAAGACAAGCTTGGAGAGCAATTCAAGCTGGAATGCCTGAAGATGTAATTATTTCAAGTGATATTGGAAATAATTGTGCAATAGGAAATGCTTATCCAACTTTTGAAAAACCAAGAAAATATTTAGCACCAGGTTTGTTTGGTCCATGTGGTTATGGTTTTCCATCAATACTTGGAGCAAAGATTGGATGCCCAGATACACCTGTAATTGGTTTTGCGGGAGATGGAGCTTTTGGAATTAGCATGAATGAGATGAGTTCTTGTGCTCGTGAGGAGTGGCCAGCAATTACAATGGTTATTTTTAGAAATTATCAATGGGGTGCAGAAAAAAGAAATACAACTCTTTGGTTTGATAATAATTTCGTTGGAACTGAATTAGATCCTGAGTTGAGTTATGCGAAGGTAGCTGATGCTTGTGGTTTAAAAGGAGTAACAGTTAAATCAATGGAGGAAACAACTGCCGCAATCAAGCAATCTTGTGAGGATCAAAAAAAAGGTATCACTACATTTATAGAAGTAATTCTAAATCAAGAGCTTGGTGAACCATTTAGAAGAGATGCTATGAAAAAGCCAGTAAGAGTGGCTGGTATTAAAAAAGAAGACATGAAGAAGCAGCCTTCTTTAGATTCTTAATGTAAATCCATAGGCCAATTATCTTTACCATTATATCGATCTAACTCTTTTTTCGTTATTGGCCTGAACAAAACCCAAGCAATAACAATTACTAAAGATAATAATATTAATGTTTTCACTTTTATCTTATTATTGTCTTAACAGAACCGAGCTTATCAATTTTACCTTGATAAAGACCTTTGCCTATGGGAACAACTCCTACAGTTGAACCTGTAAATACATAAAAATTTTTATTCAGATTAACTTTATCTTTTTTTAATTTATTTAAAACAAACCTTAATGAGTTTAATGGATTAATAAAAACTGCACTAGTATTACCATTAATATTCTGTTTTGTATTTTTGTTTGAAATATTTGTTTTTAAATTTCCAATGTTAATTTTTCTATATTTTTTCTTTTGACCGATCAAAAATTTTACATTAGCCCCAAAATCACTACATAAATCTCCAAACGAAGTTATTCCTTTTTTTCTTTGTCTATAACCAACGATTTCTATACAAGGAGCCATATGAGAAATAAATTTTGAAATATTCCTCATCGTAATTACACCTTTTGAATTAAAAAAAGATCTTTTAATTAGATAACAAACCTCTAACTCAATACCAAAAGTAGTTTTGCTAATCTTGACACTTTTACCGCTTTTCAAAAAATTATTTTTATAAACTGATGCATAAAATGGCTCTTTTTCCTTTAACTTTTTCATCACTGGAATTCCAGTTCCTCCAGCCTTGTAACCAATTATAGGTTTTTTAACTTTACTCTCACAAAGCATTCTAAATTTGTTTGCCTCAGTCAGTTTTTTTGTAAATCTTCTAGGCAATGGTGCGATAATCTTATTTTTAAGAAAAGCTTTTACTAATTTATTTGAAGTTCTTTCAATTAATGTGCTCATATTTTTGAATTATTTTTTTTATTAATAAACTATATTTTATGATCCAAAGTTTATCAAACTAAAACCAGCTATAAAGAAAACTATCAACCAAATCAAACCTTTTATCAAAAAGAAAGTAAATCCTCCAACTAGAATATATTTACCCCATTTACTCTTTAACAAAAAATTTTTAAGTCTTGTCATCATTTAGATAAATTTTGCTAATTCAATAAAGACATTGGATCAAGTCTAGTTTGAAACCAATTTACCCTAAAATCTAGGTGAGGGCCTGTAGATCTACCAGTTGATCCAACCGTACCAATTATATCTCCTTGATTAATTTGGTCACCAACAGATACCATCACATTTTCTAGATGAGAGTAAATTGTTGAAATTCCGTGTCCATGATCCATTATAATTGTACCGCCAGTATAATAAAGATTATCCTCCGCCATTGTTACAACCCCAGATGCCGATGATTTAATCATTGTTCCTTTTTTTGCTGCTATATCAATTCCATAGTGAGGCCACTTGGGTTTACCATTCAAAATTCTTTGGCTTCCGTAAACACCACTAATAATTCCTTTTACAGGCATAATGAATTGGTTTTTAAAAAAAGGTAAATCAGAATTGATAGCTCTAGCTTTTCCAATTCTGTTGTTTTCTTCTTTTATTCTTTTGTAAACTGACTCAGGTGGTGTAACTTTACTTTCTTCTAAGCCATCTATTCTCTGAATGTTGTATTTTCTTTTAATAACTTTTTTAATTATTTTTTCACTTTTTCCGTTTGTTATTTTAGTAATAGTTAAATCAAATTTTCTATCTCTATCAATACCAAAAGCAAAATAACCATCTTTAGAAACTTTCACTTCTTTTTTATCTATAATTATTTTTGAAGAGGGGTCAGTTATTCCTATAATATAATGACCCTGTAAAAATTTTCCTTTAAATTCGATAGCATTTGAATGAGTTGATATAAAAAAGATTATTAAAAAAAATAATCTTGATATTATTTTGCAGTCCATCCGCCATCAACTAATAAAGAAGTTCCAGTAATCATTGACGCTGCATCAGATGCAAGAAATACGGCTGCGCTTGCTACATCTGAAAGTTCAGCAAATTTTCCCAAGGGAATATTGCCCAAAACCTCTTTTTTAAACTTTTTACTTTTCAAAAATTTACTTGTCATTGGAGTAACAACAAAAGTTGGGCAAACAGTATTTACCCTTATGTTGTATTTAGCTAGATCAATCGACATTCCTTTTGTTAAGCCTTCTAAGCCAAATTTAGTCATATTATAAACACTTCTAATAGGACCACCAACATGACCCATTTGAGAAGACATATTTACAATCGCACCGCCAATTTTTTTTCTATTTTTGGACTTAATCATTTTTAAAGCACATAATTGAGCTAGATTAAAAGTTGCCATCGTGTTTATCTTAACCAAATACTCCATATTTTTTGTTTTAACTTTGGTAAAATGTTCTGGAATATTATTGCCTGCATTGTTAATCAGTATGTCTATTTTTGACTGTTTATTAATTATCTCTTTAATTTGATTATAATTTGTGATGTCACATACATAAGATTTACATTTTGACTTTATTTTTTTTATCTTTTTTGAAACTTCATCCAAATCTTTTTTTGTTCTACTTATGATGATCAAATTAGCACCAGCTTCAGCAAGCGCTATAGCACATGCTCTACCAAGTCCCTTTCCAGCTCCAGTCACTACTGCAGTTTTATTCTTTAAATTGTAGTTTTTAAGATACATCATAAAAATAATATTTTAATATCAGTATAAATCAATTCAATAGCAACAATTAAAATTGCTAATAATCCTGCCCAAGCAATCCATTTATATTTTTTTATCCAATTTGATATTAATGTTGCTGCTGTTGCCATTAGCACAATTGATAAAACAAGACCAAAAATTAATAAGTAATAATGGTCTCCTGCTGCTCCTGCAACTCCTAAAACATTATCTAAACTCATCGTAAAATCAGCTAATAAGATTGTCCAAATAGCTTTTAGGAAACTGGAATTATCTACCTTTATATCACTTTCGTGATCAGAACCTTTTATGACATCTACATAAAGTTTGTAGACAATATAGAGAAGAAGAACACCTCCAATTAACCTTAAACCTGTAATTTGTAATAAATACGCAGTTAATAAAGTTAAGATTATCCTTAAGACAACTGCTCCACCTATTCCCCAAAAAATAATTTTTCGTCTTTGTTCTAAAGGAAATTTTGATGCAACCATTCCAATTATGATTGCATTGTCTCCTGCTAAAACAAGATCAATTAAGATAATTTGTGTTAAAATTGTAATTTGTTCTGGAGTGATAAAATCAGTGGGCATTAACTTCTAAGTATCATATCAGCACCTTTTTCGGCAATCATAATTGTAGGTGCATTAGTATTACCAGAAGTTATATTAGGCATTATAGATGCATCAATTACTCTTAAATTATTTAATCCCTTTACTTTAAGATTTTCATCAACGACTGCCATATCGTCTTGTCCCATTTTACATGTACCAACTGGATGAAAAATAGTTTGTGCATAATTTGATCCAGCTTTTACAAGTTCTTCATCGTCATTAATATCAATACCGGGTCTATATTCCTCTGGTTTATATTTTTTAAAAGTTTCAGACTCCATTACTATTTTCCTTGTAAGTTTCAAACCTTTTGCAGCAACCATACGATCATGGTCAGTTGAAAGATAGTTGAGTTTTACTTTTGCATAAATTCTTGAGTCTTTATTAATAATATTTACGTGACCTCTACTTGTTGGTCTTATATTTGACACAGTAGGTGTGAATGCATGAAAGTCGTGATTTTTTGTAGCACCTAAAGTGTCCATACTCATTGGTTGCACGTGCCATTGAAGATCTGGCAATTCTAAAGAAGGATCACTCTTAGCAAACATACACATTTGACTAGCACCCATTGTCATTGGTCCACTTCTATTAAAAACATATTCTATACCAATCATTAATTTACCAAATAAACTATTCACTTTTTTATTTAATGATTTAAGTCCATTAACTTTGTAAATCGGTCTGAACATTAAATGATCTTGTAAATTCTCTCCAACTCCCTTTAGTTCATGTACCATAGTTACACCAAGGTCTTTTAATTTTTCTGAATTTCCTATCCCTGAAGTTTGCAAAATCTGAGGCGATCCAATTGACCCAGATGAGAGTATTATTTCTTTGTTAGCTGCAACCTTTTTTAGAGCATTTTCTTGCCAGTACTCAATATTTTTAGCAGTTTTATTTTCGAAATTAATTTTTTTTACATGAGCATGAGTAATAATCTTTAAATTTTTTCTATTTTTAACTGGGTTTAAATATCCAACTGCAGTACTACACCTAAATCCATCTTTCTCAGTAACTTGAAAGTATCCACACCCATGATTATCACCAGTATTAAAATCTTTCGTTTTAGGAATACCAAACTCTTCTGCTGCATTTTGAAATTCATTTAACAGTGGTAACTGAATTCTTTGATCTGAAACAGACAAAGGCCCGCCAACACCATGGTAATCATCTTTACCACGTTCTTGATCCTCAGCTTTGATAAAGTATGGCAGAACATCATCCCAACCCCAACCAGTATTACCCAGTTGACGCCAAACATCATAATCTCGACTTTGACCTCTTATATATAACAAACCATTAATAGCTGAGCTTCCTCCTAAAGTTTTCCCCCTAGGATAACGAATTGATCGATTATTCATTGTTTCATCAGGCTCAGTTTTATAACACCAATCAACTGAAGGATTATGCATCGTTTTGAAATAACCAACTGGTATGTGTATCCAGGGATAATTATCTCTACCACCAGCCTCAATCAATAGAACTTTATTTTTTGGATTTTCAGATAACCTATTAGCTAAAACACATCCAGCAGATCCAGCTCCTAAAATTATAAAATCAAAGTTTTCCATCTAGAGTTGAAAAGTTTTTTTTATAAATCTCATTTGTTCATCTTTACACTCATATTAATCAATTGTCACTTGTACGAACTTTGTTTTTCTGATTGTATGTTATCGTTAAATTTAACTAACAAGAGGAAAAATAATGAAAAAAATCATTTCAATGTTGTTTGCAACTGTTTTGGTACTTGGATTTGCATCTAGTGCTAATGCTGCAAAAACACTAAAATGTCAGACAGTTCTTAACACTAAAGCTGATGAAGTTAAAATGTTAAAGGACTTTACTGATACAGTAACAGAACTTACATCTGGATCGTTAAAATTTGAAATTTTACCTGCAGGTGCCGTTGTAGGAGTTAAAGAAACTTTAGATGCTGTTGATAAAGGTTTGATTGATTGTGGTTTCGCATGGACACACTATTGGTCAGGTGATCACCCTGCTGCTATGTTATTTGGTTCGCCAGTTGCTGGTGGTGGAGTAGGTATCGACAATATCGCATTCTTATCATGGTTCCAGTATGGTGGGGGTAAAGAATTATACGATCAACTTTGGAAAGAAATGGGAAGAGATATTAAAGGATTTATGATTCAACCAGTTGGTCCAGAAGCTTTAGGTTGGTTTCCAAAACCAATTAAAGATATGGCTGACTTTAGAAAGTATAAATTCAGAACTCCTCCAGGAATTCCAGGACAAACTTATAAAGACATTGGTATAGCATCAGTTGCAATGGGTGGTGGAGATATTCTTCCAGCTCTTGAAGCAGGAACTATTGATGCTGCTGAGTGGTGTTGTCCAAAACCAGACTTAACATTTGGTTTCCAAAAAGTACTAAAGCATTATTACTTACAAGGTTTACACCAGGTAGTCGTAAATGCTGACTTTTATATTACTGGAAAAACATATAATGCTATGAGCGCTCATGAGAAAAAGTCACTTGAAGTAGCTGCTAATGCTTCATTAGCAAAATCTTTAAGTTACAGAATCTATGAGAATGGTAAAGCTTTACAAGAGCTTACTACTAAACATGGGGTAATTTTAGAAGATACACCTTCAGATTATTTCACAGAATATATGGCTGCAGCAAAAGCATCTTTAAATAAGAATGCTAAAGAAAATAAATTTTTCAATGAAGTTTACAATTCAATGAAAAACTTTGCTGATATTGCTGTTCCTTTCTGGAGTGGTGCTCAAATGTCTAATGCGAAGCTAGGAATGGCTCACGCAGCAACATTAAAGTAATCAGTAATTAATCTTGATTTTTAGAGCGGACTTTAAAGTCCGCTCTAATTTTTTTAACTAAAATTTTATGGCAGACGAACCTGGTAAACTAGATATCTCTGATGAAATGATTGCCGAAAGGCGAGGTGGATCAGGAAAAATGCCAACCGATATGCCATCATGGATGGCAAAATCTATTATTAATATTGACAAATTTAGTAAGTGGATTGGTAGTATTGTTTGTTGGATATTGATGCCACTCATTTTTGCGATGACCTATGAAGTTCTTGCAAGAAAATTATTTTTAGCACCAACAATTTGGGCTTACGACATAAGCCGTTTTCTTTATGGTGCATTATTTATGCTTGGTGCAGGATACGCTCTTTCTAGAGGAGTACATATAAGGGCAGATTTTTTATATAGAAATTTTAAAACTAAAACACAAGGTCTTATTGATTTCTGGTTATATCTTTTATTTTATTTTCCAGGACTAATTGTTTTTCTCTATATGACCATAGGTTTTGTTGAAGAGTCGGTTAGAAGAGGCGAACGAGGGATGGATACTACTTGGATGCCTTATATGTGGCCTATTAAAACATGTTTGTTAATCGGAATTATCTTTTTATTAATTCAAGGTTTTTCTGAATTACTAAAAAGTTATTGGGCAGCTAAAAAAGGTGAGTGGCCAGGAGAGAAAAAATGATAGCAGAATTCATTGATCCAGCTATTTTAGGTTTCATTTTAGTTGGCGTCATGCTATTTGCAATATTTATTGGGTTTCCCATTTCATTCACTTTAATATTTCTAGGTTTTGTATTTGGTTATCTTGGGTTTGGAAAATTAGTTTTTTATTTAATGACCCTTCAATTTTCAATGGTCATGACCGAACAAACTCTCGCCGCCGTCCCACTCTTTGTTTTTATGGGTATTATGATGGAACAAGCAGGATTGATGGAAAGACTGTTTTCAGCATTTCAAATGATGCTAGCAAAAGTAAAAGGGTCTTTATATTATGCAGTTTTATTTGTTTCAGTAATATTTGCTGCGGCAACAGGAATTGTTGGTGCATCAGTCACAATTCTGGGAATTATGGCTGCTAAGTCAATGAATAGATCTGGTTATGATGTAAAACTTGCTGCTGGCACCATTACTGCTGGTGGTACTTTAGGAATTTTAATTCCACCAAGCATTATGCTTGTTGTAATGGGACCTATTATGGAAATTCCAGTTATAGATTTGTTTGCAGCTGCAATCTTACCAGGAATTCTTCTTGCTAGTTTGTATGCTGCTTACACAACAATCAGATGTATGATTAATCCAAAACTTGGACCTGTTTTACCTGATGATATGAGAGCTGCAAGTATGAAAGAAGTATGGATAGAATTTTTTTTAGGGTTAGTTCCTCCAGCGGCTTTAGTATTTGCTGCATTAGGAAGTATTTTGTTTGGATTTGCAACTCCAACAGAAGCAGCAGGCTGTGGAGCTATGGGGGCTCTTTTATTATCTTTAGCATATAAGAAATTAACTCTTTCAAAACTTCAGGAAGCATTAGTGAAAACATTGGAGATTACTGCTTTAATAATGGTGTTAGTTGCAGCATCAAATTTTTTTGGAGCAGTTTTTGCAAGATTGGGAACCCCAACTTTATTAACTGAATTTTTATTAGGCTTAGAGATGAATAAGTATTTAATTCTAGCAATGATAATGGTGATGATCTTTTTATTAGGTTGGCCATTAGAGTGGGTACCAATTGTGATGATTATTATTCCAATAATTTTACCATTGGTAGAGGCTTTAGGATTTAATTTAACTTGGTTTGCAATTTTAGTTGCCGTTAATTTGCAAACCGCCTGGCTCTCACCTCCAGTAGCTTTATCAGCGTATTTTTTAAAAGGAGTTGTTCCAGAATGGGATCTTAAAGACATTTATTATGGAATGATGCAATTTATGGTCTTACAAGTCATCGGTTTAGTATTAATTATAATATTTCCTAAAATTGCTCTTTGGTTACCAACTCTCTTATATGGACAGTAGAAACTTTAAGTTTTATATTGTCTAAGTGAGTCCTCAAAATTTAAAAAAAAACCTTACTAATTGGGATTTAGTTTCAGTCAATCCAAATGATAAAAATTGGGATTGGAAAGTTTTATTTTGTTTTTGGGGAGTAAATATTCAAAGTGTAATTGGTTTTTCATTAATTACCTCTTTATATATAATTTATAACCTTAATACCTTTGTTGTATTTTTTGGAACGATATTAGGAACATTACTAGTTTATCTTTTTTCAAATTGGATAGGAAAACCATCTCTAAAACATGGGCTGCCTTTTGTTGTTCTATTACGATCCTCATTGGGAGTAATTGGTGCAAAATACTTTGGTCTAATAAGATTTTTGGTTGGTGTTTTTTTATTTGGTATTCAAACATATTTTCTATCAAAAGCATTTAGCTATTTAATAAGAATAGCAATTTTTTCTGTGGAGCCCGCGATACTTGATAAACAATTATTTCTAACATTCTTTTTAGGAATGAACTTAATTGATTGGTTTGCAATTATCACAGTAATAATTTTTCAGGGATTTTTATTTAGCGTAGGGATGTATATGAATAAAAAGATTATTATTTTTTCAGCTATTACTGTTTATCTTGGAATTTTATTATTTTTTTTATCTGTATTACTTAGCGACGTTAAATTTACCACACAAGTATTTTTAGGATTATTAACTACAGAAAATTTTCTTGATAAAAACAATTTTGGACCATTAATCACAGTGACAAGTACAGTTTTTGCATATTTTTCAATTGTAATTCTAAGTTTTGGAGATTTTTCAAGATATGTAAAAAATGAAAGCCAACTCAAAAAAGGAAATCTAAGTTTAATTTTAAATTTAATTATCTTCTCTTTTTCTGCTTTATTTATAGTTTCAGGTATGGATGCTTTTTTAAAACAAGATCCTGAAAATTTAAGTAGAATACTCACAAATCCTACGGACATTATTGGAAAATTAGATGATTTATTTTTGATTGTTTTAGCATTAATTTTCATAATTATTGCTTCCGCTTCAACAAATTTAATAGTTAACTTTATTCCATCTCAATACACTTTGATTAATTTTTTACCTTTTTCTTTATCTATTAAAAGCGCAGGTTTTATAATCACTATTATAGGTTTTGTAGTAGGAATATTTTGGTTAACTTTTCTAAGTCAAGTCGGCGCTTTATCTTTTATTGATACATTTGGAGCTTTTTTTGGACCTCTTTTTGGAGTAATGATTTCTGATTTTTATTATATTCAAAAAGGCAAATTAAATAATAAAGATATTTATTCTTTAGAAAATAGTGGAATTTATTATTATAGTGGGGGATGGCATATAAAAGCAGTATACTCTGTAACTTTAGGATTTATCTTTTCGGCTTCAACTATTTGGAATACTAATTTAATGTTCCTTCAGTCATTTTCTTGGATTATAGGAGCCTTTGTGGCGGCTTTTACTTACTTCTTATTAGCCCGAAAATAAAAAATGGAAAAAATTAAATTTGATTTTAAAAGTAGAACTGCGATTGTTACAGGGGGTGCTCAGGGATTTGGTTTTGATATCACAAAACGTTTTTTAAAATCTGGTGCAAAGGTGATTATTTGGGATAATGATCCGAAAGCTATAGATTTAGCCATAAAAGAAATTGATAGTCCTAATTTGAGTTCTCATGTTGTAGATGTCTCTAATTATGAGGAAGTTGATAAAATTGTTAGTGAAATTACAAAAAACTCAAACATTGATATTTTAATAAATAATGCAGGAATAACTGGCCCTACAGCTACATTATGGGAGTATGACATTGAGATGTGGAAAAAAGTTGTAGAAATCAATCTAATGGGAACTTTTAATTGTTGCAGGTCAATAGTACCAAACATGATCAAAAATAATTATGGTAGAATTGTAAATGTAGCCTCAGTAGCTGGAAAAGATGGAAATGCTAATGCAAGCGCATATAGTGTGGGAAAAGCGGGAGTTATAGGATTAACAAAATCATTAGGTAAAGAGCTTGCAGACAAGAATATAGCTGTAAATGCAGTCACTCCAGCAGGAGCAAAAACAAGAATTTTGGATCAAATGACTAAAGAACATGTTCAAAGAATGCTTTCAAAAGTGCCTAGAGGAAGATTTTTAGAGGTTGAGGAATTTACATCACTAATTTGTTGGCTTTCTTCTGAGGAGAATACTTTTTCAACAGCAGCTGTATTCGATATTAGCGGTGGTCGTTCAACCTATTAACTGCGAGGTTTTTGCTCAATTATTTTAATATTATTAATCTTAGCTCTACTAAACTTAATATCCTTTGACATGACTGGTGCAAAAATCATTATAGACCAGTAAATTAGTAGTATAAAAAAGGAAATTGTCTTCATATTTTTAATATAGGACTGAATGTTGAATTTTGGATGTTTAAAATTTGTCTAAATAATGTATTAAAGATTTTTTTTAATCAAATGAAACTTTTAATAAAAATTTTATTATCCTGGCTAGCAGCCCTTAATATTTCTTTTGCAATTGAAATAACAGTGTTCGATTTTACAGAAACAGAGCTCACAGAACTTCAAGTTAGGAAGGTTAGGGGGGCTGACAATAAAACAATTTATACCGTTGGAACTAATGATAAAGGAAATTATTTGAAATCGGTTGCTGATAATGCTGCCTCTGGTCTTGGAAAAGAGATTAAGATAGACTTAGATGAGACCCCTTTTATAAATATAACGTGGAAAGTTGAAAAAGACCTGTCAGGAATTATAGAAAATACAAAAAAAGGGCATGATTTTGCTGCGAGAGTTTTTGTGATTAAAAAAACTGGAGCTACACCACTATCAAATAGAGCCATAAATTATGTTTTCTCTAGTAATAATGAAGTTGGGGCAAATTTTCCAAGCCCGTATACAAAAAAATCGATAGATAATGTTTTAGCTAGCACAAAAGATAGTTTAAATGAGTGGGTAACAGTTAAAGCTAATGTTAAAGAAGATTTTAAGAGGTTACACGATCTAGATGTTAATGAGCTTGATGGACTTGCAATTATGTCTGATACTGATAATTCAAAGATGAAATCAATAGCTTATTTTCAAAATATATATTTTTCATCCCAATAACTAGAATTTAAGATATTTTTTAAGATAAATATTAAATAAAGAAAGTATAACAGCTACTATAACATCTTCTAAAGGACTTGCTTGCGGATAACCAAAGTTCCACGCGGTAACCATCACTAACCAAATTACAAATATATTCATTAAATACTTATACCTTAGTTTCTATTAAATAGTTTACTTTTTTGATATAATTATATTATGCATGAAAATTTTTATCATACTTTAAAAGTTTACTATGAGGATACTGATGCTGGAGGCGTCGTATATTATGCTAATTATTTAAAGTTTTTAGAAAGAGCTAGAACAGAAGCTCTTCATTCAATTGGTTTCAGTAACAAAAAAGTGAAAAAGGATTTTGGTTCATTAATCATAGTAAAAGCTTGTAACATTGAATATAAAAAACCTGCAAGTCTTGAAGACGAGCTAACTATAAGATCTTTTGTTAAATCTATCACCAAAACATCTTTTTTTATGAATCAAATAATTATCAAAGGTGATGACACTATAGTTGAGGCACAAGTTCATTTAGTTTTTGTTAATGATTTAGGTAAACCAGTTAAAATACCTGAAGAAATTTACTTAAAATTTAAGCCTTATTTTTGTGATACTATTAAAACTTAGCAATTTTCTTTGCCTTGATAAGTAATTGGTTAATCATGGTAGTCGTCACTAATTTTGTATTTACATTTCTTGGGCTTGGGTGATAACAAGCAATCAAAACTTTATTATCTGGTAATAAATATTTATTTCCGTGTTTAAATTCAAATTTTTTTTGAAGCATAAATTTTTTTTTATAAATTTTTAAACAATTATCAAATGCAACTTTTCCTAGAGTTACGATCACTTTAAGGTTTTTTAAATTTTCGATTTCATTTTCAAAATAATTTGAACAACGATTTAGTTCTTTATTTTCTGGTTTGTCACCAGGAGGAACACATTTAAGTATATTAGTTATGTAAGTATTATTTAATCTTAAATTATCATTAGCTTTTTCTGAAAAATTTTGATTTGAAATTCCTGTTAAAAACAAACTCTTAAATAAAAAATTACCTGATTTATCTCCTGTGAATGCCCTTCCGGTTCTTGTTCCACCATGAGCAGCAGGTGCAAGACCCAGAATCATCAATTTTGCATTATTATCCCCAAAGCCTGGAACTGGTTTTCCCCAGTATTTCTCATTCTTATTTTGTTTTCTTTTTTGTATTGAAATTTTTTTGATAAAACTAATAAGTCTTGGGCATTTTTTACATTTAACAATTGTATTATTTATTTTTTTTAATTTAATAGTCATTAATGAAATTTATAAAATTTTTTTTTATTATTTTTATAACTTTCCCCTTAACGATTAAAGCAGATTTAAATCAAGAATTGTCTTTAGAATTAAAAAAAGGTGGTAAACTCATATTTATTAGGCACGCATATGCACCAGGCGGTGGAGATCCTGAAAATTTTGATATTAATAACTGTGATACACAAAGAAATTTAAGTGAGGAAGGAAGAAACCAAGCCAAAAAAATTGGAAATTTTTTTAAAGATAATGATGTTCAAATTTTCAAAGTTTTCTCAAGTGAATGGTGTCGCTGCAAAGATACAGCTGAACTAGCTTTTACAAACTTTGAAACAAAAGATTTCTTAAATTCCTTTTTTAGCGCAAAGTTTGCTAATAATAAAAATAAACAAATGTTAGATTTGAAAAATTATGTTAAAAAATTCAAAGGTAATGAAAATTTAATTTTTGTGACACATTATGTAGTAATATCAGAAGCTTTAGATTATGCCCCTTCATCGGGTGAAATAGTTATTGCTGATAAGAATTTTAAGAAAATTGGT
>CABZAZ010000005.1 GCA_902523895.1 uncultured Pelagibacteraceae bacterium | reverse complement strand
AGATTTTTCCCATATTTTTACCAATCACATTTGTTAAACTTGCATCAATAATTGATGAGGCAGGATTATGATTAAAATCAATCGAAACAAGTTTTTCTTTTGTGATTTCAATAATTTTATTTTTTTTACTAAAATCCTTAAATGCTGAATTTATTTTTTCAACATTCAAATCTTTTTTTGTACAGAACACAAATTCAATTAATGATACATTTGGGGTTGGTACTCTCATTGCTATACCCTCTAATTTTCCTTTGAGGGAGGGAATTATTTCACCTATAGCTTTTGACGCACCAGTAGAAGTTGGTACGATTGATTGACTAGCAGATCTAGCTCTTCTAGGGTCTTTATGTGAATTATCTAAAATTCTTTGATCGCTGGTAAACGCATGTATGGTTGTCATAAAACCTTTTTCTATTCCGAAATTTTCATTTAAAATATGTGCGACTGGCGCTAGGCAATTTGTTGTGCAAGATGCAGCAGAAACAATTTTATCTTCTTTTTCTAATTCAGACTCGTTTACTCCAAAGACAATAGTTTTATCTGCATTTTTACATGGAGCTGAGACAATTACTTTTTTCGCTCCATTATTAAGATGCGGTTGTAACTTATCTTTTGAATTAAATTTTCCTGTACACTCAAACACGTAATCAACACCATATTTTTTCCAATTAATTTTATTTAAATCTGTTTCTTGACTAAAAGAAATTTTGTCTTTATTTACAATAAGATTATTTTCATCATAGCTTATATCAGCTTTAAATTTTCCATGAATTGAATCATATTTTAAAAGAGTCGAGCAAGTTTCAGAATTTGTTCTATTATTAATGTGTATAATTTCTATTTTTTTATTTCCCTCGTAAATAGAGCGAAGAATCATTCTTCCTATTCTCCCCATTCCATTAATACCAATTTTTATTTTCATAATTTTTCTTTGATTTTTTTTACAATACTTTCAGAATTTAACTTGAAATGGTCATAAATTTTTTTATATGGTGCGCTTTTTCCAAAGTCGTTAATTCCAAAATTTAATCCATTTATACCAGTATATTTTTTCCAATAACTCGTTTCAGAGGCCTCTATAGATACTACTAATTCAGTTTCGCCTAATATTTTGTCTTTGTAATCTTTACTTTGATGATCAAATATTTTTTGACAAGGCATTGAAATGATTTTGGAATAAATACCATCTGTGGCCAATTTATGACCCACATCACTTGCTAAACTTGTTTCAGACCCAGTTGCTAAAATTGTTACACTTATATTATCCCCAGTTCTCAAAACTTCATAAGCACCCAAAGACGATTTATTTTTGAGAGAATTTTCAATTCTAATAGGATTGACACTTTGTCTAGTTAGCGAAATTACACTTGGAGTATTATTACTTTCAAGAGCCAACTGCCAACACTCAAAAGTTTCAATGGTATCAGAAGGTCTAAAAACATTTAAATTTGGAATAGTTCTCAAACTTGTTAACTGTTCAATTGGCTGATGAGTTGGTCCATCCTCACCTAAGCCGATAGAGTCATGAGTAAAAACATATATAACTTGTTGTTTCATCATCGCTGCTAGTCTGATAGATGGTTTACAGTAGTCACTAAATATTAGAAAAGTTCCACCATAAGGAATTAGGCTACTGTGTAAGGCTATTCCATTCATTATTCCACACATCGCGTGCTCTCTTACTCCATAATGAATGTAGTTTCCTGAAAAATCCCCTGGTTTGATTATTTTATGATCTTTAGTTTTAGTATTATTTGATCCAGCTAAATCAGCCGAGCCTCCAATTAAAAATGGAAATTTTGCTATGATATTTAAAAATATTTCAGAGGATTTCCTTGTAGCAATTGGTTTTATATTTTTAAAATTTTCAATTTTTGCTTTTTCAATTAATTTTTTTAATGAGTGAAAATTTTTTGAAACTGGGAATTTAAGTTTATATTTCTCTGATCTTAGTGATGCTTTTTTTCCGATTTTTCTCCATTCATTTAATAATTCAGTCGGAATTTTGAATGGCTCATATTTCCATTTAAGTTTTTTTCTAACCAGTTTTATTTCTTCATCACCTAACGGACTTCCATGAGATGAAGCCTTACCACCTTTGTTTGGAGATCCATAACCGATTGTTGTTTTACATGAAATCGCGATAGGTTTTTTTGATTTCTGTGCTTTTTTTAAAGCTTTAGATATTTCTTTGAAATCATGACCATTAATTTTTAAGTAGTCCCATCCGTAGCTCTTAAATCTTTTTTCGTGATCGTCTGAAATAGCTAAATTAGTGGGACCATCAATTGATATAGAATTATTATCAAATAATAAAATAAGATTCTTTAATTTTAAATGTCCAGCTAAGCTTAATGCCTCGTGACTAATACCTTCCATTAAGCATCCGTCGCCAGCAAGAACATAAGTTTTATGATTGATCCTTTTTTTCCCTAATTGTTTTTTTAAAATTTCCTCTGATATTGCAAACCCAACTGCGTTTGAGACTCCTTGTCCCAATGGACCTGTAGTGGTTTCAATACCAGTATTTGGATGATATTCAGGATGCCCAGCACATATGGACTCTAATTGTCTAAAATTTTTAATATCATTTAAAGAAACACTTTTGTAACCAGTTAAATAAAGGAGAGAGTAAAGCAACATTGATCCATGCCCAGCAGAAAGAACAAATCTATCTCTATTAATCCAGCTAGGATTTTTTGGATTAAATTTTAAAAAATCTTTAAAAAGCACTGTAGCAACATCTGCCATTCCCATTGGCATCCCAGGGTGACCTGAGTTTGCTTTTTGAACAGCATCAATTGAGAGAAATCTAATACAATTCGCTAATTCTTTATAAAATTTACTCAAATTTATCCTGTCTAGACTTAGAAGATTCTATTTAATAATATAAACATATATATATGAATTCTATTCTTGAAAAAGAAAAAAAGCTTAATATCGCATTGGCGAAACTAAAAAATTTAAACCTAGAGGATCCAGATATAAAAAAAAATATTGAAATTCTTGGAGAGCAAAAAAATCAATTAGAAATTGAAAAATCTGAATTAGAGAAAAAATATAAAACTTTAGCAGACGAGCATGATAATTTATCAATAAAACTGGAGGAATTACAAAATAGAGAAAAAATTGAAGAAAAAAAAAGGATAGAATTTTCGGAAAAAATAGATGAATTAAACCAAGAAACCAATACTTTAATGGACGAAATTGATAAATGGCAAACGTAAGAATAAAATTCAATGGCAAAGAGTTTTTGTTGTCATGTGATGATGGACAAGAAGAACATCTTGAAGAATTATTAATACAAATTAATCAAAAGTTTAACGACTTAAAAAATGATTTAGGAAATATTGGTGAAAATAAACTTTTACTGATTACCGCAGTTAAAGTGATGGATGAATATCATGAAACCAAAAAAAAAGTTGAACAGAAAAAAATTGAAATAAAAGAGCTTTCAAATAAATTTAGAGAATTAAAATCATTAGTCTATGAATATAGAGATAGAAAAGAGGAAGAAATTAAAATTTTGAATAAAAATCACGTTGAGTTAAAAGATGAAATTGAGCTTAATCAAAAACATTATGAAAAGTTAATTGATACTGCTACAGACGAGATTTCAAATTTCGTAGAAAAAGCAAGTATAGATAAAATATCTTAATAGAATTTTGTGAACAAATCTCAAATTAGAAAAAAAATCTTAAAAATAAGAAAACAAAAAAAAATTAAAAAATTCATTCTCAATTTTGATTTAATTTTGAATATTTTAAAAAGAAAAAAGGTTCTAGGTAAAATAATTGGTGGCTATTACCCATATAATTATGAAATAGACATTTTAGAAATCTTAGAAAAATTTGAAAAAAAAAAATTTATTATAACATTGCCAAAAATAAAGAAAAAGTCACAAATGAACTTCTTTCAATGGTCAACAAATGATCCTTTAGTTATAAATAAATTTGGAATACCAGAACCAATTTCAAAAATGTTAAAATATCCAGATGTTTTGTTAGTACCTCTAGTAGCGTTTGACAAAAATTTTAACAGGATTGGTTACGGTGGAGGATTTTACGATAGGTATATAAACAAAATTAGAAAACGAAAAAAGGTGCTAACAATTGGATTTGCTTACTCTTTTCAAAAAGTAAAAAAAATACCAACTAATAATTATGATATTGAGTTAGATTTTATTATAACAAACAAATAATTTTTTATGAAAATTTTATTTTTAGGTGATGTTGTTGGACTATCTGGGTGCAGAAAGATAACTAATGATCTATTAGGTCAGATTAAAAAAAAAAATATCGATTTTGTAATTATAAATGGTGAGAATGCTGATGATACTGGTGTTGGTTTAACCAAAGAAATTTGTCAAAATTTTTTTGATAACGGAGTTGATGTGATTACAACTGGAAATCATGTTTGGGATCAAAAAGATATAATGAACTTTATTGATAAAGAGAACAGATTGTTAAGACCAAAAAATCTATTTGAACCTGCTCCCGGTAGAGGATTTGAGATTTATAAAACAAAAAAAAATTACAAAATAGGAGTTTTAAATTTAATGGGAAATGTCTTTATGAAGAAATGTGATGATGTTTTTAAAATTTCAAAAGATTTTTTAGCAAAATATAACTTGAAAAAAGATTATGATTTTCTGATTGTTGATTTCCATGGAGAAATAACGAGTGAAAAAAATGCTATTGGTCATTATTTTGATGGAAAAGCAACACTTGTTATTGGAACTCACACTCACATACCTACTAATGATGCAAGAGTTTTAAAAAATGGCACTGCTTACCAAACAGATGCAGGAATGTGTGGAGATTATGACTCAGTTATAGGTATGAATAAAGATAATTCAATTAATAAATTTATGAAAAAGGATTCAATTAAACATTTTCCAGCTATTGGAGAAGCTTCTTTGAGTGGAGTTATAGTAAATTGTAATTTAGAAACTGGCTTAGCAGATAGTATAGAAAGTTACATATTTGGAGGTCTTCTAAAAAATACTTAATTTTTTTTATGGCAGGACATTCTCATTGGGCAGGTATAAAACACAAAAAAGGTAAAGCCGATAAACTAAGATCAAAAATCTTTTCAAAACTATCTAAAGAGATTACTGTAGCTGCTAAGCTAGGGGATAAAGATCCAGATATGAACCCAAGATTGCGTTCCGCAGTGCAAGCTGCTAGGTCAGCAAATATGCCCAAAGATAATATAGCTAGAGCTATAGATAAGTCTTCAATGAGTAATCAGTTAAATTTTGAAAATTTGAGATATGAAGGTTTTGGGCCTGAAAGAGTTGCTGTTATAGTTGAGACTTTGACTGATAATAAAAATAGAACTGCTTCAAATATAAGAACAATTTTTCAAAAATCAGGAGGAAGTTTAGGAACTCAAGGTTCAGCATCACATAATTTTGCTCAATTAGGTGTAATTAAAATTGATAAAAAGGAGATTTCAGATGAGGATATTTTAGAACTTGCTATTGAGGCTGGTGCAAATGAGTGTAAATCGAATGAAGAATTTCATGAGATACAGTGTTCAACAAATGATATTTACAATGTTAAAAAAGAATTGGAAAAAAAAATAAGTAATTTTATTTCGACAGGGATAGAGTGGGTGCCTTTAAATGCTGTGGAAATTTCAGAAGAGAAAAAAAAGGAATTGATTAGTTTTTTTGAGACATTAGAAAATGATGACGATGTGCAAAATATTTATTCAAATGTTAAATTTTCAAACTAGATACAGGATATGTTTATAATTGGTATAGATCCAGGTATTTCGGGCTCAATTTGTTTTTTTGAAGATGGAAAAATTATAGAAGTAATTGAAATGCCAGTGATGACAGAGGGTAAAAAAAATAAAAAACAAGTTAATGGTGCTCAAGTTTATAACGAATTTTTTAAAAGAATTAATAATAAAAATGATGATATCAGAGTTGTGATAGAACAAGTTTCTGCAATGCCAGGACAAGGAGTAACTAGTATGTTTAATTTTGGTCAGTCTTATGGGATTTTAAAAGGAATATGTTCTGCAATGCAACTACCAATGTTTTTCGTAAGACCAGCTAAATGGAAAAAATATTTTAATTTAATTAATTCTCAAAAAGATGCTAGCAGAACAAGAGCAATTGAAATATTTCCTTATTTTTCAACACAACTTTCAAAAAAAAAAGACTCTAACAAAGCTGATGCTATTCTAATTGCAAGTTTTTACTATGAAACTCACCAAAAAGAGGATTAATCGCAGATTTTTGAAGTCAAATTCATGACACATTTAAGTGTGAGAAGACCCTATGGAAGCTGATATTTCATCACAAGCAGTTGGACTTGCATCAAGCGCTGACTTTTCACTTATGAACTTATTTATAAGGGCAGATATAATTGTGAAATCAGTAATTATCATTCTTATTGCATGCTCAGTTTATTCATGGGCTGTAATCATTGAAAAATTTAAATTATTTAAAAAAATAAATCAAAGTTCAGAAGAATTTGAAACAAAGTTTTGGAATTCTAAATCTGCAGAGTCTTTTTATAATAATCTTCCAGGAAATATAAATGATCCGATGGCTCTTATTTTTAAAGATGCTATGCAAAATCTTCTCAAAAGGAGATCTAAATCCGATTTGAACGCAAGAATGACTTCAATGTTAGAAACCGGAATAGAAAAACAAATGTCTAAAATTACAAAGGGATTCACTTTTTTAGCAACAGTTGGATCAACCGCTCCTTTTATTGGATTATTTGGAACAGTTTGGGGCATAATGAATTCTTTTCAATCTATTGCTATCTCAAGAAATACTAGTTTAGCAATTGTAGCACCTGGAATTGCGGAGGCTCTTTTTGCGACAGCACTAGGTTTATTGGCAGCCATACCAGCTGTAATTGCTTACAATAAATTTAATAATGACTCATTAAAATATTCTCAAAAGTTAGAAAACTTTTCAAAAAGATTTTTAACAATTATTTAGAATGGCATTTAAATTTAATCGTTCGTCAAAGGAACCAATGAGTGAAATTAATGTCACTCCATTTGTAGATGTAATGTTAGTTTTGTTAATAATATTTATGGTAACAGCACCTTTACTGACAGTTGGAGTTCAAGTTGATTTGCCTGAAAGTTCTGCGGACTCATTGCCAGAGGAACAAGAGCCTCTTACATTAACCATAAACTCTAAAGGTGAAATTTTTATACAAGAGTCAAAAGTTGAATACGAGAAAATCATTGCAAAAGTCTTAGCAGTCTCAAAAAATCGGACTGATACAAGAATTTATGTGAGAGGAGACAAAACCATTAACTACGGTAGAGTTCTTGAAATTATGGGCTTACTTTCAGGTTCAGGATTCACAAAAGTAGCTTTAATTTCAGAACCATACAAAGAAAGGTAATTTTTTTTGAATAGAAGTATTTTAATTTCTTCTGTTTTGCATTTATTTGTTATTTTTTTAACAGCGATGACACTTCCTTTTTTAGCAAAAAAACCTATTGATCTTCCTCCAATTGTTTCTGTAGAATTAATTCAAATAACTGAAAAAACGAATATTCCATTCGCACCTAAGGCAAAAAAAATAATTGAAAAAGTAAAAGAAAAAGAAAAATTAGTATCAGAGCAAGCACCTCCCAAAAAAGTTAAGAAAATAAAGCCCGATGCTGTTCCAATGCCAGAGGATAAAGTGGAAAAAATTGAAAAAATAAAAGAGGATAAACAAAATCCTGAAAAAATTGATAATGAGGTTAAACAAGTTTCAGAATTTGAAAAAGAAGAGTTGTTTGATCCAAATAATATTGCTGCTCTAATTGATAAATCTAAAGAGAGCAAGGCGGAAACCTTAAAAAAAAATCCTGATTTAAGTCAAGATCAAAATAAAAATTTTGAGAACACGGGTTTATCTCTGAGTGAAGAAGATGCTCTAAAGGCACAGATTTTTGGTTGTTGGAGTATTCCACTAGGATTGCCATATAATGAAAATTTACTAGTTAGAATAAAACTTGAATTAAAACCTGACGGATCAGTTGTTAAATCAGAAATTTTAGATCATGCAAGGATGAACAAACCAGGACAAGGCTTTTACAAAGTATTAGCAGAAAGTGCTCTAAGAGCTATTAAATTGTGTCAACCATTAAGAGTTCCTACTACTGGATATGAAAGATGGAAGGAATTGCAATTAAATTTTGATGCAAGAGAAATGTTAGAAGGATAATATAACTTAAAAAAATGAAAAATTTTTTAATTACTTTTATTATAATTCTAATCCCAATTAAATCATTTGGTTTAATTGAGGTTGATATTACCAGAGGTAATCTTAATCCATTACCTATTGCAGTTTCCCCCTTGTCTATAGACGAGGACTCAAGAAAAAACTTTCAAAGTATTCTTAAAAAGAAAAATGTAGGTTCAGAAATATCTTTAATTGTGGAAAATAATTTAAGAATTTCAGGTTTATTTAACCCTTTAAATAAAGACGCGTTTTTACAAGCACCAGATATTGCAAATTTAAAACCTAGATTTGAAGACTGGAACTTAATTAAAGCCCAAGCTTTGATTACTGGAAAAGTAAGTTACGTGGATGAAAAATTAAGAGTAGAATTCAGATTGTGGGATGTTCTTGCAGGTAAAGAGATGATGGCACTAGCGTTTACAACTGTTCCAAATAACTGGAGACGTGTTGGTCACATCATTACTGACAAAGTTTATGAGAGATTAACTGGTGAAAAAGGTTATTTTGATACTAGAATAATTTATGTTGCTGAAGAGGGACCTAAAACTCAAAGAGTAAAAAAATTAGCTATCATGGATCAAGATGGTGCCAATAATAAATTTCTGACATTGGGAAACGAACTTGTTTTGACTCCAAGATTTAATCCAACAAGTCAAATGGTCACTTATCTCTCATATTTTAGAAATTTGCCAAGAGTTTATTTATTAGATATTGAAACTGGAACACAAGAAGTTGTCGGTGATTTTCCTGGCATGACTTTTGCTCCGAGGTTTTCTCCAGATGGAAAAAAAATAATTATGAGTTTTGCTAAGGATGGTAATTCTGAGATTTATACAATGGATTTAGAAAATAGAATCGTAGAAAAAATCACCAATCATCCATCTATAGATACATCACCTTCATATTCTCCAGACGGAAAATTTATTTCTTTTAATTCTGATAGAAGTGGCTATCAACAAATCTATGTTATGAAAAGCGACGGAAGTAACGTTAAAAGAATTTCTTTTGGTAAAGGAATTTATGGAACTCCAGTTTGGTCTCCAAGAGGAGATTTAATTGCATTTACAAAATTACATAAAGGAAAATTTTATATTGGTGTAATGAGAACAGATGGAAGTGGAGAAAGATTATTAACCGAAAATTTTTATCAAGAAGCCCCATCCTGGTCTCCTAATGGGAGAGTATTGATTTTTTATAGGGAGACGAAAACAGATTCTAAAGGAAAGGGTTTTTCTGCAAAATTATGGTCTATAGATTTAACCGGCTATAATGAGAGACAAGTTCCTACTCCAACTGATGGATCAGACCCATCATGGTCATCTTTATTAAGTAATTGATAATTAATTCGCTTGATTTTTAGACTTGAAAGATCTAATTAGTTGTGAAAAACTAAGATTAAAGAAATATTGATCAAGGAGTAATAATGAAATTAAGCAAAATTCTAAAAAATGGATTTTTAATAGTAGTTGCGTGTTTAGCACTTTCTGCATGTGCTACATCAAAAAAAACTACAGGGCAAATGCAAGGTGATGTTTATACTGGGACAGATACAGTTGAATACTTAGCTTCTGGTGTTCCTGATAGAGTATTTTTTGCAACTAACGAGTCAGTATTAACTACAGCTTCTAGAGAAACTCTTAGAAAACAAGCTGCATGGTTAAGAAAAAATTCTAAAATTACAATTGTTTTAGAAGGACACGCTGACGAGAGAGGAACAAGAGAATATAACTTAGCATTAGGTGAAAGAAGAGCTAATGCAGCCAAAGATTATTTAATGACTTACGGAATATCTTCAGACAGAATTTCAGTTTTAAGTTATGGTAAAGAGAGACCAGTGGACTCAGGGTCTAATCCATTAGCTTGGTCAAAAAATAGAAGATCTGTAACAGTAAAAGCAAATTAAATACTCAATTAATATTTAAGACCTCTTAAATTATAATGATTTAAGAGGTCTTTTTTTTGCCATTATTTTAGACATAACCTAATTACATGAAATACCTTAAAGTATTATTTAAATATAAATTATTTTTGTTATTCAATTTTTTTATTTGTTTTACCTCTTTCGCTGATAACCATAATATTTACGATACTCTTGAGCTAATCAAAAAGGATTTAAAAACTTTAGAAAAAGCTGTTTACTCAAGTTCAAATGAATTCAATAATACGAACTCAACTTCATCAAGTATTGATAGTAATTCTGAGGATGTACTTACAAGACATTTATTGAAATTATCTGAAATTGAAAATCAATTTCAGGAACTTACTAATAAATTTGAAGAAATAAATTTTAAGCTGGATAAATTATCGAATAGACTTTCAAAAGTACAATCAGATAATCAATTAAGATTTCAAGATTTAGAAACTGCTCTATCAAATGGTGAAACTATAAATTTGACTTCAAAAAAAAGTTCTGAAACAGACACAGAAATTTTACCAGGCTCATCTCAACCACAAGATCTAGGATCAATATCTTATAAAGATAATTCTACAAACGATGTGACTCAAAAAATACAATCAGTTGAAACGACTGCCACAATCGTTACTGAGACATTTCAAGCTGAAGAAAAAATTTTACCAGATGTTTCAGCGCCTGAGCAGTATGAATTTGCTACAAGTTTTTTAAAAGTTGGAGATTACCCTACTGCTGAGAGAGCATTTAGAGAATTTGTAATTTCAAATCCTGATCATAAATTGGCAGGTAATGCACAATACTGGTATGCTGAAACATTTAGAATAAGACAACTATATACTGATGCTGCTTCAGCTTATTTGGAAGGTTATCAAAAATACCCAAAAGGAGAAAAAGCTCCTATTAATTTATTAAAGCTAGGTGTATCAATGATACAGATTGGAGAAAAAGACCAAGGCTGTAAAATGATAAGTGGTGTTGAAAAACAATACCCAGACGCAAATCAGTCTGTTATTCAAAAAGCAAAGTATGAGTCTCAAAAATTTGAGTGTAAGAAAAAAAATTCCTAAAATATATAAATCAAAACTTTTAAATCAAAAAGTAAATAAAATTTTCAAAAAATTTGAAAAGTCATTCAAAATTGATACTAATTTTATAGTTGCAGTATCCGGAGGAGCGGATAGTTTGGCTTTAGCTTTTTTAACAAAAATATATTCTTTAAAAAAAAACTTAAATCCAAAGTATTTCATTGTAGATCATAAGCTAAGAAGAGAATCTACTTATGAGGCTCATAAAGTAAAAAGAGTTCTTAAATCTTTAAAAATCAATTCTCAAGTTCTTACTTGGATGGGAAAAAAGCCTGTGAGCAACATTCAATCCTTAGCCAGAAGTAAAAGATATGAGCTTTTATTCTTTAAATGTAAAAAACTCAAAATTAGTAACTTAGTCTTAGGTCATCATATGGATGATTTAATTGAAAACTTTTTTTTAAGAATGGCTAGAGGAAGTGGTTTAAAAGGACTTGTATCACTTGGGACAAATACTCAAATCGAAAATATAAACTTAATTAGACCTTTAATAGAATTCGATAAAAAAGACCTAATATTTTTATCTAAATTAATATTTAATTTCTACGTAGATGATCCAACTAATGATGATATTAAATTCAATAGAATTAAAGTAAGAAACTTAATTAAGGAATTTCAAGATTTTGGTCTTGATAAGAAAAAATTTCAATTAACAATAGAAAATTTAAAAAAATCGGATCAATCAATAAAGTTTTATGTTGAAAAAAATAAAAGAGAGAACCTGATTTTTAACTTAAGAAAAGAAGAACTTATATTAAAAGAAAACTTTTTTGACAATTCACATGAGGTCATTTTTAGATCTTTATCTGATTTAATTCATTTAGTTGGAAAAAAGCCTAATTTTGTGAGAGGTAAAAAAATAGAAAATATTTTGAATAAAATTAAAGAGCGGAAGCTTAGAAAAGAAACATTAGGAGGATGCGTCATTAAGATGGCAAATCACACTGTGATTTTGACAAAAGAAGGGTAAAAATAGGCTTGTTTAATTTATAATAATTCTTATCTTATAACTATGAATTTTAAAAACTTAGCAATGTGGGCGGTAATCGTTTTTTTAACGATTGGTCTTTATAATATGTTTAAAAATCCTCAGTCGAACATTAGAAGTTCTAATGAGATAATTTTTTCAGAATTTTTAGAGTCTGTAGAACAAGGCGAGGTATTAAAAGTTGAGATCCAAGGCAACAACATAAATGGTGTATATGCAAATGGAAAAAGTTTTAAAACTTATTCACCAAATGACCCTAATTTAATAGAAAAACTTTCAGAGATGGGTGTAAGCATATCCGCGGCACCTATAGAAGAAAAAATGCCTTCATTATTTGGCGTCTTACTCTCATGGTTTCCAATGTTATTGTTAATTGCAGTTTGGATTTTCTTTATGAGACAAATGCAAGGTGGAAAAGGTGGGGCAATGGGCTTTGGAAGATCTAAAGCAAAAATGATGAATGAAATGAAAGGCAAGGTAACCTTTAATGATGTTGCAGGAGTTGAGGAAGCTAAAGAGGAAGTTGAAGAAATTGTTGAGTTTTTAAAAGACCCTAGAAAATTTAGTAGATTAGGTGGAAAAATACCTAGAGGCGCACTTCTTGTTGGTCCTCCAGGAACAGGAAAAACTTTATTAGCCAGAGCAATCGCTGGTGAGGCAGGAGTTCCTTTCTTTACTATATCTGGATCAGATTTCGTGGAAATGTTCGTTGGTGTAGGGGCATCAAGAGTGAGAGATATGTTTGAGCAAGGAAAAAAAAATTCACCTTGTATAATTTTTATTGATGAAATTGATGCTGTTGGAAGAAGTCGAGGCGCAGGTCTAGGAGGGGGAAATGACGAAAGGGAACAAACCCTTAATCAGCTTCTTGTTGAGATGGATGGTTTTGACACTAACGAGGGTGTAATTATAATTGCAGCAACAAATAGGCCAGATGTTCTTGATCCTGCATTATTAAGACCTGGTAGATTTGATAGACAAGTTGTAGTTTCTAATCCAGATATAATTGGAAGAGAAAAAATCCTAAAAGTACATGTTAAAAAGATCAAGATGGCTCCTGATGTAAATTTGAGAACTATAGCAAGAGGAACTCCTGGATTTTCAGGTGCTGATTTAGCCAATTTAGTTAATGAGTCTGCATTATTAGCAGCTAGAAAAAATAAAAGAATTGTTACTTTGAATGAATTTGAAGAAGCAAAGGATAAAGTAATGATGGGAGCTGAAAGACGATCAATGGTTATGACTGAAGATGAAAAGAAATTGACAGCATATCATGAAGGAGGACACGCTTTAGTTTCTTTTAATATGCCTAGCTACGATCCAATACATAAAGCAACAATTATACCAAGAGGTCGAGCCTTAGGAATGGTGATGAATTTACCTGAAAGAGACAAACATGGCCATTCAATAAAATATTTAAAAGCAAGATTAGCAGTTTGTTTTGGTGGAAGAGTAGCAGAGGAAGTAATTTTTGGAAAAGATAATATTTCAACTGGAGCAGGTGGAGGAACTGGTTCAGATATAAATCAAGCAACCCAACTTGCACGAGCCATGGTTACAAAATATGGGATGAGTGAAGAAATGGGTCCAGTTGAGTACGGTGAAAATCAAGAAGAAGTTTTCTTAGGAAGATCTGTAACTCAAACACAATCAGTTTCTGAGGAAGTGGCTCAAAAAATAGATAAAGAAATCAGAAAATTAGTTGATGAGGGTTATAACAAAGCCAAAGAAATATTAACAGAAAAAATTGATGATTTACATAAAATTGCAAAAGCCCTTATGACATATGAAACATTAACAGGTGAAGAAATAGAAAATATAATTACTAAAAATGTATACCCTGCTGACAAACAAGACCTAAAAGTTGATGAGGATAAGAACTCTGCTCTAGGTGCTATGGGACTAAAACCTAAAATTGTTCATTAATTTTAATGTCTAGATATTACACAAGAGTGTGTAATTTCTACTATGGAAATAGCTCAAAAAAATTAGTTAATAAAAATAAAACTATACCACTTAACGGAATCAAGGAAATTTCATTTGATCAAATTGAGATAATAACAAGAAATTCAAAAAAAAAGATATTTGTTAATCAAATAAGATATTTGCCTAAATTAATTAAGAAAAAAATTAATTTAGATTTAAAAATAATTAAATCAAAAAAAAAAAATTTTTCAAATTTAAATTTTAAAAAAATACCTAATATTATGGGTGTCTTAAATTTGACACCTGATAGTTTCTCAGATGGTGGAATGTTTAATTCAAAAAAAAAAGGAATTAATCAAGCGATTAGTTTACTTAAATGTGGTGCTAATTTGATTGATATTGGTGGTGAGTCGACACGGCCAGGAGCAAAAGAGATTAGAGAAAATTTAGAATGGCTAAGAATTGAAAAAATTTTAAAATCATTAATTAAGAAAAAAATGCCAATTTCCTTAGATACCAGAAAGTCTAAAATTATGAGTAAAGGAATAAATTTAGGAGTAAAATTAATTAATGATGTCTCAGGATTAGAATTTGATACACAAACTTTAAATATATTAAAGAAATATAAAGTACCATTTGTAATTCAGCATTCACAAGGAACTCCTGAAAATATGCAAAAAAATCCTAGATATAAAAATGAGTTGCTGGACATATACGATTTTTTCGAAAAAAAAATAAAATTTCTAAGACTGAAGGGTATTAAGCATAATAAAATTATTCTAGATCCTGGTATAGGTTTTGGAAAAAATTTGAAACATAATATGAGTTTGATACGCAATATTTCTATTTTCCATTCTCTTGGTTTTCCTATACTTGTAGGCAATTCAAGAAAAAGATTTATCAAGGAAATATCTGGAAAAAATGATAGCAAATTCAGAAATGGGGGAACAATAGCATCATCAATATATCTTATGATGCAAGGAGTTCAAATTTTAAGAATTCATGATGTCAATGAAACAATACAAGGCTTAAAGATTTTTAAGAATATAATAAATAATTAATGACAAAAAAATATTTTGGTACCGATGGTATTAGGGGAGCTATTAATAGTGAAAATATTAATGGAGACATGTTTTTTAAATTTGGCTTAGCTAGTGGAACATATTTTAAATCTCAAAAAAAAAGAAAACAAACTGCAATAATTGCAAAAGATACTAGATTATCTGGATATACTTTAGAACCAGCGCTTGTATCAGGATTAGCATCAGCAGGTATGCATGTATATACTTTAGGACCTTTACCCACTAATGGTTTAGCGATGCTAACAAAAGCTATGAAGGCAAATATGGGAATTATGATTACAGCTTCTCATAATCCTCACAATGATAATGGATTAAAACTATTTGGACCTGATGGCATGAAACTATCAGATAAGATAGAAAAAAAAATTGAAAGTTTAATAGATAAAAAAATCATCAAAAATCTCTCAAAACCAGAAAAATTAGGAAGAGTAAAAAGATTAGAGACAGGTACAAATGATTACATCAAAATATTAAAAAAAAATTTTACCAAAGAATTTAATTTAAGAGGACTTAGAATTGTAATTGATTGTGCAAATGGAGCAGGGTACAAAGCTGGACCAGAATTATTAAAATCTTTGGGAGCTAAGGTGATTGCAATAGGAGTTAATCCTAATGGATTAAATATTAACAAAAACTGTGGTTCTACATTTCCTGAAAAAATAAAATCTGCAGTTAAAAAGTATAAGGCCCATATAGGTATTTCACTAGATGGTGATGCAGACAGGATAATTATGTGTGACGAAAAAAGTAATATTATAGATGGTGACCAAATTATTGCTGCATTAGCAACAAGGTGGAAAAATAAAAAGATGTTAAAAGGTGGAGTTGTTGGAACATTAATGTCCAATTATGGCCTTGAAAAGTATTTCAAAAAAAAAAGAATAAAATTTATACGTGCTAATGTCGGTGATAGATACGTAAAAGAGGTAATGCAAAAAAATAAGTTTAATTTAGGTGGAGAACAATCAGGACATATCATTCTAGGTAAATTTGCAACTACAGGGGATGGCTTACTTGTAGCCCTGGAGTCTTTATTTGCTCTTAGAAAAGGAAAAAGAGCCAGCGAATTTTTTGAAAAATTTAAGAAAACCCCACAATTACTTAAAAATATCGAAGTAAAAAATAAAAATATAATCAACAAACCTGAAATTAAAAAATCTATTAAACTTGCTTCAAAATTAATAAAAGGTAGTGGTAGAATTCTTGTCAGAAAATCAGGAACAGAATCAAAAATAAGAATTATGGGAGAAAGTGAAAATAAAAGACTTCTTGTAAAATGTGTTAATATTATTTTGAAAAAAATTAGATAATTTGAAAATAAAATCAAAAATTTTAATCATAGCAGGATCTGACTCATCTGGTGGTGCAGGCATTCAAGCAGACATTAAAACTGCCACTAGTCTAGGTGTGTACTCTATGACAGCAGTAACTGCAGTCACAGTCCAAAATACAAAAAGTGTGAAATCAGTAATACCTGTTCCACCAAATGAAATTTATAATCAAATAATTCATACAATTAAAGATATAAAACCCAATGCTATAAAAATTGGAATGCTTCATTCCACAAGAGTAATAGACAAGGTATTAAGATCATTGAATGAAATTAAAATTAAAAAGGTTATCTTAGATCCAGTGATGATAGCTAAAGGTGGTTCTAAGCTTATTACTGACCAAGCTGTAAAATTGATGAAAAAAAAATTATTAAATAAAGTATCTTTAATTACACCAAATATTCCTGAAGCTGAAATCTTAACTGGTGTCAAAATAAAAAATCGAAATGATATGATTCTTGCTGCAAATGAATTTATAAAATTGGGTGTACCAAATGTATTAGTAAAAGGAGGTCATTTAAAATCAAAAAAAATACATGATATATTTGTTAACAAAAAAGAGGTTAAAGTATTTTCAAATAGAAGATTTAATACTAAAAATACCCATGGCACTGGCTGTACATTATCGACTGCAATCACTTCTTTTTTTTCATGTGGAAAAACTCTAAAGAAATCTTGTGAGTTAGGAATTAAATATGTAAATTCTGCAATATTAACAAACCCTAAAATTGGTATAGGACATGGTCCGATAAATCATTTAAATTCAATTGAGATAAAAAAAATATTCAAATAATGAAAAATGTTGCAGTAGTTGGTTCGCAGTGGGGAGATGAAGGAAAAGGAAAAATTGTAGATTGGTTATCAGAACAAGCTGATGTTGTAATTAGATTTCAAGGCGGTCATAATGCTGGACATACCTTGGTTATAGATGGAGTAACTTATAAACTTAGATTGCTTCCTTCAGGAATAGTTAGAAAAAATAAAGTTTCAATTATAGGAAATGGCGTTGTTGTTGACCCTTGGGCATTATTGGATGAAATTAGAGAAATTGGAGAAAAAGGTGTGAATGTAAATTCAGAAAATTTCATGATTTCAGAGGCTGCAAATTTAATTTTACCATTTCACCGAGAAATGGATGAAATAAGAGAAGATGCAGCAGGTAAAAGTAAAATTGGAACGACAAGGAGAGGTATTGGACCTGCTTACGAGGATAAAGTTGGAAGACGATCAATTCGAGTAATGGATCTTAGATCAGAAAAAAATTTGAACCAACGATTAGAAACAGTTTTACAACATCATAATGCTATTAGAAAAGGTTTAGGTAAAAAGATATTTGAGAAAAATAAGCTTAAAGATGATCTTTTAAAAATCGCTCCCGATATTCTTAAATTCTCAGCACCGGTGTGGCTTAAGATTGATCAATTTAAGAAACAAAAGAAAAAGATATTATTTGAGGGTGCACAAGGAATACTGCTAGACGTTGACCACGGAACATATCCTTTTGTAACTTCTTCTAATACTGTGGCTTCAAGCGCTGCAACAGGAACCGGATGTGGGCCCAACTCAATAAATTATGTATTAGGAATAACCAAAGCTTATACGACAAGAGTAGGTGAGGGACCTTTTCCAACAGAGTTGGTAGATAAAATAGGCGAGTTATTAGGAACAAGAGGCAAAGAATTTGGAACAGTTACAAGTCGAAAAAGAAGATGTGGATGGTTTGATGGTGTTTTGGTGAGACAGACAATAAAAATTTCTGGAATTGATGGCATTGCCCTTACAAAACTCGATGTTTTAGATGAATTAGATGAAATTAAGATGTGTGTAGAATATGATCTTAATGGAAAAAAAATAGACTATCTTCCAGCGGCAGTTGAAGATCAACTTAAAATCAAACCTATATATAAGACATTTGATGGATGGAAAACCTCAACTAACGGTATCAAAAATATTAATGACCTTCCTGAGAATGCTAAAAAATATGTATTTGCAATCGAGGACTTTATTGGAGCAAAAATATCAAGTATATCGACTAGTCCTGAAAGGGATGATACAATTTTAGTAGAAAATCCTTTTAAGATTTAATTAACAGGTAAAAGATTTTTTGATTTGGCTAGCAAAAGCATATGCTTTTGTAATTTTTCAAATGCTCTATTCTCTATTTGTCTTACTCTTTCACGGCTAATTCTATATTTTTTACTTAAATCTTCTAAAGTAGTAGGATCTTCATTCAATCTTCTTGAATATAAAATTTCTCTCTCTCGATCATTTAAAACTTTAATTGAGTCTTTTAACAAATCTTTTCTTTGTTTCATTTCTTCTTGGTGAGCAAACTTTAAATCATGATCTAATTCTTTATCTACCAACCAATCTTGCCATTCATCACCATCTTCACCGACTTGAGTGTTAAGAGAAAATTCTTTTCCTGAGAGCCTTCGATTCATTGAGATAACTTCTTCTTTACTTACGTCTAATTTTTCAGCTATTTTGTTTACTTGTTCTGTTCTTAAGTCACCCTCAGCATGAGGTGCGATTTGATTTTTTAATTTTTTAAGATTAAAAAATAATTTTTTTTGTGCAGTTGTTGTACCAATTTTTACTAAGCTCCAAGATTTTAAGATATATTCTTGAATAGAAGCTTTTATCCACCACATTGCATAGGTTGCTAATCTAAAGCCTTTTTCTGGTTCAAATTTTTTGACTGCTTGCATAAGTCCAACATTACCTTCAGAAATCATTTCGTTAATCGGAAGTCCATAACCTTTATAACCCATTGCAATTTTTGCAACCAATCTCAAATGACTTGTTACAAGTTTTTCTGCTGACTTAATATTTCCAGTCGTTTTCCAATTTTTAGCAAGCATATATTCCTCCTCTGCATCAAGCATTGGAAATTTTTTTATTTGCTCGAGATATGCAGATAGACCACCTTCATTACTTAGGATAGGTAAATTGCTATTCATAGTTGTGCTCATAAACAGTTTATCTAATTAATATTAAAAATTTTTCAATGTTTTATTTACCCACATTTCTGAGTGTTTTTAGTATTATTTCAAGTTCATTTGGTAAAATTGAGTCAAAAATCATCTGCTTATTTTTTTTTGGATGCATAAAGCCTAAGGTTTTGGCATGTAAAAATTGCCTATTTAATTTAATTAAAATTTTTTCTAGTGATGGCTCTATATCTTTAAACTTTTTAAATCTTTTTTTATATTTATCATCACCAACTATACTGTTTCCCAAATAATTCATATGAACTCTTATTTGGTGAGTTCGACCTGTTTCTAATTTACACTCTAACAAACTAAAAGTTGGTATATTTTTATTTTCAAAAATTTCTAAAGTTTTGTAATTTGTAATTGCTTTTTTTCCTTTGCTACTACTAACCTCCATCATTTGTCTATTTTTTGAGCTTCTTGTAATAAAAGTTTCTATTTTGCCTTTAGATGGTCTAATTTTGCCCCAGATAAGTAATTGGTAAACTCTTTGGATTGTATGTTTGTTAAATTGATTAGAAAGGTGTTCATGAGTTTGATTATTTTTTGCAACTACAATTAATCCAGATGTATTTTTATCAATTCTATGTACTATTCCAGGTCTTAGTTCACCTCCAATATTAGAGAAAGAATTTTTACTATAATTCATAAGTGCATTTACTATTGTATTATCAAAATTACCTGCACCAGGATGCATTACTATTCCAGAGGGTTTGTTCAAAACAATTAAATCTTTATCCTCAAATACTATATCTAAATTAAACTTGTAAGGTTTTAGGGAAGCTTTTTTTAGTTCAGGTATGACTAATTTTATTTCATCATTAAAAAATATTTTTTTCGATGGATCAGTTATTACCTTGTTATTTATTCTCAACTTTTCATCTAGAATTAGATTTTTTATTCTTGTTCGACTGATAATATCTTCTCTCTTTTTTATGAAAATATCAACACGGAGTTCATTTTCGGTCTTATCAACTGTCAAATTTATTTTTTTTTCCATAAAATGATATATTAATATGATATGCGCTTGTAGCTCAACTGGATAGAGCGCCTGACTTCGGATCAGGAGGTTCTGGGTTCGACTCCTAGCAGGCGCACCAATTATTCACCCATATTTATTAAAGTCCCTTTTATTCTTGCTCTTAAAAAAGATAGATAAAACAGTCCTATTCCAAAAATTAAATAAACTAAATTTAATAAATAAGCTTGTTTTATATTTTCGTAATCTACAAGACCATTTATTAAAATATTTCTGGTTTCATCAAAAATGTAAACTAATGGTAAGCCTTTTGCAATTACTTGAAAAAATTCAGGAAGGATTTCTATTGGATAGTAGATACAGCCTAATGGAGCAAGTAAAAATAATGATGACCAAGCTATATTTTCAAAGGATGGTCCGTATCTCATTAAACCTGAGCTAACAAATAAACCTAGTGTAATCCCAAATATGTATAAACTTAAAAATAATATAAAAAGTGGAAAACCTAATTTTAAAATTGAAACTCCAAACAATGGAGATGTTAAAATAATTGCGGGCACTAGACCAATTAATGTCCTGATTAAAGCAGTAAAAATTAGAGATATAATTATTTCTTTAAGCTTCAATGGAGCAATAAATAAATTCGTAAAATTTCTACTCCAGATTTCCTCTAAAAAAAGCATATTAAAACTTATGCTAGATCTAAAAAGAATGTCGTAAAGAATTGCGCATGTAAGAATTATTCCAAGTGTATTATTGTAATAGTCACTATAAATTGAAAAAAATTTAGAAATAAATCCCCAAAGAATAATTTGTATTGTTGGCCAATAGATTAAATCCAAAACTCTTGGTAAAGAACTTTTGATGAGATAAAAATGTCTTAAAAAAAGTCCATACATTTTATTTAGATTCATATTAAATCTCTTGTAAGTTTTAAAAAAACTTCCTCCATGTTTCTCCTTCCATGTTTTTTAATTAATTCGCCAGGAGTTCCTTGATCAATAATAGATCCTTTATTCATCATTAGAACTGAAGAACATAACCTTTCAACCTCTGCCATGTTATGCGAAGCAAGCAGAATAGAAGTTTTTTTTTCTTTTTGGTATTCCTCTAAAAAACTTCTAACAAAATCTCCTGTTTCAGGATCTAGAGATGCAGTTGGTTCATCAAGAAGAAGAACTGATGGATCATTAATTATAGATTTAGCTAGACTGACCCTATTTTTTTGACCAGAGGATAGCTCTCCTGTTATTTTATTAATAAATTCATTAAGTCTTAATTTTTCACAAAGATAATCAATTTTAATTGCGAGTTCTTTTACGTCATAAAGTCTTCCATAAACTTCAAGATTTTGCTTTACAGTTAATTTTTTTGGTAACTCAATATACGGTGAAATAAAATTTAATTCGTTTAATAATTCAACTCTTTGTTTTTCAATTTCAATACCATTTATAAGAACTTTACCTTTAGTAGGCTTTAGTAAACCAAGAATCATACCTATTGTAGTTGTTTTACCACATCCGTTAGGTCCAAGAATTCCAATGATTTCATTTTCATTTACTTTGAAAGAAATATTTCGAACAGCTTCTTTTGTGTCATAAGTTTTTGATAAATCAATTATTTCAAGAGGAATAGTCATTAAAATTTTGAAGCCCTTAATAATCTATCATTAATAGTTTTGCCAATTCCTATATTAGGGATTTTGTCTACAGCTATAGATTTATAATTATCTTTTTTTATCTTTCTTAAAATAGTGTAGAGATTTTTTGCAGCTTCTTTTAAATCGCCCTTTTTTGATAAAAAATAATAGTTCGTTTTGTTAATCTTATTTTTTTTAATTTGTAAAAAAGCTTCATCTTTTTTTAATTTTTTAGCATTAAGTCTGATTGGGATTCCAGGTGAATAATGAATTCTTAATTGTCCAGGAGCTGAAATCTTGGAAGGAGTTATATTTATTGAAATTTTTTTCTTTAATATTTTTTGGATAGTTCCAACTTCTAAACCACCTAATCTTAAAATTTTTGGTTTTTTTCTTAGATCAATAATTGTGGACTCAACTCCAACCGAAGATCTTCCACCTTCAAGTATATACCTAATTTTTTTTCCAAAATCATCTTTTACATCTGAAGAAGTTACCGCACTAATTCTTGAAGAAATATTTGCACTAGGTGCTGCGATAGGAAATTTTAAATGTTTCAAGAGAATTCTTGCTACTGGATGTTTTGGAAATCTCACAGCAAGAGTATTTTTTTTATTAGTTGCAACTTTCGAAATTTTTGATTTTTTTTTTTGATTTAAGATAAATGTTATTGGCCCAGGACAAAATCTTCTATATAATTTCAAAAAATCACTATTTAGATTACAATCATCTTTTAATTTTTTTAAATCATAATAATGAATAATCAGAGGGTTATTCATTGGTCTTTTTTTTAATCTAAATATTTTTTTACACGCAGTATCAGAATATGCATTCCCAGCTATTCCATAAACAGTTTCGGTTGGTATAGCAACACACTCTCTTTTATTTAAGAGATTCCTGGCTTTTTTAATATTTGCAAGATTAATTTTCATGTATTATTTGAGAGTATTATATGAAAGATAAAAATTTACCAAATGATTATAATTCATTATCTCTTGAAGAATTAACCACTGAGGCAAATAAGATGATTGAAGAATTGGAAAATCAAAAGGATTTAGGAAAATCTTTAGACAAGTATCAAGATTTAATAAAACTCAATAATATAATTGAGAAAAAATTTCAAAAGGATACCAAAGAAATAAATGAGAAAACAAAAGAAAAGATATCGAAGATTAATCAAAAAAATAATGCAAAGAAAATTAAATAAAATCGCAAAAGATACAAATTTGTTTTTAAGAAGATTTATCGACAAACAAAAAAAATCAAATTTAATAATTGCAATGAAATACGGACTTTTTTCTGGAGGAAAAAAAATTAGATCAAAAATTTTAATTGATGTTGGGTCTCTATTTAAGTTAGATTATAAAACTCTGATCGTTATTGGTGCTGCGGTTGAATGTATCCATGCGTATTCATTAATTCATGACGATTTACCATGCATGGATGATGACTCTATAAGAAGGGGCAAACCATCAGCGCATATTAAATTTGGAGAGGCTACTGCAGTTTTAGCTGGAAATTCACTTTTAACAATGGCTTTTGAAATTTTAAGCCATAAAGACTTAAAAATTAGTGAAAAAATTAAGATTGATTTAATTAATAAAATTTCTGAAAGCTCAGGCCATCTTGGAATAGCAGGAGGTCAATATTTAGATTTAAATTATGAACGTAAGAAAATTTCCCAAAAAAAGATTGAAGAAATGGAAATTAAAAAAACAGGAAAACTTTTTAGTTTTTGTTGTGCAGCACCATTAATAATTAAGAAAAAAAACAAAAGTGATATTAAGAAATTTGAAAATATTGGTGCTGATATAGGTTTGTTATTTCAGGTCGCTGATGATTTGATTGATTATAAAGGAAGTTTGCTTATTGCAGGAAAAAAAACTGGTAAGGATAAAAAAAAAGGAAAAGCTACTCTAATTAGTTTACTAGGATACAAAAATACTATTAAATATGCTAATAATTTAATCTTAAGAATAAAAAGTAAATTAAAAAAATATGGATCTAAATCAAAAAATTTGTCAGAAACATTAAATTATATTTTGAATAGAAATAAATGAAAAAAAAATACGAACTGTTAGATGAAATTAATTTTCCATCAGATTTAAAAAAATTACCTGAGTCAAAATTACAAAAAGTTGCTGATGAATTAAGAGAGGAAATGATTGATGCTGTCTCGGTGACCGGTGGTCATCTTGGAGCTAGTCTTGGGGTTGTAGAATTAACTGTGGCTTTACATTATATTTTTAATACACCTAATGACAAGTTAATCTGGGATGTGGGTCATCAGTGCTATCCACATAAAATTTTAACCGGCAGAAAAGATAGAATAAGAACTCTTAGACAAGGAAATGGTCTTTCTGGTTTTACAAAAAGATCAGAGAGTGAATACGATCCCTTTGGTGCTGCACACAGCTCAACATCAATTTCATCAGCTTTAGGAATAGCAGAAGCAAACAAACTGTCTAATAAATCAGACAATGTAATTGCAGTAATTGGTGATGGGGCAATCAGTGCAGGAATGGCTTATGAAGCTATGAATAATGCCGGTGCTTCAAAAACTAAGATGATCGTAATTTTAAATGATAATGATATGTCAATCGCTAGACCAGTTGGAGCTATGAGCACTTATTTAGCAAAAATTTTTTCAGGAAAGATTTATTTTAGTCTTAGAGAGACTATTAAATTAATTATGTCAGCTTTTTCAAAAAGATTTAGTGCTAAGGCTGGTAAAGCAGAAGATTTATTAAGATCAGCTGTAACAGGTGGAACTTTGTTCAGTTCACTCGGATTTTATTACATTGGCCCAATAGATGGGCATGATTTAAATTCATTAATTCCAATTTTAAAAAATGCTAGAGATTCTAAGCATGAAGGACCAATTTTAATTCACATTAAATCAAAAAAAGGAAAAGGTTATACTTTTGCAGAGGCAGCAAAGGACAATTATCACGGAGTATCGAAATTTAATGTTAAAACTGGTGAACAACTTAAGAGCACAAGTAAATTACCATCATATACGAAGGTTTTCGCAAACACCTTAATTCAACATGCTAAAAAGGACAGTAAAATTGTAGCTATTACAGCTGCAATGCCTGATGGCACTGGTCTTGATATTTTTCGTAAAGAATTTCCAGATAGGACTTTTGATGTTGGGATTGCTGAACAACATGCAGTTACATTTGCTGCAGGTTTAGCTACCGAAAACTTTAAACCCTATGCAGCTATTTATTCCACTTTTCTTCAAAGAGCTTATGATCAAGTAGTTCATGACGTAGCAATTCAAAGTTTACCGGTTAGATTCGCGATTGATAGAGCGGGACTTGTTGGGGCTGATGGACCAACACATGCTGGAAGTTTTGATACAACATATTTAACTACTTTACCAAATTTTATTGTTATGGCAGCAAGTGATGAAGCTGAGCTTGTAAGAATGATAAATACCTCAACGGAAATTAATGATAGACCTTGTGCATTTAGGTATCCAAGAGGAACAGGGTTAGGTTCAATTTTGCCTTCAATAAATGAGAAAATTGAGATAGGGAAATCTAAAATTATCAAAGAGGGAAAAAAATTAGCTATCCTTAATTTTGGGGCAAGATTGAATGAAACTTTGAAGGCTGCAGAAAATTTATTAAAAAAAGGTGTGCCAATAACAGTTATTGATGCAAGGTTTGCAAAACCTTTAGACGAAAATCTTATTTGGCAATTAGCTACAACCCATGAAGCGATCATGACTATAGAGGAGGGTTCAATTGGTGGTTTTGGATCTCATGTCGTAAATTTTTTGACAAAAAAAGGTTTAATGGACTCTAATTTAAAATTTAGATCATTAACGTTACCAGATATTTTTATTGATCAGGATACTCCAGATAAAATGTATAAAGTGGCAAATCTTGACTCGGTTTCAATTGAGGAAAAAGTTTTAGATTTACTTAATTCTAATATAGTTTTGAAAAAACAAAATTAACTACACTGAGCTTTGTGTAGAAGATAATGATCTAATAAAACACAAGATAACATTGCTTCACCCACAGGTACAGCTCTTATACCCACACATGGATCGTGTCTACCTTTTACTGATATACTTGTATTCTTTCCAAATTTATTGATTGTTTTTCTACTTTTTAAAATTGAAGAAGTTGGCTTTACAGCAAAAGAGACAATTATCTCTTGACCTGAAGAAATGCCTCCTAGAATCCCTCCAGCGTTATTAGATTTAAATTTTGTTTTTTTTCTATTTTGAGAAATTTCATCTGAATTTTCCTCACCTGACAATTGTGCTGAGTTCATACCTGAGCCAATATTAACTCCTTTAACAGCATTTATACTCATCATAGCTGATGCTATGTCAGAGTCTAATTTTGAGTATATAGGTGCTCCTAATCCAGCAGGAATACCGTTCGCTCTTACTTCGATTATTGCTCCACATGACGATCCAGCTTTTCTAATACTTAATAAGTATTTTTCCCAAATTTTTAACATTGATTTATCTGGGCAAAAAAATGGATTTTTAGAAATTATTTTATCATCCCATTTATTAGTATCACATCCTAATATTCCAAGTTGGGTTACAGCTCCAGTGATTTTGAATTTTTTTCCTAATTTATTTTCTAAAACTTTTTTTGCCACAGCACCTGCTGCAACTCTTGCAGCTGTTTCTCTTGCAGATGATCTACCACCACCTCTGTAGTCTCTTATTCCATACTTTTTAAAATATGTGAAATCAGCATGTCCTGGTCTAAATTTATCTTTGATATCATTATAATCCTTTGAACGCATATCCTCATTGTAAATTATCAATGATATTGGTGTCCCAGTCGTTTTTCCCTCAAAAACTCCTGAAAGAATTTGAACTTTGTCACTTTCCTTCCTTTGAGTAGTAAACTTTGATTGCCCAGGTTTTCGTTTGTTTAATTCTTTTTGAATATCTGCTTCTTTTAATGGTATTAATGGTGGACACCCATCTATAATACACCCTATAGCTGGACCATGGGATTCTCCCCAAGTTGTAAAACGAAAAGACTTTCCAAAAGTATTAAATGACATTATTTATATTGTATAGATTATTTTGTTAAAATTATGAATCAAAAAAACTCACTTGGGCTTAATAAATGCTTCTTAGATCTTGATAATCCATTTGAACTATTTCAAAGATGGTTTGAGGAGGCTAAAAAAAAAGAAATTAATGATCCTAATGCTTTAGCACTTGGTACAGCAAATAAAGAGGGTATTCCCTCAGTAAGAATGGTTCTGCTTAAAGGTCATAGTGAAAAAGGATTTGTTTTTTATACAAATTTAAACAGTCAGAAAGGTAATGAAATTAAAGAAAACCCGAATGCTACAATGTGCTTTCATTGGAAAAGTTTACTAAGACAAATAAGGATAGTTGGAACATTGAAACAAGTAGATGATCAAACTGCTGATGAGTACTATAACTCAAGAGCATACGATAGCAGAATAGGTGCTTGGGCCTCAAAACAAAGTAGTATTCTCCAAAATAGAGATGAACTTTTAGATGCTTTAGAGAATTATAAAAAAAAATATAATGACAAAGATAATGTACCTAGGCCAAGCCATTGGTCTGGCTGGAATTTAACACCTTCCACAATTGAATTTTGGTTAGATGGAGATAACAGAATACATGAAAGATTAAAGTATTCTTTAGATAAAAATGGTAGTTGGACAAAAAGTCTTTTAAGTCCTTAAAAATCTCTCGACAAACTAAATGAAGTTAAATTTTCAAGAATATTTCTTTCATTACAGTCTTTAAATATCGATAATGAGTTTGACGCTAAATTTATGTAATGATTTGCTTTTAGATAACATTCTTTAATAATTTCATATTGTTTGATTAAAGATAATGTATAATTAAAATCATTTTCATCTCTTCTATCTTTTAAAAAAATACCTTTCAGACTTTCCTTTTCTTTAAGATTTGCTTTTTGAAATAATAAGATTATTGGCAGAGTAATTTTCCCTTCATAAAAATCTTTGCCAATTTTTTTTCCAAATAATTTTGACTCAGAATTGTAATCTAAAGTATCATCAGCTATTTGAAAAGTTAATCCCAAATTCTTTCCGTAAAATTCTAAAGCCTCTTTTTCTTTTGATGACACATCTGACAAAATTGCACCAACTTTGGTAGCTGCTGCAAATAATTCAGCAGTTTTTGCAGAAATTATTCTTAAATAAGTTTCCTCCAACATATCTACTTCTCCTCTGTGTTGTAATTGAAGAACTTCTCCTTGTGCAATCTTAGAGGAAGTTGAAGATAATAATTTTAAAACCTCAATATTTCCGTCATCTACCATCATTTCAAAACATCTACTAAGTAAATAATCTCCAACTAAAACAGAAGAGTGATTATCCCAAACTTTGTTTAAAGTTTTTCTCCCCCTTCTAATAGATCCATTATCTATTACATCATCATGCATTAAAGTTGCTGAGTGAATAAGTTCTACACAAGCAGCCAAATTAATATCTCTTATTCCTTTTGCATATCCACATAATTTTGCAGAACCTAAAGTTAGTAAGGCTCTTAATCTCTTTCCACCTGTATCAAGGTGATAGTTTGTCATTTTCTGAACTAAGTCTACTTTGCTCTCTAATTTAGACTTTATTTTTTCTTCAACTAACATCAATCTATCTTCAACTGAATTTTTTAGTTGAAAATATGAATTATTAATTTTGTTTTTTAATTGTATGACACTTCCCATTAATTGAGCAAATTAGTATAATAGGTTGCTTTTTATACTTATCAATTGACGCACCTGAATCTTCAATTATAAGGTGTCTTTATATTCATAAAAAAATTCTATAAATATTAAAAATGCTCTCTTTTTTTAAAAAAAAAAAAATTATTCCACATATTAAGCTAAGTGGAGTTATTGGGAATGTAGGGAAATTTAAACAAGGTATAGATTTTTCTGGCCAAGAAGACATTATTACAAAAGCATTTTCTCTAAAAAAAGCACCATGTGTTGCTATAACAATAAACTCTCCAGGAGGTTCTCCTGTTCAATCACATTTAATTTACAGCTTAATTAGACAACAGGCAAAAAAAAATAAAAAAAAAGTAATAGTTTTTGCCGAAGATGTAGCAGCTTCAGGCGGATATCTAATAGCTTGTGCTGGAGATGAAATTTATGCGAACTCAAGTTCAATAATAGGCTCAATAGGAGTAATCTACTCTTCTTTTGGTTTTACAGAATTGATAAAAAAGATAGGTGTTGAGAGAAGAGTGCATACTGCTGGGAAAAATAAAAGCACATTAGACCCATTTCTAGATGAAAAAAAGGAAGACATCGAAAGATTAAAAAATATACAATTAGATCTACATAAAGATTTCATCGAGGTGGTGGAAAAAAGCAGGTCATCAAAACTTAAAAAATCTGAAGTAGAATTATTTTCAGGTGAATTTTGGTCAGGTAGAAAAGCCAAAGATCTTGGTTTGATAGATGATATAGGAAATGCAAATCAGATATTAAGAGAAAAATTTGGAGAAGATGTTGTTATTAAAAAATTTGAAAAATCAAAAAGCTGGCTTAGTAAAAAATTGTCGTCTTCAAATGATCATGTCGATCAATTAGCAAACATATTAGAGGAAAAATCAGTTTGGCAAAAATATGGCCTCTAAAAAAATTAAAAAAAAACCAAAATTTCAAACTTTCCAAGATACAATTATAAATCTTCAAAAATTTTGGAGTAAAAATGGATGTGTAATTTTACAACCTTATGATATGGAAGTTGGAGCTGGAACATTTCATCCAGCTACTACTCTAAGATCTCTTGGACCTAATCCATGGAAAGCAGCGTACGTTCAACCCTCACGAAGACCTACAGATGGAAGATATGGAGATAATCCAAATAGACTTCAGCATTATTATCAATTTCAAGTTATAATAAAACCCTCTCCAATTAATATTAAAAAACTTTATTTAAATAGTTTGTCGGTAATAGGAATTAATCATAAAGAGCACGATATTAGATTTGTTGAAGATGATTGGGAAAGCCCAACTCTAGGTGCTGCAGGTCTTGGATGGGAAGTTTGGTGTGATGGCATGGAAATATCTCAATTTACATATTTTCAACAAATGGCAGGTTTTGAATGTAAACCAGTGTCAGTAGAGATAACTTACGGTCTTGAAAGAATTTGTATGTTTACCCAGCAGAAAAAAAACGTTTATGATTTAGTTTGGAATGATGAAGGTATTGATTACAGAGAAGTTTTTCATCAATCAGAAAAAGAATTTTCAGCTTATAACTTTGAGCATGCTAATATAGAAAACTTATTTAAAATATTTGATATGCATGAGAATGAAGCAAAATCATTAGTTGAAAAAAATATATCTTTACCTGCATACGATCAATGCTTGAAAGCAAGTCATATATTTAACGTATTAGATGCTCGCGGAGCAATTAGTGTTGCGCAAAGAGCAGAATATATTGGTCGAATAAGAGAAATTACAAAACAAGCTGCTACAATTTGGGTACAGTCGCAAACATAGAATGTCAGAATTTTTTTTAGAGCTATTTAGTGAAGAAATTCCTGCTGGGCTTCAAAAAAATTTAAGAGAAAAAATTTTTGAAGATTTTAAAAATTTATTTGAGAAAAAATCAATTAGATCAAAAAAAAATTTTTCTTTTTCAACTCCAAATAGATTAGTTCTAGTTTTTGAAGGCCTAGATAAACAAATTAAGATTAAATCTAAAGAGATTAGAGGCCCTAAAACCAGCGCTCCTGAACAAGCGTTGGAGGGTTTTTTGAGATCAAACAAAATTAACAAAAAGGATTTATTTAAAAAAAAAACCGAAAAGGAAGAATTTTATTTTTACAAAACTGTAGCAACCTCATTAAAAACACATGATTTACTCACTGAATTCATTCCAAAAATTTTGAGTAACTATCAATGGAAAAAATCAATGAAATGGGGTGAATTTGATTTAAATTGGGGAAGACCATTAAAATCGATTTTATCAATATTTGATAAAAAAATTGTAAGTTTTAAATTTCATCATTTAACTTCCTCTAATTTGACTTTTGTAGATAAAGATTTTGAAGAAAAAAAAAGATCTTTTGAAAATTTTAAGAAATATGAAAAATTTTTTGAATATAATGGAGTGATCGTTAATCAAAATAAAAGATTAAAAATAATTAATAAATCTTTTTTAAAGATATTAGGAAAAAAAGGGTTAAAAATTAATGAAAATCCTAAATTGATGGATGAGGTTGTAAATTTAGTAGATAGCCCAAATGTTTTATTGTGCAAATTTGATAAAAAATTTTTATCGGTTCCTAAAGAGATTTTGACCCTAACAATGGAGTCTCACCAGAAATATTTTCCAACATTTAATGACAAAAATGAAATTACTAATGAATTTTTAATTGTAACAAATAAAAAAGATAAAAAAGGTCTCATTAAAATAGGTAATGAAAGAGTAGTTGATGCAAGATTAAGTGATGCAGAATTTTTTTGGAATAAAGATAAAACTCAAAATTTAGTAAAAAAAGTGTCAGAATTAAAATCAATGAATTTTTTTAAAGGGCTTGGATCATATTTTGACAAAGTTCAACGAATGAGAAAGATTGGTGGAATGATTTCAGATGAATTGTTAATTAGTAAAGAGAAAGTAGAATTGTTAGCATCAATTTGTAAGACTGATCTTACTTCTGATCTTGTTGGTGAATTTCCTGAACTTCAGGGACTTATGGGAGGGTATTTTTCTGAATATCAAGGATTTGATAAAGATATATCTTTAGCTATTTCTGAGCAATATTTACCGATTGGACTCAATTCAATAGTTCCAAAAAAACCATTCAGTGTCACGTTATCAATTACAGATAAGATTGATACCTTAGTGGGTTTTTTTGGTATTAATGAGATACCTACAAGTTCAAAGGATCCATTAGCATTGAGGAGAGTTGCTCTAGGTATAATAAGAACCATAATAGAAAATAGAAAGAATTTGAAAATAAATGATCTTTTGAATTATTCCTCACGCCTTTACGATGACCAGGGATACAATCTTGAAAACAAAGATTTACAAAAAGAATTACAAGATTTTTTAAAAGATAGGTTTAGATACTATCTTAAAGAAAAAGAAATACGTTACGATATAATTGAGGCCACTCTATCATCATTTTCATTAAATAATTTATTTTCGTCTTTTGAAAAAGCAAAATGTCTTAATAAGGTAATTAACACCCAAATTGGTATAGACATCAATTCAAGTTATAAAAGAGCATCAAACATTTTAGATCATGAGATGAAAAATAACGAGATTGAAATAAATGATACAACTGATCCTGGTATTTTTAAAAGTGACTTTGAAAAAAACTTATATAAAAAAATTAATGATATTAAAAAATATTATTCTACCATAAACAGTGATGAAAATTGTGAAAAATCATTATCAATTTTAGCTGAAACTAAAAAAGAAATTTTTGAATTTTTTGATAATGTAAAAGTTAATGAAGATAATGAAACTTTAAGAAAAAATCGTTTGGAACTTATTAATATGTTATGTAAAACGTTTCAAAATTATATAAATTTTCGATTTTTAAAAGCTCATAATGAATAAGCTAATTCTTAATTTTAAGTCTAAAGATTCAAAAAAAATAAAAGATCCAAAAAATTTTTTAGGTGGTAAGGGAGCAAATTTATCTGAAATGGGAAGAATGGGTTTACCAGTACCTCCTGGTTTTACAATCTCAACAAAAGTGTGTGAAATTTTTTATAAGGATAAAAAAAAATTAAATTCCATATTAATTAGCCAAATTAAAAAAGAAATTAAAACAATTGAAAAAGATGTATCAAAAAAATTTGGAGATTTAAAAAATCCCCTGCTTTTATCAGTTCGATCTGGAGCAAGAGTTTCAATGCCAGGTATGATGGATACAATTTTAAATCTTGGACTAAATGACAAAACAGTAGTTGGTTTAGCTAATAAAACTTCCAACGGAAGATTTGCGAAAGATAGTTATAGGAGATTCATTCAAATGTATGGAAATGTAGTCATGGGTGTCGAGAGTTATCATTTTGAGGAGTTAATAGAAAACTATAAGTTAACTAAAGGAGTATTATTAGATACAGATCTAAATGAAAAAGATTGGGACGGTTTAATTAAAAATTTTAAAAGTGTAGTTAAAGAAAAGACAAACAAAGATTTTCCTCAAGATGTTTATCATCAATTATTCGGGGCAATAAGTGCTGTATTTTTATCTTGGGAGAGCAAAAGAGCGAAAGTTTACAGAAAGTTGAATCAAATTCCCTCTGAATGGGGAACAGCTGTTAATGTTCAATCTATGGTTTTTGGAAATATGGGTAATGATTGTGCAACAGGAGTTGTCTTCACTAGAAACCCTTCAGATGGGTCAAATGATATTTATGGAGAATATTTGATTAATGCTCAGGGAGAAGATGTTGTAGCTGGAACAAGAACTCCACAGTACATTACAAAGAAGGCAAGAAAAGAGGCAAAAGTTGATGATGCATCTATGGAAGAGTCGATGCCAGAAGTATATCACGAATTATATAAAATTTTAAAAAAACTAGAGAAACATTATAAGGATATGCAAGATGTGGAATTCACTGTTGAAAGTAATAAACTTTGGATATTACAAACTCGATCTGGAAAAAGAACATCAAAATCAGCAGTAAAAATTGCTGTTGATATGGTTAGAGAAAAGTTAATCAATAAAAATGATGCTGTTTTAAGAGTTGATCCCAACTCTTTAGACACGCTTTTGCACCCTACTTTAGATGAGAAAAGTTCAATCAAAGTTATAGCAAACGGTCTTCCGGCGTCTCCTGGTGCAGTAAGTGGAAAAGTAGTTTTCAGCTCAGAGGAGGCTGAAAGATTAAATGATATGATGCAAGATACAATTTTAGTTAGAGTTGAAACTTCTCCAGAAGATATTCAAGGAATGCATGCTGCGAAGGGAATCTTAACTTCAAGAGGAGGTATGACTAGTCATGCTGCAGTTGTAGCTAGGGGGATGGGAAGACCTTGTGTTTCTGGTTCAAGTGAAATTGAAATTAATTACGATAAAAAATTCTTTAAAACATCTTCGGCTGAGATCAAAGAAGGCGAAACAATTACTATTGACGGTTCTACAGGAAGAATAATTTTAGGTACAGTTCCAACTATAAAACCTGAGATATCAGGAGATTTTTCAAAATTGATGAGCTGGGCTGATAAAATTAGAAAACTTAAAGTACGAACTAACTCTGAGACTCCTCTAGACACTAAAACAGCCAGAGATTTTGGTGCGGAGGGAATTGGACTTTGTAGGACCGAACATATGTTTTTTGATGAGGAAAGAATTTTATCAGTGCGAGAAATGATTTTATCAAAAACGTTAGATGATAGATCTAATGCTTTAAAAAAGATTCTACCACATCAAAAAAAAGATTTTATGGAGATATTCAAGATTATGCATGGTCTTCCAGTTACTGTAAGATTGCTAGATCCACCATTACATGAATTTTTACCGAAATCTGATAAAGAAATTTCTGAAGTAGCTAATGTTGTTGGATCAGATAAAAAAGATATTGAAAGCAGGATAGAAGAACTTCATGAACAAAATCCAATGTTAGGACATAGAGGTTGTAGACTTGGCATTTCATTTCCTGAAATTTATGAGATGCAATGTAGAGCGATATTTGAGGCTCTTGCAGACTTAAAAAAAAATAAACAAAAATTTGCTTTTCCGGAGATAATGATTCCTTTAGTTTCAACCGAAGCTGAGATTAAAATAATGAAAGATTTAGTAATTAATACTGCAAGAAAAGTTCAAAAAGAAAATAAAACAAAAATTGAATTTCTTGTGGGTACAATGATTGAGTTACCTAGAGCAGCAATTAAGGCTGATGATATTGCGAAACATGCTGAATTCTTTAGTTTTGGTACCAATGATTTAACACAAACTACTTTCGGAATAAGTAGAGATGATAGTGGTAAATTTTTAAATGATTATATAGATAATAAGATTTTTACTATTGATCCGTTTATATCCATTGATGACGGAGTGAAAGATTTAGTCGAAATAGCGGTTTCCAAAGGAAAAAAACAAAATAAAAAAATTAAATTAGGTATATGTGGTGAACATGGTGGTGATCCCAAGAGTATTAAATTTTGTTCAAAAGCTGGGCTTAATTATGTTTCTTGTTCACCTTACAGAGTTCCTATAGCTAGACTAGCAGCAGCACAGGCTGAGCTTTTGAAAAATAAAAATTAAAAAAACCTTATAATCTAGATTTGAAGTTTGAAATCTATAGCTGGGGCACTATGAGTAATGCTTCCAACCGAAATTCTATTTACCCCAGTTGCAGCCACAGATTTTACAGTTTTAAGATTTATATTTCCTGAAGCTTCTGTCTCATAATATTTTTTAACAAGCTTCACACCTGCTCGAAGATTTTTAATATTCATATTATCAAACAAAATAGTGTTAAATTTTAGCCCAATAATCTTTTTCAATTGTTTTAAATTATCCACCTCAACTGTAATTTTTTTTTTTCTTTTATTTTTTATTGCCAATGAGACTAATTCTCTTAAATCAGAACTAGCAATATGATTATCTTTTATCAAAAATTCGTCACTTAAATTAAACCTATGATTTGTGCCACCTCCTAATTTAACGGCATATTTTTGAATAACTCTGTAATTCGGTAAAGTCTTTCTGGTGCAGCAAATTTTACACTTTTTTCCAGCTAGTTTTACAAATTGATTTGTTTTTGTAGCTATTCCTGAAATATGGGATAAAAAATTTAATGCGACTCTTTCTGCAATCATTATAGAATTAGCTTTACCTATTATTACTGCTATTACAGAATTTTTTTTGACTGTGGACCCATCTTTTTTTTTTATTATAAACTTAGTTTTTTTATCAACTTGCTTAAAAGATTGTTTTACAAATAGCAAACCTGCAACAACTGCTTTTTGATTAGAAATTATTTTCGCCTCAATAACTTTATTATTGTTTATGAGGTTAGATGTTATATCTCCGTAAGGATACAAATCTTCGGTAAGTGCAAGTTTTACTCTATCTTTAATAAAATTTTCACTTAATTTAATTTTTGACACGAAGTGTTATCTACCGATAGCAACCATTTTTTCTACTGACAATCTAGCTTTGTCAATCGTCTCTTGGTCCATTATAATTTCACCTGTTTCATTTTCTAAACAGTCTAAAATTTTAGGCAAAGTAATTTTCTTCATATGCGGACACATATTACATGGCCTTATAAATTCTACGTTTGGATTTTCCACTTGAATGTTATCACTCATAGAACATTCAGTTACCATCATTACTTTTTTTGGCTGATTATCTTTAACATAATTAATCATTCCCGATGTTGATCCTGCAAAATCACTTGCTTTAATCACTTCTGGTGGACATTCTGGATGTGCAATTATTTTAATCCCAGGATTATTTTTTCTTATATTCTTAATTTCGTTTTCGTTAAATTGATCATGAACAATACAAATTCCTTTCCATGAGATAATTTCAATGTCAGTTTGAGAAGCAACATATTTAGCTAAATAGTCATCAGGTAAAAAAATAACTTTTTTAACACCTAAGGATTTTACAATTTTGACTGCATTGGCAGATGTGCAACACACATCTGTTTCTGCTTTTACATCAGCAGATGTATTTACGTATGAGACGACAGGAACTCCCGGATACTTTTCTTTTAACAATCTGACATCTTTACCTGTAATTGAAGAGGATAATGAACAACCTGCTTTCATGTCTGGTAATAAAACCTTTTTATTAGGACTCATTAATTTTGCAGTTTCAGCCATAAAGTGAACGCCAGCCATAATAATTATGTCTGCTGAAGTTTTTGATGCTTCAACAGCAAGGGCTAAAGAGTCCGCAGAAAAATCTGCAATACCATGATAAATTTCTGGAGTTTGATAGTTATGAGCAAGTATTACTGCGTTTTTCTCTTTTTTTAATTTATTAATCTTATAGATAAAAGGAGCATGAACTGCCCATTCAATTTCAGGCATAACCTTTGAAATTTTCTTGTAAATTGGATCGGTTGCTAATTTTACTTCTTGATTTAAATCCATATGCAAAATTTATCAATTTGAAACCTACTTGTCATTGATTTAATGTGGGTCATATTTGCGGCCATGCTGAAATTGGTAGACAGGCACGGTTGAGGGCCGTGTGGACTCAGTCCATGAGAGTTCAAGTCTCTCTGGCCGCACCAAAAAATTAAATTTTCAGCCATTCAGGTATAAATATTTTAAATGATCCATTTTTACTTTTTAAAGTAAGATCTTTATTAAAATTTTCATTTGAAAATTTTATCAAAGCAAAGGGGTACTCCTCATTTATCAAAATTTTTCCGATTTCAATATCATTACAATATACTATCTCATCTTCATCAAGCTTCCCATCAATTATCTCAACTGGTAATAACCTCTTAGAAAGTTTATTTTTAAGTTTAATTCTAGCAGTGTTTTCTTGTCCTACATAACACCCTTTTTTAAAATCAATACCATTAAGTTCTTCAAAATTACATTCAATGCCGAATAATTTATCTTTTAATTTATTTAAATTTTTTGGAACAATCCCAAGTTTATGACTTTGTTTATAATAGTCCTCAATTTTGTCGTCTTTTAATTCAAGTTTTTTTAAAGATAAATAAAGTTTTTCTAAATTAATTATTAATCTAGCACCCAAATTTTTATTTCTTGGATCAAGAATTATTGGATCTTCTCTATATCTTATTGTATAACCCAGAATATCCTTTGAATTAGCTATTGATAAATATTTTTGATAACTAAAACTTGCAATTACAAATTCATTACTTAGATCAAGAATTTCCACTTTTGATCTTATCTTATATAAATTTAATTGTTTTAATATTTCTTCAGATTGAGATTTTTCACAATCAATAAAAAAACCTGACTTATGCTTAACGATGATAAATTCATAAAGAAACTTGCCTTGAGGGGTTAATAATGAAGCAAAACAACTTGAATTATCTGTGACTTTATTAATGTCATTACTAATCAAATTTTGCAAGAAGTCTCTAGCGTCCTGGCCATTTATATAAAGTACGGCTCTATCTTTTAATATATATACACTATTATTCATATTTGATTGATCGTTAAATTTAATATAATAACTTTTTTCACAAATGTTAGATCTAATAATCAAAAATGGACAATGTTATATCAATGGGGAACTAGAGGATAAAGATATTGCCGTTAAAGATGGTAAAATATTAAAGATTGGTCAAATATCAGAGGAGGCAAAAGAAGTCTATGATGCCAAAAATAAAATTACTTTACCTGGCTGTATAGATACTCAGACGCATTTTAGAGAGCCAGGTTCCATAGATACAGAAGATCTTAATTCTGGTAGTAGGGCGGCTGTAGTAGGGGGAATTACAGCAGTATTTGAGATGCCAAATACTAATCCTCCAACCTCAAACTTAAAAGAGTTTCAAAGAAAATTAGATCTTGCAAAAAATAGAATGTATTGCAACTACGCTTTCTATTTTGGTGCAACTGCAGGAAACGTTAGTCAACTAGCTGAGTTAAAAAATTTAGAGGGTTGTTGTGGAATTAAATTGTTTGTAGGCTCCTCAACAGGAAATCTTTTAGTAGCACTAGAGGAAGATATTGATAAAGTTTTTCAAAATAGTTCTAAGGTAGTAGCGGTTCACTCAGAGGATGAAGAAATCTTAAACAAAAATAAAAGATTAATTAAAAATGGTGATGTACATTCTCATCCTATTTGGAGAAGTGAGGAGTGTGCAATTTCCTCCACAAGAAGAATAGTAAGACTTGCAAAAAAATATAATAAGAAAGCGCATGTACTACATATCACAACTAAACAAGAAGTAGATTTTTTATCTCAACATAAAGGAAATATTACTTTTGAAATTACACCACAACATTTAACAATTTTTGCACCTGATTGTTACGATAAACTAGGGACTTATGCTCAGATGAACCCACCAATAAGAGATAAATCTCACTATGATCGATTATGGTATGCGGTAAGAAATAATTTAAATGATACAATTGGTTCAGATCACGCACCACATTTAAAAGTAAATAAAGATAAAGAATACCCTAATTCTCCATCAGGCATGCCTGGTGTCCAAACACTTATGCCAGTAATGTTAGATCATGTTAATCATGGAAAATTATCACTTACTCAACTAATAAATTTAGTTTGTGAAAATCCTATAAAAATATTTGGTATACAGAACAAAGGATTCATCAAAGAGGGATACGATGCTGATTTTACTATAGTTGATATGAATAAAAAAATCACAATTAAGAATGAGAATATAGAAAGTAAGTGTGGATGGTCACCTTTTGATAATGTTGAATTTAAAGGAACACCAGTAGCAACAATAATTTCAGGTAAAATAAAAATGATGGATGGAAAGATTTTAGGTGACCCTGAAGGTGCTCCTTTAAAATTTAGTTAATTTTTACAGTAAAACTGTTAACCAGTATAACACCAACAACAATGAGGAATAACCCCACAATAGCCTGCCAAGCTAAAGTTTGTTTGAAAAAGAAATATCCAAGTAATGCTATTGTAAACACTCCTAGCCCACTCCAAGTGGCATAAACAATTGCAATTGGAAGTTTATCCATAACAAATGTCATCAAGTAGAAAGACACTAGATAAAAGATTGTTAGACAAACTGTTGGAATAATCTTGGTAAAATTTTGTGAAACTGGCAATAACATGGTTCCAGCTACCTCACAAAATATAGCTATAAGTAAAAAAGAATATGTTTTAGCCATTATTAAGTATTTTATTGTCAATTAAGTCTTGCTTGATCTCATCAAGAATTGCAGGATCATCAATTGTTGGAGGCATTTTGTATTCAACATTATCAGCAATTTTTCTAATTGTTCCCCTTAAAATTTTTCCAGATCTTGTTTTTGGAAGCCTTTTTATAACTATTGCAACTTTAAATGCAGCCACAGGACCAATTTTATCTCTAACCATTTGTATACATTCTTTAGAAATTGTATCGTTATCTTTATCAACCCCAGCTTTTAAAACAATTAATCCTATCGGCAACTGTCCTTTTAGTTTATCTGCAATACCAAGAACTGCACACTCAGCCACTGATTGATGTTCAGATAAAACTTCTTCAATGGCACCAGTTGACAATCTATGTCCTGCAACATTTATAATGTCATCAGTCCTAGACATAATCCAGATATAGCCATCTTCATCAATATGACCTGCATCATAAGTTTGATAATACCCATCGTAATTTGACATATAATTTTCCTTATATCTTTGATCTGCATTCCAAAGAGTTGGAAATGTACCAGGAGGTAAAGGTAATTTTACAACGATGTCTCCCATTTCGTTTGGTTTAGCCAAAGTTTGATCAGATTTTATAATTTTTACATCATATCCAGGAACTGCTTTACATGCAGAACCATATTTTGTTTTCATCATTTCAATTCCTGTGCAATTTGAGCTTATTGCCCAACTTGTTTCTGTTTGCCACCAATGATCAATTACAGGAACTTTCAATAAGTTCTCTGCCCACTTGATAGTGTCTGGATCAGCCCGTTCACCTGCTAAAAAAAGACTTTCAAATTTACTTAAATCGTATTTTGAAAAAAATTTTCCCTCAGGATCCTCTTTTTTTATCGCTCTAAAAGCTGTCGGAGCCGTAAACAAAGATTTTACTTTATAATCTGAAATTATTTTCCAGAATGCACCAGCATCAGGTGTACCAACTGGTTTTCCTTCAAATAAAACAGTAGTACATCCTTTAAATAGTGGAGCATAAACTATGTAAGAGTGACCAACTATCCAACCAATGTCACTTGCTGACCACCAAACATCATCTTCATCAATGTTGTAAATATTTTTCATTGTCCATTTTAATGCAACAATGTGACCCCCAATATCTCTGACAATACCTTTCGGCGTCCCGGTAGTACCTGAAGTATAAAGTATATAAGCAAATTCATTAGAATTCATCTCAATACATTCAGTATCTTTTGCATTTACATGAGCTTCGTCCCAACTAATCTCCATTGGAGCATTTAATTTAACCTCATGACCTTCTCTTTGAAATAGGATCATTTTACTAATTTTATGTTTAGCTTGTTTAATTGCCTCATCGACGAGTGGTTTGTATTCAACTGTTCTTCCAGGCTCAAATCCACATGAAGAAGTGATCAAAAGCTTAGCTTTGCTATCATCAATTCTGCTAGCAAGCTCATTAGATGCAAAGCCTCCAAAGACTACTGAATGAATTGCTCCGACTCTCGCACATGCCAACATCGCAATAACAGCCTCAGGTATCATAGGCATGTAAATTATGACTCTATCACCTTTATTTACACCTTGATCTTTGAGTGCACCTGCAAATCTTGATACCTTTGATCTTAATTCTTTATAAGAAAACTTACTTTTGTTCCCAGTAATAGGACTATCATAAATCAAAGCAGTTTTATTGCCTTTTCCTTGATCAATATGAATATCTAATGCGTTGTAACATGTATTTGTCACCCCATCTTCGTACCATTTGTAAAAAGGTGGATTAGTTTTATTTAAAATTTTGGTCGGTTTTTTAAACCAGAAGATATCTTCAGAGGCTGCTTTCCAAAAATCCTCAGGATTGTTTATGGAATTTTGGTAAATAGCATCAAATTTTTGGGACATGGGATTTTTGATTCGATATTGCCTTTTTTTCGATTTTTAAATTATAAATTGTATTTAATTTTAAAAAGTAAGTAAAATCAATGCTTATTAATGACAATTAAGTCTTCTATAATCTACTTTTATTTGCTATCAAACGCTCAACTTTGGCTTAGGGAAGCCTAAGCCTAGTTTATATAAACTAAAATAAAAACTAACTAAAGAGGGAGTTTTTTATGAAAAAACTTAAACTGTTTGCTCTAGCAGCTTTAGCCCTAGTGGGTTATGCAGGTGTTGCTAACGCAGCAGACGCAACGATGTTAGCACAGGATGACTTTGTTGGAATATCTTTTTGGATAATTTCAATGGGTATGTTAGCGGCTACAGCTTTCTTCTTCATGGAGAGAGGTACTGTTAACCCTGCGTGGAAAACATCAGTAACTGTTGCTGGTCTTGTAACTGGTATTGCTTTCATACACTACATGTACATGAGAGAAGTATGGGTTGCTACTGGTGACTCACCAACAGTATATAGATATATTGACTGGTTAATTACTGTGCCGTTACAGATGGTAGAGTTCTACTTAATCTTAGTAGCAGTAAGAAAAGCAAATTCTGGAATGTTCTGGAGATTGTTAATCGGTTCATTAGTAATGTTAATCGGAGGATACTTAGGAGAAGCTGGATACATCAATGCTACGCTTGGTTTTGTAATCGGTATGGCTGGATGGATTTACATTCTATATGAAATATTCTCTGGTGAAGCTGGAAGAGCTGCTGCTAAAAGCGGTAACAAAGCTCTTGTAACTGCGTTCGGTGCAATGAGAATGATTGTAACTGTAGGCTGGGCTATTTATCCATTAGGTTATGTATTTGGTTACCTAACAGGTGGTGTAGATGCTAACTCACTAAACGTTGTTTACAACTTAGCTGACTTCATTAACAAAATTGCATTCGGTCTAGTAATCTGGGCTGCTGCAATGAGTTCAGGAGCTGGCTCAAGAGCAAGATAATTACTACTTAAAGTAAATTTATAGGGCGGGTATGTTTTTACATACTTGCCCTATTTTTTTTTAAGTCTATATATACTCAATGGCTAAAATCACATACATAACATCCGATGCTCAAGTTCATGAAATTGAGGTTCAAAATGGTCTCACTGTTATGGAGGGCGCTGTTCAAAACGATATACCTGGTATAGATGCTGACTGTGGAGGCGGGATGGCCTGTGCAACTTGCCATGTTTATGTCCAAGATGATTGGTTTAATAAAATTCCTGAGAAAGAAGATGGAGAAGAGGATATGTTGGATATGGCATTTGAACCAAAAAAAAACAGTAGATTAAGTTGTCAGCTTATTGTTTCAGATGAGCTCGATGGTTTAGTTGTCAATATTCCAAAGAAACAAGCATAGATGAATAAAACTGATGCATTAATTATTGGAGCAGGTCCAACAGGATTATTTACTGCACATCAATTAAATTTAATCGGACTAAGTTGTGAAGTAGTTGACAACCTAGATAAGGTTGGTGGTCAATGTATTGAGCTTTATCCAGATAAACCAATATATGATATACCCGCAGTTCCTGAATGCACAGGAGAGGAATTAACAAAAAATTTGATTAATCAGCTAAAACCTTTTGATATCAAATTTCATTTAGGTGAGAGAGTAGAGGAAGTAAAAAAAGATGATATTAACTGGATTGTAAAAACAAATAACGGAAAAATATTTTCAACTCCAAATGTAATTATAGCAGGAGGAGTTGGTTCATTCGAACCAAGAAAATTTCCTGTAAAGGAATGTGAAAAATTTGAAAATAAATCTATATTTTATTCAGTAAAAGATAAAAAAATTTTTGAGGGAAAAACAGTAGCAATTTTTGGTGGTGGAGATAGTGCTTTAGATTGGGCAGTTGAATTATCGAAAAAGTCTAAAGTAAATTTGATACACAGAAGAGATGAATTTAGAGGTGCACAAGCCACTGTTAGCACAATGCATACTTTAGTAAAAGAAGGTAAAATAAATCTTTTTACAAAATATCAAATGACTTCAGTCAAAGGCAATGGTCAATTAGAAAGCATAGATATAAAAAATGATGATGATGAAACGAAGAATATAAAAGCTGATTATGCTTTGGGTTTTTTTGGCTTAATTATGCAACTAGGACCCATCGCTAATTGGGGACTTAATTTAGATAAAAAAACCATAGAAGTTGATACAGAAAAATTTGAAACTAATCAAAAAGGGATTTATGCAGTAGGTGATATTTGTACTTATCCTGGTAAATTAAAACTAATTTTGTCTGGTTTCCATGAAGGAGCTTTAGCAGCAAGGGCATGCTTTAAATTAGCAAGACCAAATGAAAAATATAGATTTGAATTCACTACAACTTCAACAAGCTTATTGAAAAGACTTGGAAAAAAAGAGTGATAGATCTTTACTCAGCTAATACACCTAATGGCAAAAAAATTAGTATTATGCTTGAGGAAATTGGATTTGACTACAAAGTAATCAAAGTTGATATAAACAACGGTGAACAATTTAAGGACGAGTTCAAAAAAATAAGTCCTTTAAGTAAAATTCCAGTAATTATTGATCATAAAAATAAACAAACTGTTTTTGAATCTGGAGCAATCCTGATTTATTTGGCAGAGTTAAGTGGAAAATTTTATAAATTTGAAGAGAGATTAGAAATCAATCAGTGGTTGATGGCTCAAATGGGTTATGTTGGTCCAATGTTAGGTCAACACCATCAATTCCATCATTATAATCCTGGAAAAAGTAAATTTGGCGAGGAAAGGTATTTTAAAATTTCTAAACGAATATACAAGGAATTGGACGAGAGATTATCTAAATCAAAATATTTATCAGGTGATAATTACACAATTGCAGATATTGGGACATTCCCTTGGATAGCAAGACACGAATGGCATGATATTGGCCTTAAAAGTTTTAAAAATCTTACAAGATGGTATGAGGAAATTTCAAAAAGAGATGGTGTAAAAAAAGGATTTGCCTTTATGGATAAAAATGAGTTTCCTCCCAAACCATATTAGTTCATTGAGCTAAGCAATCTAAACAAAGAAGCAAAAATTCCATGACCTGAAACCTCTATGGCAAGGACAATGATGATTATCAAAAGTATTTTTGTATCCATTAACTAAATACAATAAATAACAAAATTATCCAAAATAAACCATAATAATAATATATATACTTTTTAGTAAAATAATAAGTTACGGGATTATGAACTTTTTTAGTTTTTTTCTTTTTTTTAGTCATCAGCGTGAACCTTTTCATCCTTTTCATGTTTCTCTTGAGCAGCAATAGTATACTTAGCGACAGGTCTCGCCATGAGTCTTTTTAGCCCTATTGGTTCTGCTGTATCAAGGCAGTATCCATAAGTATCTTCTCTAATTCTTGCTAGCGCTTTATCTATTTCTGAAATGAGTTTAATTTGCCTATTAATAGCTTTCATCTCAACATTTTTATCAGTGTAGGAGCTCGCCTGATCTACAATATCTGCTGAAATACTATTATCATCTAAACTTCCATTATAAAGAGCTTCATTATTTGCTTTAACTAAGTCTTTTCTCCACTCTTGAAGCCTCATTCTAAAAAATACTTTGTGTTTTTCACACATATATTTTTCAGTATCTTTTGGAATATAAGTTTTAGAAATTTTAATTGGTCCTTTAATTATACCTTTAGTTTTAACTGCTGTTATTTTAGCTGGTGTCTTAACTTTGGTTTTACTGGCAGTTTTATTCTTTGCTTTTGTAACTTTTTTTTTAACTTTGTTGGTTTTAGCCATATTTTCTAATTGAGTTCGAGGGAGTATATTCAGCAAAATATGGGTGTCAAGCAACGTTAATTATTGTAATTATTAAGCAATGATCAGTTTAAATAGAAATATAAATAATATATTTTTTATTTTTATTTTATCACATCTATTACTTTGGACGGTTGTTCCTACAATAACTAATAAAAATTTACCCCTAGATGTCATCGAAGCATTAGCATGGGGCAGCAATTTAGACTGGGGTTTCAATAAACATCCACCTGTTAGTGCATTTTTTTCAGAAATTTTTTTTCAAATTTTTGGTGCACAGGATTGGGCATATTATTTTTTAAGTTCATTATTTGTAGTGATTTCTTTCTATTTTGTTTTTAAAGTCGCTGATGAGATTTTATCAAGCAAATTATTGAGTCTTTTTTCTGTTTTAATTTTAGAAGCTATATATTTTTATAATTTTACGACACCTGAGTTTAATGTAAATGTATGTCAACTTCCATTTTGGTCTTTAGTTGTTTATTTTTCATGGAAAATTTACGCTTCAAAAGAGATAAAATTATCAGATTGTTTTTTAATTGGTTTATTTAGTGCTATGGGATTTTTGTCAAAGTACTTATTTGTATATTTATTATTATCAATCTTTTTACTTTTTATGTATTTAATCTTAATTAAAAAAGATAGAAAATTTGATTTTAAATATTTTATTACTTTAGAAGTTTTTGTAATTTTATTAATTCCTCATCTCATATGGTTATATGGTAATGATTTTATCACAATTCTTTATGGCTTAAAAAGAACTGGCTTAGAACCAAGTTTAATAAATCATTTTGAGCAGCCAATATTGTTTTTACTTAAACAATTAGGAACACTTCTCCCATTTTTCTTTTTGATTTGGTTATTAGTAAAAAAAATCAAATTTAAAGTTAATATTAAAGATAAAAAGTTACTTTTTTTATTAGTCATTAACCTATTACCAATTTTCTTAATTTTTACTACTTCAGCGATAATGGGTTCAAAAATTAGAACAATGTGGATGACACCCTTTTATTTATATTTTGGGGTTCTATTTATTTATATTTTGAAATCACAAATAAATATTAAAAGAACAAATTCTTTTTTGTATGGATTTTTGTTTCTATTTTTGTTGTCACCAATTATTTATTCTTACGTTTCAATTTCTCAAACAGACAAAAGAACTGACTATCCTGGAAAAGAGATTGCATCTAAAGTGCAATTAATTTGGAGTAAAGATTTTAAAGGAGAAATTCAATTTGTCACTGGAGACGAATGGAAAGCTGGAAATTTATCGTATCACTTAAAATCACGACCTGTTTGGGAAGGGTCTACCAATAGTGAGATATTGAAAAATGCATCACAATTTATTTGTGTTGAAGATGTTTGTTTAGGAAGATACTAAAATTAGATTATATTATGAAAATAATAATTTTGACCCCGGTATATAATGACTGGCAATCGGTATACAAGCTAATCGATAAAATAAATAAACTATCGTTTAATCAAGAATTTGAAATTTCAGTTTATATATTTAATGATTATTCAAGTCATGATCGTCCTGATTTTGAAAAAAATCTAGAAAATATAAATTCCATAAAGATATTTAATATGAAAAAAAATCAAGGACATGCAAGATGTATTGCCACTGGTTTAAGATATATTTTTGAAAAAGATAATTTTGATTATGTTATCCCTATGGATGGAGATGGCGAAGATAGACCTGAGGAAATTGTATTTTTTTTAGATCAAATAAAAAAAACACAAAATCGACCCATTGTAGGAGAAAGAATTAAAAGATCTGAAAAGATGATATTTAAGATTTGTTACCAACTACACAAATTTATCACATTAGTATTTACAAGTAAGTCAATTAAGTTTGGAAATTATACTTGTTTGCCAAGATCAATTGTTGAGAAAATGATTAATGAAAAAGCGACGTGGAATAGTTTCTCGGGTTCATTAAAAAAGATTGAAAAAAATTTAATTTCTATTCCTTCTATTAGAGGTAATAGATATTTTGGACCATCAAAAATGAGTTTTTTAAATTTAATTAAACACTCACTTTCAATTATTAGCGTGTTTAGAAAAACTTTTTTAATTCGATCTGCATTATTTATAATAATTTATATTTTAATGATTAAAAGTAATGCATCAATAATCACTGCAATACCTCTCATTTTTTTATTAGTAGCTGTTTATTCAATCTCGAATTTAGCATTAAGAGAAAATATGGAAGAATTTAAAAATTGTCTAAGCCAAATAAATGATATTGAGAATATTAAATGAAAAAAAAAGATCTTTACTATGAAAGAATTCCTACAAAACTTTTAAGAGAGGATGTCAGGTATTTAGGAAACATATTAGGGTATGTAATAAGGGCACAAGAGGGACAAAAGTTTTTTAATTTAGTTGAAAAAGTAAGAAAATTATCAAAAGCTAATAAAGCCAATCCTAATTCAAAAAAACTAAATAGTGATGTAATTAACGCAATCAAAAAACTTGATCCTAAAAATACTTTTAAGTTAACTCGAGCATTTTCACATTTTATGAATTTTATGAATTTAGCTGAGCTAGTTGATGCTTCTAGAAGTATAAATGAAAATGAAAATAGTAAGAAAAAATTAAATAAAAAAAATTTATTTATTGAGGAAATTTTTGGGGACTTGTTTAGAAAAAAAAATATTTCAGACAATAAGATTTATGATTTAGCAAAAAATCTTAATATAGGTATTGTTTTAACAGCTCATCCGACAGAGGTAAAAAGAAGAACTTTAATTCAAAAATATCACAAGATTATAGAGATACTTGAGGAGCGAGAATTGTTTAAAAATTCTCCTTCAAAATTACAAGTTCTTGATAAAAATCTTTACGATGAGTTAACGATTATTTGGAATACGGATGATCTTAAAAGATTTAAACCATCACCATTTGATGAGGCTAGATGGGGATTGGCCATTATCGAAGATAGTCTGTGGGATACTGTTCCAAAAGTTTACAGAAAATTGAATTCTATATTTGTAAAAAACATGGGTAAAAATTTACCAAAAAATTTTAATCCTATTGTATTTGGCTCATGGATGGGTGGTGATCGAGATGGTAATCCTAATGTTACCTCTGAAGTCACAAGAAAAGTAATTTTACTTTCTAGATGGGAGGCAGCTAAATTATATGAAAAAGCTCTCACTAAAATAATAAGATCCTATTCGATGGAAAAGGCTTCAAAAAAAATCTTAAGTAAAGTTGGTCAATCATTCGAGCCTTATAGAGTTTTTTTAAGACCTTTGAGAGATAAAATGAGAATTACCCATAGATCTATTGAACAACATCTGGTGCATAATAAGCCATTAGATCAAAAAAAATTATTAAGTTCTCGAGAGGAAATTCTTAAACCTTTAAGAGTTGTAAGAGAGTCTTTAGAGCAAAATCAAAATGAGAATATTGCTAGTGGTGAATTACTAGATTTAATGAGGCGAGCAAAATGTTTTGGGATTAATTTAGCAAGATTAGATATTAGACAAGAGTCTGCAAGACACAAACAACTGATATCTGAGTTTATAAAGTCAAAGTATAGAAAAGATTATTTAAATTTTACGGAGAAAGAAAAAATAATATTTTTAAAGAAATCTATAACTTCTAAATCTAAAAAAATTAGAAATTTTAAATTCAAGAATAAAGAAAATAAGGAAGTTTGGGCAACTTTTAATACTTTATCTAAAGAGCCACCAGAGTGTTTAGGTGCATATGTAATATCAATGACTACCTCTGCTTCAGACATTTTATCAGTTTCTTTTTTACAAAAAGAAGCAAATATTAAAAGCAAATTAAGAGTAGTTCCTTTATTTGAGACTTTAGATGATCTTGTTAATGCAAGATCCATAATGGAAACCTTGTTCTCACAAAAATGGTATAGAAAACTGATTAATCATGACCAGGAGGTTATGATTGGATATTCAGACTCAAGTAAGGACGCTGGAAAAATATGTGCTAGTTGGCATCAATATAAAGCACAAGAAGAAATAATTAAATTAGCAAAAAAATTTAAGATCAAAGTAACTTTTTTCCACGGCAGAGGTGGATCAGCTGGTAGAGGAGGAGGCCCAATACAGGCTACTTTAAGATCACAACCTCCTAATTCAGTTAATGGTAATATAAGAATTACTGATCAAGGTGAAGTTATTCAACAAAAGTATGGTTATGAGCCTTTAGCTAATTATAATTTATGTAGTTACATTGGTGCTGTTACAGAGGCTACATTAAATCCCCCACCAATTCCTAAAAAAAATTGGAGAGATCTAATTGAAAAAATGTCTGATATTTCTAAAAACTCATACAGAAAAAATATAAATCAAAGTTCGGATTTTATTGAGTATTTCAGGACTGTCACTCCTCACAAAGCACTTGGCAAATTATCTATTGGTTCAAGACCATCAAAAAGAAAAAATGTTGATAATATAAAAAGTTTAAGGGCAATACCTTGGGTTTTTGCATGGACACAGATCAGATTAATGCTTCCAGCTTGGTTAGGAAGTGCAGAAGCATTAAGATACTCTTATATTAAACAGTTTAGAAAAACTTTATATGATATGGAAAAAAATTGGCCTTTTTTTAATTCAATGCTTGATATGCTTGATATGGTAATTTCTAAGGCTGATCCAGAAATTTCAAAAATATATGAGGAGTTTCTCGCTGACAAAAAACTTCAAAGAGTTGGACAGAAACTAAGATTTCAATTTGATACAATTAAGGAATTAAATAAAAAAATTACTCCTAAGGAAATTTTGAAGATAAGAAAGGAATTTAGATCTAAGGTATTAGCAAGAAATATTTATTCTGAGGTTTTAAATATTATTCAGCCAATAGTTATTTACAAATTAAAAAAGAATAAAGATAAAAAAAATAAAAAATATTTAGAGGATGCTTTGCTGACCTCTATTGCGGGTATTTCTGCAGCTATGAAAAATACTGGATGATACTTAAAAAAATTACTTTTTTAATTTTATTATCTTTTATAATTACAAACACCTCAAAGAGTGATTTTAAAGAAATAAAAAAAAAAGCAATAATCACTAAGCCAGAAATTATTTTTCCAATTCAAAAAGACAAAGAAGGATGCATAAAAGATTTATATGTAAGTCCAGATAAAAACTATGTTTTACCAGTATTGAAAGTTGAAGCACCCTCAGGATATGGACTTGATAATAGATTTGATTACGCCCTTAGTAAATTTGAGGATTTTAGCTTTCCTTGTGGTAGTGGAAATGTCGAAGCATGTCAAAATGTTAAAAGAGTAATTTTAGAATGGGCAAAAGCTAATGCTGCAAAAAGAACTGGGCCCTCAGATGGAGAGGGAAGACATTGGAATGATACTTTAACCGTAAATTTATATATAGCTTCACCCATGATGGCAGCTTATTCGTTTGCTAAACAAGTGATAGTTATTTCAAAGGCTGAGGACAAAATAATCAAAGATTGGTTTAAAAGGATTGTTAGAAAAAATAAACATTTAATGTACGAATACTCTAATTATAAAACTGGATCAGGTGCAAACGGTACTCCTAAAAGAGCCCATAATCATGCTCTATCATCTGCAGTGAGTCATATGCAATTAGGAATTTTGCTTAACGACAGTAAGTTTTTTAGAACCGCATTTAAAAATTTTGAAGCAGCCATAAGATATCAAAGAAAAGATGGAAGCATGCCTATAGAAACAAGAAGGGGTGGAAGAGCAATGTTTTATCAAGCAAGAGCCATGAATGCTTTGGCCGTCATTGCAATATTAGCTGAAAATCAAGGTTACAATGTTTGGAATTATGAGCATAAAGGTAAAAATTATCATAACATTGTTAAATTTTTTATAGATTTTACTGAAAATAATGAAATCGTTTTCAAGTATGCAAAAAGCATGAAGCATCCAGGACCTGCTAAAAATTATAAGAGACAAGATCTTAATAGTAGGTCGAGCAGCAACTGGGGATGGTTGTATGCTTATGCTTCAAGATTTCCTGATCATGAAAATGTACAAAGATTAAAAGAATGGTCTCAAGATAAAAGTAAACTTAATAGTTATCAGTGGGACATAGTTCATCATTATTTAAAAATTGGAAAAAGACCTTTTGGTTCAGCTTCTTGGACAGTTGTTGAACCTAATTGTCATTTTACTAAATAGCTCTAATTGTCGGGAGACAATAAAAATCTGCTGTATCTATTTTAGAAGAGTATTGTCTTCTCATATTCCATTTTTTATGAACCCCAGCACTTGCAAGACTTAACGTGGATCTGCCATATCTGTAATTAGTATTATCAATTGATCGCATTAAACTTTTTATCTTTTCATCTTTTTCTGATGAAAATAAATTTTTTCTGCCATCATCGTTACGTAGTCCTGTAAGCATGACACCTGCTTTCTGATATCGATATCCATTTTTGAAAATACTTTCTAAAATTGAAACTGCAGTTTTAACAGTTTCAATACTATTATTTGTTGCAATTGGAAAATCAATTGTCTTTGCATTTGAATAATAACCATAGTCTCTTTGAAAAGGACTCGTTCTGACAAAAACTGTAATTGCTTTTGCAACTAAAGACTCTGATCTAATTTTTTCAGATGCATTTAAACAATAATTTGCAACTGCTTCTTTTAATTCTTGAAACTTTTCTATTCTTTTTCCAAATGATCTTGAAACGACACAGCTCTTTCTTTTTGTTTGTGTTGTCTCTAAACCAATACATGGTACTCCTCTAAGTTCCATTGCAGTCCTCGAACTTAAAACATTGGAACATTTTTTGATCCACGTATTAGATTTATTCTTCAGTTGCTTTGCATTATAAATTCCATTCTTTTGATAAAATTTTGTAAGCTGTCTACCAACCCCCCACACATCGTTAATTTCAACTTTTTCTAAAATAGGATCTAAATTTTCTATTCCAATTAAGCTTGTTACTCCTGATTGTTTTTTCTTTGCAATATGATTTGCAACTTTACTTAAAGTTTTAGTTTTAGCGATACCGATGCTAGTTGGGATCCCTGTCCATTGTAAAACTGTCTCTCTAATTTCTCTTCCAACTTTTTCAACTTCAGAATCTGGAAAATTAGATAAATCTATAAATGCTTCATCAATTGAATACACTTCTATTTCAGTATTAAACCTTTTAAGAGTTCTCATTACTCTTCTAGATAAATCTCCATATAAGGAATAATTTGATGAAAAAACTTCGACTTTATTTTTAACAATAATATCTTTTGCTTTAAAGTAAGGCTCACCCATCTTGATCCCCAATGCTTTTGCTTCATTAGATCTAGAAATGATACAACCATCATTATTGGATAAAACAACCACAGGTTTTTTTCTTATTTTTGGATTAAATAATCTTTCACATGAAACATAGAAAGAATTACAATCAACTAGGCCTATTTTTTTAGTACGTAGAATGGATGACATAAGTCACAACCCCCCAAATAAAAACATCTTCTTCTTCGTTAATTAAAATTCTATTAGAAAAATCTTTAGAGCCTGACGATAGAAATTTTTTATCTCTTTCTTGAACTAAAGTTTTAACTACAAGTTCATCGTGAACATTTGCAATAACTGTTGAAAAATTTTTTGGTTTTAAACTTTTATCGACAACCAATAAGTCTCCATCATTAATCCCAACATCGACCATGGATTTACCCTGAACTCTGATGATAAAAGTAGCTGGAACATTTTTGATTAAATGCATGTTCAGATCAATATCTTCTTCGATATAATCAGTGGCAGGTGATGGGAAACCAGCACCAGCTTTATGTAGATAATAGGGAATAGTTAGTTTCATGTTCTTGTTTTGTTCTAATTTATAGCCCATTTATACAATGCACGCAAGAGGTTGTATTTTGAGTCCGTAATTGAATCAAAAGTGAATCAAAACGTGAACATCAAAACTATATTTTGTATGCTTGTGGATAACTTCAACCAAGGATAGTTTTAAATTCTAATTTAATTATAAAAGGAGAAAAATAATGAGTTCAATTGAAGTCAAAACTTTTGACAATCCAGACGAAAGTAACACGAATTTTAAAAATGCTAAAATAGATATTGTGAAAGTAGGAGATCAAAGAGTTATGAGATTAGTTTTACAACCAGGTTGGAAATGGTCACAAGACATTAAGCCAACAGTTGGCACAGATAGCTGTAAAGCAAAACATCTAGGTGTAATTGTTTCAGGAGCAGTTTGCGCAAAACATGATGATGGAACTGAATTAACTTATAAGGCTGGTGATGCATATTCAATAGAACCAGGTCATGATGGTTGGGTAGTAGGTGATAAACCTGCAGTAGTTTATGAGTTTCATGGAAAATGGGGAGAATAGTGAAAAAACTATCGTGTCATTGTGGTGCTATAGAAGCTGAAATAAATTTAGAGGGAGACTTAGCCAAAGTAATAAAATGCAATTGTTCTATTTGTAAAAGAAAAGGAGCAATTATGTCTATGGTAAAAAATGAAGATTTTAAAATTACTAAAGGTGAAGAAAAATTAAAACTTTATCAATTTCATTCAAAAGTTGCCAAACATTACTTTTGCTCAGATTGTGGAATTTATACCCATCACAACCCAAGAATTAATCCAGCGATGACAGGATTTAATGTTGGGTGTATTGATGAAATAAATACTTTTGATATTAAAGATGTTCCAGTAAATGATGGTCAAAATCATCCATTGGATAAAAAATAATTTTCATGCAACAATTTAGTTTATGCTTTGGTAAGGTAAAAAAAGACTGTTTAAAGTTCATTAAATCTCAAGAGACAAAAACCGATAAATTTAAAAATAAAGAAAGAATGATTAAATCTTTCTTAATTCCGTTATGTTTTTGGATCAGTAAAAAAGCCGATAAAACAAGGCCGTATTTTGTGGGATTAGCAGGAGGGCAAGGAACAGGTAAAACTACAATTAGCTCTTTAATCAGAATTATATTAACAAAATACTTTAAATTAAATGTTTTTAGAATTTCAATAGATGACTTCTATAAAACAAGAAAAGAGCGAATAAATTTATCAAAAAGAGTTCATCCTATGCTTTTGACTAGAGGTGTACCCGGAACACATGACATTAATATGATGCTGAATTTTTTTAAAAAGTCAAAAAGCAAGAAATTCAATAGATTAAAATTACCAACATTTAATAAAGCTATCGATGACAGGTATAATAAAAAAAAATGGTACGATTTAAATAAGAGACCGGATGTGATTATTTTTGAAGGATGGTGTGTTGGAGCAAAATCAGAAAAAAATAATACTTTAAAGAAAACAATTAATTCATTGGAAAAGGCAAAAGATCAAAAACAGATTTGGAGAAAATATGTTAACAACCAATTAAAATCAAAATATAAAAATTTATATTCACAATTAAATTGTTTGGTTTATCTAAAAGCAAAAAATTTTAGCTTGTTACAAAAATGGAGATTAAAACAAGAGAGGAAACTTTGGGTTCAAAGCAAAGTGAAATCAAAAATAATGAGTAGAGGAGATGTATTAAATTTTATGCAAACTTATCAAAGAATTACTCAAAACATGTTTAGAAATATGCCAAAATATGCATCTGTTATATTCAATTTAAATAGTAACCATCAAATTAAATCTGCTGTATATAAAAAGAAATGATTAGGATTTTATTTATAATTACAAGTTTTATATTTTTGTTAAATAACGCTCATGCAGAAACTTTTTCTGCAGCATTAAAAAAAGCTTATAATGACAACAATGAATTAAATGCTGAAAGAGAAAGCCTAAACATTTCTGAGCAAGAACTGAAAATTTCAATAAGTTCGTATTTACCATCAGTAACTTTAAGTGGAAGCAAAAGTTCAGAAGATACCAATGAATTAACCAATCAGAACGGAACAGATGCAACAATCTCAGATGTAGACCCAACTGTGCAATCATTAACAATTACCCAAACCTTAATAGATTTTGGAAGAGGTGCCGAATTAAGTAAAAGTAAAATTGGCATCGAATTAGCTAAAGCAAAGCTTTTAAAAAAAGAGCAAGAAATTCTATATAAATCAATTGAAGCTTATACGGGGTTAATTTCAGCAAACGAAAAACTTAAGATTAATAGATCCAATGTTAATCTGTTAGATCGACAGGTCGAAACAGATAGAATTAGGCTTGAGCGAGGAAATATATCATTATCGGATGTTGCTCAATCAGAGTCCTCTTTAGCTGGGGCACAAGCAAAATTAATACAAGCTGAAAACGATTTTTTAACCAGTAAGCTAAATTATGAAAATGTGATTGGCACTATTAGCGATGCAGAAGCACTAGATAAATCATCTATCACAATAGTTAATTTGCCTAATGAATTAAACTCTGCAATAGAGATATCAAAAAAAGGCAATCCAGATTTAATCATAGCTCAACTTGAATATGAACAATCAAAAAAAGATACAACAAGTGCAAGATCTGATTTAGCCCCAACAGCAACCTTATCTTTTGATAGATCAAAAACAGATGATCTAAGTTCTACCTATGATGAGAAAGAGCAAGATACTTTAAAAGCAACTGTCACATGGCCTTTTTTTTCAGGTGGAAAAAATTATGCAAATTTGAATAAAAACAAAAGTCTGGAGACACAAAAAAATCTTCTTTTAAATAATATGATCAAAAAAAATCAAACAGATGTTGCAAGTGCCTGGTCAAATTATCAATCAAACAAAAGTTTACTTGACTCAGTAAGAGCTCAGGTGAATGCTGCAGAAATCGCAAATGAGGGAATTGTAGCTGAATATAATAGTGGATCAGATAGAACCACTTTAGAAGTTATTCAGTCTAACTCTTTATTGTTGAATGCTCAGATTTCGTTAGCAGATTCAGAGAGAAACTATATTCTTTCGCAGTTTAATCTTTTAAAATCTATTGGATTGCTCAATAGCGAATATCTTAAATTGAGATAAAATTAGCTTTTTTAGGCTCAAATAAATAAATCTTGCTAATGAGAACAAAATGTGTACATTTATAAGCATGATTCGAGTGACAAAAATATTAAAAAAAGAGGCAAAAAATGACTAAAAATAACTTAAAAGTAGTTAAATCTACTAAAGATCAAGAATTGGATAATAAAGAGAAAAATAAAGCTTTAGACGCAGCAATCAGCCAAATCACAGATAATTTTGGAAAAGGTTCTGTGATGAAGCTTGGTGAAAAAAGAGCAATGGATATCGAGTCGATATCAACAGGTTCTTTAAGTTTAGATTTAGCTTTAGGAATAGGCGGTTTACCTAAAGGAAGAATTATTGAAGTTTACGGGCCAGAGTCTTCTGGAAAAACTACATTAGCATTACAAGTTGTTGCTGAAGCTCAAAAAGCAGGTGGAATTTGTGCATTCGTTGATGCAGAGCATGCTTTAGATCCAGTTTACGCAAAAAAATTAGGTGTAAATACTGAGGAGCTTTTAATTTCACAACCAGATGCTGGTGAACAAGCTTTAGAAATAGCAGATACATTAGTAAAATCAGGCTCTATTTCAGTTATCGTAATTGACTCGGTTGCAGCTTTAACTCCAAAAGCTGAAATTGAAGGTGAAATGGGAGATCATCATGTTGGTCTTCAGTCAAGATTAATGAGTCAAGCTTTAAGAAAATTAACTGGTTCAATTTCAAATACAAACACAATGATGATTTTCATTAACCAAATCAGAATGAAAATTGGTGTTATGTTTGGAAGTCCAGAAACAACATCAGGTGGTAACGCACTTAAGTTTTATTCATCTGTAAGAATGGACATTAGAAGAATTGGTGCCATCAAAGACAAAGATGAAATTATTGGAAATACTACAAGAGTTAAAGTAGTTAAAAACAAAGTTGCACCACCATTTAAAGTTGTTGAGTTTGATTTGATGTATGGAAGAGGTATTAGCAAAATGGGTGAGTTAGTCGACCTAGGTGCTAAAGCTGATATCATAGAAAAATCAGGAGCTTGGTATGCTTATAAAGGTGAGAAAATTGGACAAGGTAGAGAAAATGCAAAAACTTATCTTGCACAAAACCCTAAAGTTGCTGCAGAAATAGAAATGGCAATTAGAGAAAAAGCTGGTGTGATTTCAAAGAAAATTGAAGGAAATCCATTAAGTCCTGAAAAAATTGAAAAGGAGAAGAAAGTAGCTGAAAAAGAAGAGGCTGCAAAAGAGACTACTCCTACTAAAAAGAACTAGAATTAAAGGTCATCTTTAAATTATAAAGGCGCTTATTATAAGCGCCTTTCCCCCTTATCGTTATCTAGACATAGAACAAAAAAGCTGTATTTTAAAAATATGGCGGACAAATCATTAAATGAAATAAGAAGCACGTTTCTTAAATACTTCGAAAAAAACGATCATAAGATTGTTGAGTCTAGCAATTTAGTCCCAAACAATGACCCAACCTTAATGTTTGCTAATTCAGGAATGGTTCAGTTTAAAAATGTATTTACTGGTTTAGAGAAAAGAGATTATCAAAGGGCTACTACCTCACAAAAATGTGTTAGAGCAGGTGGTAAGCATAATGATTTAGAAAATGTTGGTTATACACCAAGACATCATACTTTCTTTGAAATGTTGGGAAACTTTTCTTTTGGAGATTATTTTAAAGAAAGAGGAATTGAGCTTGCATGGAATTTAATCACCAAAGATTTTGGTTTAGATAAAAATAGGCTTTATGTAACTGTTTTTAATGAAGATGATGAGGCTTTTAATTTCTGGAAAAAAATAGCGGGTTTTAGTGATGACAGAATAATTAGAATTGCAACATCGGATAACTTCTGGTCAATGGGTGAAACTGGCCCTTGTGGCCCTTGCTCAGAAATATTTTATGATCATGGTGATCACTTAAAAGGTGGACTGCCCGGAACCAAAGATCAAGATGGAGATCGTTTTATTGAAATTTGGAATTTGGTCTTTATGCAGTATGAGCAAGTCTCAAAAGAAAAAAGAATAGATTTGCCAAAACCATCTGTTGATACAGGGATGGGATTAGAGAGAATTGCAGCTCTTTTACAAGGCACACATGATAACTATCAAACTGATCATTTTAAGAAATTAATTAGCTCAATATCTGATGCAACAAAAGTCAAACAAGAAGATAAAAATATATCAAGTTTTAGAGTAATTGCTGATCACTTAAGAGCAAGCTCATTTCTTTTAGCCGAAGGAGTTTTACCCTCAAATGAAGGTCGTGGATATGTTCTAAGAAGAATTATGAGAAGAGGAATGAGACATTCTCATTTGTTAGGATCTAAAGAACCAATTTTTTATAAAATTTTTGACTCGTTAAAAAACGAGATGTCAGGAAACTATCCAGAGCTTGAAAGGTCTCAATCTTTGATCAAAGAAACTTTAAGGATGGAGGAAGAAAAATTTTTAATTTTACTAGATAGAGGTATCAAAATTTTAAATGATGAAATTGCAAAAATAGACAAGGTTTTACCTGGGGATGTTGCTTTCAAATTATATGATACCTATGGATTTCCATTAGATCTTACTGAAGATATTTTAAAGAATAAGTCTTTAAAAGTTGATCATCAGAAATTTGATGAATTAATGAAAAAAAGCAAAGAACTTGCAAAAAAGAATTGGAAAGGTTCTGGAGATAGTTCTGAGGAAGCAATTTGGTTTTCAATTAAAGATAAAACTGGTCCCACAGAATTTTTAGGTTACGAGTCTAATCAGTCTGAGGGTGTCGTGTTAAACTTAATTAAGGATAATAAAGAAACAAAATCTTTATCTTCTGGTGAAGAGGGTATGATCATTACCAATCAAACTCCTTTTTATGGAGAATCAGGAGGACAACTTGGAGACAAAGGTACAATTGTTTCTGGTAATTCTGTTTTTGAAGTAGAAGATACACAAAAAAAACTTGGAGACTTATTTGTTCATCACGGATCTTTGAAATCTGGAGAAATAAAAATTAATGATGTAGTAGAAATGAAAATAGATGTGGAAAGAAGAGATGATTTAAAAGCTTATCATTCTGCTACACACTTACTTCATGAGTCATTAAGAAGAACCCTAGGTAAACATGTTATGCAAAAAGGATCATTAGTTGCTCCAGATAGATTAAGATTTGACTTCAGTCATATGAAACCAATTACTAATGAAGAGTTAGAGAATATAGATAAGCTAGTTAATGAATATGTTTCAAATAGTTCTGAAGTAACAACAAGGATTATGACACCAAAAGCTGCAATTGAAAAAGGAGCACTAGCTTTTTTTGGTGAAAAATACGGTGAAGAAGTCCGTGTAGTTTCGATGGGTAAAGAAAAAAACGGTTATTATTCAACTGAATTATGTGGAGGAACTCATGTAAAAAACACCGGGGATATAGGAAAATTTAAAACTATTAGCCAGTCATCAATAGCAGCTGGTGTGAGAAGAGTAGAGGCTTTAAGAGATAAACAATTAGAAGATTATTTAAAAAACAAAGAAAAAATTTCAGATATATCTTTGGAAAAAAATAATGAAATAATTAAAGAATTATCTTCACAAATTATTAGTTTTGGTGCTAAACCAAATTTAGATCAATCAGATCAAAAATTACTTATTAAAAATCTTACTAAGCAATTAGAAACCTTGTCGGTTAGATCAATCTTAAATGATAAAGACAAAAATATAATTTGTGATGACGAGATAAATAATATTAAGGTAAGATTTCAAAGAGTTATAGATTTACCGTCAAAAGAATTAAGAAATTTAGTTGATCAAGGAAAAAAAGATTTAAAAGAGGGAGTAATAATCATAATTTCAAGTAAAGATGAAAAAGTCGGTATAGCTGTCGGTGTAACTAATAAATACACAGAGAAATATGATGCTGTAAAATTCGTGAATGTGGGTTCTAAAATTTTAGGAGGAAATGGTGGTGGGGGTAGAAGAGATTTTGCTCAAGCTGGTGGCAGTGATGAATCTAAAATAAACGAGACATTTGCAAATTTGAAATACCTAATTTAACTTATTTCTTAATCTATTATCAATTTCATCTAAAAATTGATTAGTGGTTAAATACTTGCTTGATGGCCCGACTAATATTGCAAGATCTTTAGTCATAGAACCACTTTCAACACATTCAATACAAACTTGTTCGATTGTATTTGCAAATTTTATCAAATCATCATTTCCATCCAATTTACCTCGGTGAGCCAGACCTCTAGTCCAGGCAAAAATTGAAGCGATAGGATTAGTTGAGGTTTCTTTCCCTTGTTGATGCATTCTATAGTGTCTTGTAACAGTTCCATGTGCTGCTTCAGCTTCCATAATTTTTCCATCAGGAGTTAATAGTGTACTTGTCATTAAACCTAATGAGCCATAACCTTGGGCCATTGTATCAGACTGAACATCACCATCATAATTTTTACAAGCCCAAATATATTTTCCACTCCATTTCATTGCACATGCAACCATGTCGTCAATTAGTCTATGTTCATAAGTAATTTTTTCTTTATCGAATTTTTCTTTAAATTCTTTATTAAAAACATCTTCAAATATATCTTTAAAACGTCCATCATACTTCTTTAGGATTGTATTTTTTGTTGAAAGATAGACTGGCCACTTTTTTATAAGACCGTAACTAAAGCAAGATCTAGCAAAGTCTTCGATAGATTTATCTAAGTTATACATAGAAAGAGCTACTCCTGGTCCAGTAAAATTAAATACTTCGTGTTTAATTTCATCTTTACCGTCTTCTGATGTCCATTTAATTTCCATCTTTCCTTTACCTGGAACTTTAAAATCGGTTGCTCTGTATTGATCGCCAAAGGCATGTCTGCCAATTACCACTGGATCTGACCATGAAGGTACTAATTTTGGAATGTTAGAGCAAATTATGGGCTCTCTAAAAACAGTTCCACCAATAATATTTCTTATTGTTCCATTTGGTGATCTCCACATTTTTTTTAAATTAAATTCCTCAACTCGTGCTTCATCAGGAGTGATTGTTGCGCATTTTATACCTACACCAATTTTCTTAATTGCATTAGCAGAGTCTATTGTAATTTGGTCAGCAGTATTATCTCTACTCTTCATGCCCAAATCATAGTACTCAATACCGATATCAAGATAAGGAAGGATTAATTTTTTTTTAATAAATTCCCAGATTATTTTGGTCATTTCATCACCATCTAACTCTACAATGGGGTTTTTTACAGTAATTTTGCTCACTTTATTTATATCTTAATAATTGAATTTCGTAATTTTATATACATATTAATGAAAAATTATCAAATAGAAGAACATGTTTAGTAAGATATTTCCAAAAATTCACTCTGAGGGATACAAGTTCCTAGTTATCTCTGGAATTATTACAATCATATTTTATAGTTTTAGTAATTTTTTAGGTTTAATAGGTTTGGTATTAACAATCTGGGTTTATTATTTTTTTAGAGATCCTGATAGAGTAGTCATTGATGACAATAATTATCTGGTCAGCCCTGCTGATGGAGAAATCATAAAAGTTGAAGAAGTTGATGGTCCAAAAGAACTAGGTTTAGAAAATAAAAAATTTAATAAGATCAGTGTTTTTATGAACGTATTTGATTGCCATGTTAATAGAACTCCATGCGCTGGAAAAATTGAGGAAATTCTATATAAGCCTGGAACATTTGTTAATGCTTCTCTTGATAAAGCAAGTGAAGATAATGAGAGAAATTATTTTAAAATTAAGGACACAGATAATAACGATATTATTGTAGTTCAAATAGCAGGTCTTGTAGCGAGAAGAATAGTTTGTGAATCTAATAAAGATCAAGAGTTAAAACAAGGTGATAGAATTGGAATGATAAGATTTGGCAGCAGAGCAGATGTTTATTATGAGAATTATCAACCTTTAGTAAAAGTAGGTCAAAAAGCTATTTCGGGTGAAACACTCCTAGCTAAAAAATAAAATGGAACAACCAAAAAATAATTTGAAGATTGTAGCAGATAAAAAAAGAGCAAGAATGATCTTGCCAAATATGCTTACATTAATAGGGGTTTGTATTGGTTTAACTTCAATACGATTTGCTCTTGATGGAAGGTTTGAACTTGCAATTATAGCAATTCTTTTTGCTGCTTTAATAGATGGTCTTGATGGAAGAATAGCTAGATTAATCAGGGGTACTTCTAAAGTTGGAAAAGAATTAGACTCGCTTACAGATATGATAAGTTTTGGAGTAGCACCAGCGTTTATAATGTATTTCTGGAAGCTCAATACTCTAGGAAGATTTGGTTGGTTGCTTTGTTTAGTATATGTAATTTGCGTTGCATTACGTTTAGCGCGGTTTAATATCAATTCAAATCAAGAACCTTCATGGAGAGATAATTTTTTTGAGGGAGTTCCGTCACCAGCTGGAGGAATTTTAGTTTTAACACCTTTGATTATTAGTTTAAGCGGTTTTAAATTTGTTCAATTAAATTATGATTTTATGGTGCCGATTTTTTTTATTGCGACTTCTTTTTTATTAATTAGTAAATTCCCTAGTTATTCTTTTAAAAAGATAGTGATCCCAAGAAAGACAACGATATTTCTTTTATTTGGAATAGTTCTATTTTTTGGTCTTTTATTGATTTATACTTTTAATGTAATTGCGATAAGCACTGCAATTTATGTACTTTTATTACCAATAAGCTTTTTCCATTTTCAAAAAATTAAGAAACAACACGAAAATGACAAAATTCAAGACGAAGATGACCTTGAAGACGTACTTTAATGAAAAAAAATGTAATCGTTTCTTTAGCCGATGCTAATTATTTTCCTTTACTAGATGAACTAGTAGATTCAATTAAAAGATTTGAACAAAGTGAAGATGTTGCTATTTGCATTTTGGATGCAGGATTAAAACAAGATCAGAGAGATAGTTTATCTAAAAAAGTTGATGAAATTAAAAATGCCGAATGGGATATTGAAGTGCCTGGTTATAAGGTTAAAGGTAAAGAGTGGTTAAAAAGTCAGGTCTCAAGAGCCTTTTTACCTAAATACTTTCCTAACTATGAAAAATATCTGTGGATTGATTGCGATGCATGGGTGAATGATTGGAGTTGCGTAGAATTATATTTTAAGGCTTGTGATGATGGAAAGCTTGGAATTACTCAAACAATTGGCCCAGGATATAAGATTACATCAAAAGTAAACTGGCTTTTTGGAAAGCTGGCGTTAATCAAATCTCAAAATTTTAAACACGCTGTAAAATCAAAAATTAGTTATGCAAATGCTAGGAAATTAGCTTTTGCCCCACATATTAATATTGGAGTTTTTTCCTTAGAAAAAGACTCTAAAGGATGGAGTACTTGGCAAAATAATTTAGAGAAAACTCTAAAAGCAGGTAATATTTTTGGATCTGAAGGCTTAGCAATTAACATGTCCGTTTATATTGATAATTTAGAAACAGAGTTTCTTCCTTTAAATTGTAATTGGATCACAAGTAATTTACTTCCAAAATATGATCTGAAACAAAGTACATTTGTTGAACCATACTTACCAAATTATAAAATTGGCATAATGCATCTTGCAGCAGGTATTTGGAAAGACGGTAAAGATATGCGAGTGGATAAAACTATTAAAATTGAATTAGATACTTTAGATAAAAATAAGATACTAAAAAGTTTAAGATATAATACTTAATTGAAAAAAAATAAGATTTCAAAAAATTGGGTTAATAAACAAAGACGGGATACTTATGTGCGTCAATCAAAAGTTGACGGTTATCGAGCTAGGTCTGCATATAAATTAAAAGAGATAGATGAAAAATTTAAAATATTTAAAGGTGGAATGTCAGTCGTAGACATTGGAGCTGCTCCTGGCAGCTGGTCACAGTATGTTGCAAAAGTAGTTAAGAGCGGAAAGATAATCTCTATAGATCTAAAAGAGATGGAAAATATAGAAAATACTTTACAAATTCAGGGTGACTTTACTTTAGTTGATACTCAAAACCAAATTAAAGAATATCTTAAAAAAAAACCAGATGTAGTCATGTCTGATATGGCAGTAAACACCACTGGGATAAAAAATATCGATTCAATTCAAACTGGTGAATTGTGTAAAGAAGCGATGGTTTTTTCAAAGGATGTGATTTCAGAAAAGGGTTTTTTTATTTCAAAAATATTTATGGGTAGTACCTTTAATGAAATTGTCGCACTGGGAAAAAAACTTTTTAAGGAAGTAAAGGTTTTTAAACCAAAATCTAGTAGAAAAGATTCTAAAGAAAGTTTTATAATTTGTAAAAATCTTAGATAGTTTCTTTAAATTTTAAAGGAATCGTATATAAATGATTATGGTTCCTATAAAAGAAGCACTCACCTTTGATGATGTAACTTTAATGCCTAAGTATTCTGAGATCCTACCCTCAGATGTTGATACTAGTATTAAACTTACAAATTATTTAAAATTAAAAGTTCCTCTATTATCCTCAGCTATGGATACTGTTACTGAAAGCAAAATGGCTATCGCGATAGCGAAAGCAGGTGGGATAGGAATTATTCATAGAAATTTAGATATAAAAAAACAAATTCTTGAAATTAAAAAAGTAAAAAAACAAAAACTTTTAGTAGGCGCAGCTGTTGGGGCTGGACCAAGCGAATTTAAAAGAGCAGAGGCAATACTTAAAGAAAAAATTGATATGATTGTTGTTGATACTGCTCATGGACATACAAAAAAGGTTTCAGAAATAATTAAGTTTATCAAAAAAACAAAAGATAAAAAAACTGCTCTTTGTGCTGGAAATATTGCTACACCTGCTGCAGCAAAATTTTTGTTAAAGCTTGGTGTTGATGTTATTAAAGTTGGGATTGGACCTGGATCAATATGCACAACAAGATTAGTTGCAGGTATTGGTGTCCCACAACTTAGTGCAATACTAGAAGTTAGAAATGGAATAAAAAATAAAAATGTAAAGATTATTTCTGACGGTGGAATTAAATACTCAGGTGATTTGGCAAAAGCATTTGCTGCTGGAGCAGATGCAGTTATGATTGGTTCATTATTTGCAGGGACAGATGAAGCACCAGGAAAATTAATTAGGAGAAATGGTAAATTATTTAAAAATTTTAGAGGCATGGGTTCAGTTGGTGCTATGAATAAAGGATCTGCAGATCGATACTTTCAATCAAAGCAAAAGGACTCGTCTAAATATGTGCCAGAAGGAGTAGAAGGATTTGCAAAATATAAAGGCAAAGTTGATAATATAATTTTTAAATTAATTGGTGGATTAAGATCATCTATGGGATACTTAGGATCAAGACAAATTAAATATCTAAGAGATAAACCACAATTTGTTAAAATAACAAAAGCTGGTTTTTACGAAAGTATGGTTCATAATGTTGATATAGTAAAAAGTGATAATAAATATTAATGACAAAAATCTTTAAAATAACTGTTATTTTTTATTTTCTAATTAATACTTTTAATTTTTCTTTGGGTAGTGAGAATTTTTTTAATAAAGGTCTAGAACTATACAACAAAAAAAAGTTTGAAGATGCTCGATTTATGTTTGAAAGAAGTATTGTATTTAATCCAAAACACTCTAATTCATATTTATATTTAGCTAAAATTTACAATCAGGAAAAAAATCAAAAGAAAGAGGAAAAAAATTTAGAGGCAACTTTGTTGATTGAACCAAATAATGAAGAGGCAATGTTAATGTTGATGAAAATAGCATTAGAAAAATCAAACTACTCTAAAGTAAAAAGTCTTTCAGAAGACTTTGTCAAAGTTTGCAAAAATTTATGTAATGAAAATAAAAGTATCTTAGATTCTTTAGCAAACTTAGAACCCAAAAATGAGTCTTGATCAAAATTTGAATAAAATTTTAATTGTTGATTTTGGTTCACAATTTACACAGTTAATAGCAAGACGAGTTAGAGAACTAGGAATTTTTTCTGAGATAATAAGTCACAAAAAAATTAAGAGCAAAAATATCAATCAAACAATCAAAGGCATTATTCTATCTGGTGGTCCTTTAAATGTTTATGAAATCAATAAATATTCTTTCGATAAAAAGATAATTCAAAAAGGTGTTCCAGTTTTAGGTATTTGTTTTGGTCATCAAATAATATCTAAATTAAATGGTGGAAAAGTAAAACAGTCTAAACATAGAGAGTTTGGTTTAGCTAATATTACAAAAAAAAATAATAGTCTTTTAACAAAAAATTTTTTTAAGAAAAAAAAGTCAATAAAAGTTTGGATGAGTCACGCTGATCAAGTCTCAAAATTACCAAAAAATTTTAAGGTAATTGCCTCAAGCCACAATTCCAAATTTGCAGTTGTTGAAAATAAATTTAAAAATTATTATGGAGTCCAATTTCATCCAGAAGTGACACATACAGAAAATGGAAAAAAACTAATAAGTAACTTTATATTCTTAATATGCAAAATGAAAAAAAATTGGTCTTCTAAAGATCAAAAAATAAAATTAATAAAAGATGCAAGACAATTGGTAGGAAATAATAAAGTCATTTGTGCTTTATCAGGCGGGGTAGATAGTAGTGTAGTTGCGCAATTATTAAATAAAGCAATTGGTAAAAATTTACACTGTATTTTTGTTAACACTGGGCTCTTAAGAAAAGATGAGGAAAAACAAGTTGTTGCAACATTCAAAAAAAAATTAAAGATTAATCTTAAGTACGTGAATGCTGAGAAAGAGTTTTTGAAAAAATTATCAAATATTTCAGATCCTGAAAAGAAAAGAAAGATAATAGGAAACTTGTTTATAAAAATATTTGAGCGTTATGCCAAAAAAATTAAAAATGTAAAATTTTTAGCTCAAGGAACTCTTTATCCTGACTTAATAGAAAGTAAATCAGTTACTGGTAGCCAAACATCAAAAATAAAATCTCACCATAATGTCGGAGGTCTACCAAAAAAAATGAAACTTAAACTAGTAGAGCCATTAAAATTTTTATTCAAAGATGAGGTTAGAAAACTTGGATTAGAACTAAACTTAAGTAGAGAAATTATTTCTCGTCATCCTTTTCCAGGACCTGGACTAGCAATACGAATGCCAGGAATAATAACTAAAGAAAAAATTAATATTTTAAAAGAAGCTGATCATTATTTTATTCAAGCTTTGAGAGATCACAATCTATATCATAAAATTTGGCAAGCTTATGCAGCTTTACTCCCAGTTAAAACAGTTGGCGTAATGGGTGATAATAGAACTTATGAGTATTTGTGTTTGCTTAGAGCAATAACATCTGAAGATGGTATGACAGCAGATTTTTATGAATTTAAAAAATCATTTATACAAGAAATTTCAAATAAAATAGTGAATAGTATTAGAGGGATTAATAGAGTAGTTTACGATATAACTTCGAAACCACCAAGTACAATCGAATTAGAGTAAATGAATAAAAAGATTAAAAAAATTCTTAATAAAAAGAATAAATCAAAAATTATTTGTCTTACGGCATACTCTAAAAATGTTGCCACAATCCTTGATAAACATTGTGATTTAGTATTGGTTGGGGACTCATTAGGATCAGTTTTGTATAACTTTAAGTCCACTAAGCAAGTGACTTTAGAAACCATGATTAATCATTCTAAAAGTGTCAGACTTGGTATTAAGAAATCATTAATGGTTGTTGATATGCCTTATAATACGTATCGAAATCCAAGTGAAGCTTTGAAGAATTCAAGATTGGTTATGAAAGAGACCAAATGTGATGCTGTTAAGTTAGAAGGGGGAAAAAAGATAATTCCTATCGTTAAAAGATTAATTAAAAATAAAATACCAGTTATGGGACATGTTGGAATATTACCTCAGACAGATAAAAAATTTACCTTCAAAGGGAAAAAACTAAAGGAAAGTGAGAGATTACTTAAAGACACTAAACTTTTAGAAAATGCTGGAGTTTTTTCTATTGTATTAGAATGTGTAGAGTCAAAGTTATCAAAGAAAATTTCCAACCATATAAAGATTCCAACAATAGGAATTGGTTCTTCAGTCAATTGTGATGGTCAAGTTTTAGTCATTGATGACTTAACAGGATTAAGTCAAAGTAAATTAAAATTTGTTAAAAAATTTGTTGATATAACAAAGTTGATCGAAAAGGGTGTAAAAAAATTTAAATCCGAAGTATTAAAAAAACAATTTCCTAAAGCCAAACATTCTTTTTCAAAATGAAACTGAATAAAATAGAGCCAAAATTTATTAAAAAAAATAATCCAAGAATAGGTTTAATTACTTTAGCTAGTGATTTTAGAATTGAAAAAGATTTTAATGATATAATTTATGGGAAAGATATAGACTTATATTCAAATAGAATAAATTGCTACAATCCTCTTACTAATGAAACTTTGAAAAAAATGGCAGATGACATTCCAGAAGTAACCAAAAATATCTTGCCAGATCAAAAATTAGATTGTGTCGCTTATGGATGCACATCAGGAACTATTGCTGCAGGTTATCAGTCGATCTATGAAAAAGTAAATTTAGCAAAACCTAATACAAAAGTAACGACACCTATTACTTCTGCTATAAATGCTCTTAAAACACTTAAGATAAATAAGGTATCAATATTTACTCCATATACTGATGAGATTAATCAATCAGTTATCAATTATTTCAAAAATGAAAAAATAGAAATTTCTGAACTATCTTATTTTGATATAGCTTCTGATTTGGATATAGGAAAAGTTGATCCACAACATTTATTTGATGTTTTAGTTAAACAAGATTTGTCAAATAGCGATGCTCTGTTTGTATCTTGCACAGCACTCCCAGTATTATCAATTATAAATGACATCGAAAAAAAACTAGGTAAGGTAATATTATCAAGTAATCAAACCTTAATTTGGGATACACTTAAACAAATTGATAATCAAAATAAGGTTGATGGTTATGGGGTGTTGTTTAATAATTAGTTGATGAATTTTTCAATTGAAGAGTACAAATCTAGATTAAAAAAAGTTCAAAATTCAATGCAAGATAAAGGTATTGAAATTTTGATTTCACAAGACCCTTCAAATATGAATTATCTGACTGGCTATGATGCATGGTCTTTTTATTATGCACAATGTGTGATCGTTCATGCAAATGCTGAAGAACCAATTTGTTTTGTTAGAGATCAAGATGCTGGTGGTGCTTATATAAAGACTTATTTAAAAGATGAGAATATAGTTAAGTATCATGAAAAATATATCCATACTTGGCCGTTACATCCATACGATGCTTTAGTTGATTTAATTAAGGAAAAAAAATGGGATAAACTATCTATAGGCGTTGAAATGGATAGTCATTATTTTACTGCTTATTGTTATCAAAAAATAAAACATGGATTACCTAATGCAAAATTGTTAGATAGCAAACGATTAGTAAATTGGGTTAGACTTATTAAGTCAGACGCTGAAATAAAATATATGAAAGCAGCTGCAAAAATTACTCAATTAGGTATGAAAAAAGCTTTTGAAGTAATAAATCCAGATGTTAGACAATGTGATGCTGTTTCAGAAATATGGTCTTCACTTGTAAAAGGAACCTCAGAATTTGGAGGGGATTATGCTTCAATAGTGCCAATGCTTCCAACTGGAAAAGGGACCTCTGCATCCCATTTAACTTGGACTGAAGACAAATTTGTTGAAGGTGAAGCAACGATTATAGAATTATCTGGGGTTAATAAAAAGTATCATTGTCCAATGGCCAGAACAGTTTTACTTGGAGATCCTGATCAAAAAAAAATTGATACCATGGAAAAAACTAACGAGGCACTTCAAGCTGGTATTGATCAAGTTAAAGCAGGAAATACTGCAAATGATGTTGCACAAGCTTTTTGGAAGATATTAGATAAATATAAAATTGAGAAAACTTCAAGAACTGGTTATTCAATTGGGATAGGCTATCCACCTGATTGGGGCGAACATACTTTAAATATTTCAAAAGGTGATATGACATTGTTACAACCCAACGTTACTTTTCATATGATTGCAGTAATGCAATTTGGAAATTGGGGAGTTGAGGCATCAGAAGCTATTAGAGTAACTGATAAAGGTTCAGAATTATTTTGTAATTTCTCAAGAGAACTTCACGTTAAAAGCTAATTATTAAAGGTTGATATTTATTCTCACAAATGTTTTAAAGTTCCTTAAATTATGGCATCAAAAAAAGATTTCGTTAAATTTGATAAAGTCGATAAAAGCTACGATGGTAAAGTCTTAGTTGTTAAAGACCTTCAATTAGATATTGCTGAAGGAGAATTCATTACAATGTTGGGACCCTCTGGTTCTGGTAAAACTACTTGCTTAATGATGTTAGCAGGCTTTGAAACACCAACTAATGGTGAAATTTATTTAGATGGTAAAGCCATATCCAGTATACCTCCTCACAAAAGAGGAATCGGAATGGTGTTTCAAAATTATGCTTTATTCCCACACATGACTGTATATGAAAATTTAGCTTTTCCATTAAGAGTGAGAAAAATTCCAAAAGATGAAGCTGATAAAAAAATTGATAAAGCATTATCAATGGTATCCCTTCAAGGTTTCGCTGCAAGGATGCCAGGTCAATTATCAGGTGGACAACAACAAAGGGTAGCCGTTGCAAGATCATTAGTTTTTGATCCACAACTAGTTTTAATGGATGAACCTTTAGGAGCTCTTGATAAAAATTTAAGAGAAAGTATGCAATATGAGATTAAACATATTCATGAAAGTATTGGTGTTACAGTTGTTTATGTTACTCACGACCAAAGTGAAGCTTTAACGATGTCTAATCGTATCGCAGTGTTTAATGACGGTAAAGTTCAACAACTTTCAAGTCCAGATGAATTATACGAGAAACCTGTAAATTCATTTGTCGCTGAGTTTATTGGAGAGAATAATACTTTTGGCGGTGAAGTTTCAGATATTTCTGGAGGAAAGTGTAAAGTAAAATTAGCAAACGCGGAAATATTGGCTAATCCGATCTCAGTCAAAGGTAAAGGAGAGCGAACTACTGTTTCTTTAAGACCAGAACGAGCTTTGATTAATCCAAGCACAAAAATGGATAATCTTCATAAAGGAAAAATAGAAGAAGTTATTTATCATGGGGATCATACAAGAGTAAGAATAAATCTTTTAGGCAACCCAGAGTTTATTTTAAAAGTTCCAAATAGTTCATCTAACTTAGATATCAAACTTGGTAACGAGATTAATATCGGATGGAACAGTGATGATGCTCGGGCACTTGACCCAAAATAGACATTCCACAATTATTGAATAAGTAGATAAAAAGGGTTGTTGACTCTCTTCCCTGAAGTTGTTTTAATTAGTTTTTTAAACGTTTAAACGGAGGAAAAATGAAAAAACTAAGTAAAATATTACTAGCTATTTCTTTTGTACTTTCACTAACTACTTCAGCATTTGCAACAACAGTAACTGCAGTGTCTTGGGGTGGGGCTTATACTGAGTCTCAAAAGTTAGGTTATGGTGATCCGACTGCTAAAAAACTAGGCATTAACATTGCTTGGGTTGATTATTCAGGTGGTTTATCAGAAATCAAAGCACAAAAAGAAGCTGGGAAGATCACGTGGGATATAATGGACGTGTTCGCGATGGATACTATTACTGGATGTGATGAAGGATTATTTGTTGAATTTGATTTTGACAAAGACTTCCCACCAGCTCCAGATGGAACTCCAGCAAGTAAAGATTTCTTTACTGCAATGCCAAGTAAATGTGCTGTAGGAAATATTTTATATTCTTGGAACTACGCTTATAACACTGAAAACGTTAAAGGTACTCCAAAGACTATCAAAGATTTCTTTAACACAAAGAAATTCCCTGGAAAAAGAGCTATCTACAAAAGCGCTTTAACTAATTTAGAGATCGCTTTAGCTGCAGATGGTATCAAGCCAGGTAAAGGCGGAGCAAAAATCTACAAAGCTTTAGAAACAGAAAAAGGTGTTGAAAGAGCAATGAATAAGATCAAAAAATTATGTACAGATCCACAAGGTGGATGTGTATTTTGGTCTGCAGGTGCTCAACCACCAGAACTGTTAGTATCAGGTGAAGTAGTAATGGCTACTGGTTGGAATGGTAGATTCTTCAATGCAGAAATTGGAGAAGGTGCACCAATCAAACAAGTTTGGGACGGCCAAGGTCTTGATTACGAATATTTCGTACAAGTCAAAGGTGGACCAAACGATGCTAATGGTATGGCTAAAAAAGCTTTAGCTATGATGACTAGTTCTGAAATGTTAGCAGGAAGTGCTAAATACATTGCATATGCTCCTTGGAGAAAATCTTCAATTGGTATTATGGAAAAAGGTGAGCCTTGGTATAAAGATGGTAAGACTAACATGGTACCACAAATGCCAACTGCACCGGCTAACACTAAAAACTACTTCCTAGTAGATCCAATTTTCTGGGCTGATAACGGAACAGAGCTTGGTGAAAAATGGGAAGCTATGAAAGCTGGTCTATAATTTAAGTTTTAAAGAACTAAATTATATATTATAATTTAAGGGCGGTTATTTATAACCGCCCTTTTTATTTATGAGCTCAGAAACAAAAAAAATCTTAACTACAGACGGAATACCCTTAGAGGTTAGTCTAAAAAAAGCGGAAAAAAAGAATAAGATCAAAGCTTTCTTGCTCGTTGCTCCTTTATTATTTTTTTTAATTATCACTTATGTTTTTCCAATAGGTGACATGTTGTTCAGAAGTATTGATGATAAAATGGTAACACAAATGTTACCCAAAACATTTAAAGCAATGGAAAACTGGGATGGTCAAGAGTTGCCAGATGAGGAAGTTTTTGCAGCATTTCATGAGGACTTTATAAAACTAGTTGAAGATAAACGAGAAGGTAAACTATCTACTCAATTAAATTACACTAAAAATGGATTTAAAAGTATTATTAAAAAATTAAGAAGAGCATCTAAAAAATTTGAAGAGGGAAACTATAAAGAACAAATAATGGCAGTACACAAAAGATGGGCTGATGTTGAGTACTGGAGAGCAATCCAAAGAAGAGCCCCTGAATTTACAGGTCAAAAATATTTAAAAGGAATGGATATGTATGTAAATGAGGAAGGGAAAATAGTAAGCGTTGAAGAAGATAGGAGAATTCACAGAGTATTATGGTTAAGAACTCTGGAGATTGCATTCTTTGTGACGGTCTTTTGTTTTTTGATGGCTTATCCAATAGCTCATTTGTTAGCTACTCTGCCAATGAAATATAGTAACTTATTAATGATCTGCGTACTGTTGCCGTTCTGGACTTCATTACTTGTAAGAACTGCCAGCTGGATGATTTTGTTACAACAACAAGGTATCGTAAATGATTTCTTTGTTGGAATAGGATTAGTAGCTGACGATAATAGGCCTGAGATGATGTACAACAAGACAGGAAGTTATGTGGCAATGACACAAATTTTGCTGCCATTTATGGTGCTTCCGCTATACAGTGTAATGAAAACTATCTCACCAAGCTTAATGAGAGCTGGAAAATCGTTAGGCGGTACACCGTTTGTAGCATTTTGGAAAGTTTATTTCCCACTAACAATTCCTGGAATTGGTGCAGGTTGCTTATTAGTGTTCATTTTGGCGATTGGTTATTACATTACTCCAGCCTTAGTTGGTGGTGCATCTGGGACTTTAATCAGTAACCAGATCGCCTTTCATATGAAAAGTACCCTAGACTGGAGTTTTGCATCTGCAATGGGATTAATGTTGTTAAGTGGAGTGTTGGTGATTTATTGGCTTTATAACAAAATAGTTGGAATAGATAATATTAAATTAGGATAATTAGGATGGCATTACCAAAATATACTGAACCACATTATAGAATTTGGCATTATATTTACCTAACAATTTGTGCCGCTGTTTTCTTTTTTCTAATTGCTCCTTTATTTGTGATCTTTCCATTATCTTTTAACGCGGAGGAATTTTTAAGTTTCTCTGATGGGATGAAAAGCCTTGACCCTGATGCATTTTCTTTAAGATGGTATAAAGACATGATCTATGGGACTAAAAATCCTTGGGGATTAGCTGCTAAGAATAGTTTTATTATCGCAATTTTTGCAACAATAGGTTCAGTAATACTAGGAACAGTTGCCGCTCTAGGTTTAAGTAGTAGGCACATGCCTTACAAAGGTTTGATAATGGCTGTTTTAATTTCTCCAATGATCGTACCTTTAATTATTTCAGGTGTTGCAATATTTTTCTTTATGGCAAAAGCTGGTTTGGCAGCAACCCATACAGGTATTGTTCTTGCCCATATTATTTTAGGAACACCTTTTGTTGTTATCACGGTTACTGCTACACTCTCAGGATTTGATCACAGTGTAACTAGAGCTGCTGCAAGTTTAGGTAGTGATCCAGTAAATACTTTTATGAAAATTACGTTGCCACTAATATTACCAGGAGTTATTTCAGGTGGATTATTTGCTTTTGTGACTTCATTTGATGAAGTTGTTGTTGTTTTATTTTTAGCAGGATTAGAAAATACAACTATTCCAATTCAAATGTGGACAGGTTTAAGAGAACAATTAAGTCCAACAATTCTAGCAGTTGCGACTTGTTTAATTATACTATCAACATTAATACTAGTAACCGCTGAGCTTTTAAGAAGACGATCAGAGAGGCTTAGAGGGATTAATCGATAGTAAAATAATCAAATGAAAATTAAGAATGTAGTAGTTATTGGATCAGGTACAATGGGTAGTGGTATAGCCGCTCATCTATGTAATGCCAATATCCCTGTCACACTTTTAGATTTAAAAACTGAAATAAGTCAAAATGCTAGAGAACGAATTCACAAATCAAGACCACCTTTATTAATTGATAAAACCAAAATTGATAATATTAAAGTTGGGAATATATCTGATGATTTTGATGTGGTCAAAAATGCTGATTGGATTGTCGAGGCAGTGGTTGAGAGAATTGATATTAAACATCAAATTTATGATAAAATTTTTAAAAGTAGGAAAGATGGAGCAATAGTTTCCTCAAATACTTCTTCAATCCCAATCAAAGTTTTATCTCAAAATTTAAATAAAGATCAAAAAAAAGATTTTTGCATCACTCATTTTTTTAATCCTGTTAGATACATGGGTCTTTTAGAAATAGTTAAGAATGAAGACAATGATCTAAATAAAATCAATCAATTAAAAGAATTTTGTGAAGTTGAGTTAGGTAAAGGAGCAATTGTTTGTAATGATACCCCTGGTTTTTTAGGAAATAGGGTAGGTGTGTATGCAATGCAAATTGCAATGACTGAAGCATTTAAGATGAAACTTTCTGTGGAGGAAGCAGATGCAATCTTTGGAAGACCTATGGGTATACCTAAAACAGGTGTTTTTGGATTATATGATTTGATTGGAATAGATTTAATGGCAGATGTTTTAAAAAGTTTTATCAAAGAACTTCCAAAATCTGATGAGTTCCATGAGGTTGCTAAAGAAATTCCTTTAGTTAAAAAATTAATCGAAACTGGATATACCGGCAGAAAAGGCAAAGGTGGTTTCTACAGAATGAAGAAGACAGATAGTGGAAAAATTATGGAAGCTATTAATCTTGAAACTGGTGAGTATTCAACAAGTCAAAAAATAGATATTAAGTCTGATAAAGTAGATTTAAAGGCTCTAATAAATAGAAAAGATAAGTATGGAGACTATGCTTGGTCAGTACTATCCAAGATAATAAAATATGCTTCATCTCTAGTACCTGGGATTACCAAAGAATTTAATGACATAGACGAGGCAATGAGACTTGGATTTAACTGGGCGAAAGGACCTTTTGAGATGTTAGAAGAAATTGGTGTTAAAAATTTCTTCGATAAAGTTGATGAATATAAAGCTAATAACTTTTTAGAAAATTTGTCGAATTCTAAAGATGAAAATTTTTATGGTGAAAGGCAAAAGTACACATCAATTGAAACTCTAGGTAAGATAAAGAAAACTGCTTCAAGTGTTGATGGTAACAGCTCAGCTTCAATTTATAGATTTAATGATTTTAATATTGTTGAGTTTACGACTAAAGCTAATGCGCTCGATTATGATTCAATGGATGCTCTTAAGAAAGCAACTGATAAACCTTTAATAATAATTAATGAAAGCATGCAATTTTCTGCTGGTGTTAATCTGACTTATACAATGGAATTTGCTAATAAAAATGATTTTAAATCGATAGAAAAATTTATTAAATATTTTCAAGAAACTTGCAAACATCTTAAGTACTCTAAATACCCAGTTATATCTGCTCCATCAGGTTTAACTTTGGGTGGAGGTTTTGAAGTTTTAGTACAAAGTAATTTTGTAGCTTCACACACAAATATTGTAATCGGATTAGTAGAGACTATTGTTGGATTAATTCCAGCTGGAGGTGGATGTAAAGAAATGCTGGCTAGATGGTTAAATACTGAAGAGGCTAAGAAAGATCCAAAATATGCACCCCTGAAAGTATTTGATATAATTGGCTATGGTAGAACAGCTACGTCTCCAGTCGAGGCAGAACCTTTGAAATACTTACTACCTGAAAATAAAAGAATTATGAATAGAAATAGTTTACTTGAAGTATCGAAAAAAATCTTGAATGAAAACAAGGACTTTAAAGCACCAAATGAGCTTACATTTAATTTACCTGGTAAAGCAGTTATTGATGAGATGAACAAAATTTTAGAAAAACTTTACAATGATAAAGTTATATTGGATCATGGTTTGACTGTAGCAAAAGAATTAGCTCACGTTTTAAGCGGTGGTGAAACTACCAAAGATAAAACTCTTACAGAGGATGATTTGTTTAAATTGGAACTTGATGCTTTTATGAGATTAATCGAAACTAAACAAACTCAAGATAGAATTAAACATACTCTTGCTACTGGTAAACCTTTGGTTAATTAAATAATCTAAGAGTATTTATAAAGTCAGGCCTTAAAACATATTCAGATTTATTTAAGTATTTAATTTTTTCTAAAGCTTCTAAGCCAAATATTACTTTTCCAATGGGTGTGTATTCTCCTTCATACAAAGGTTCATCCTGAAGAATTATAAAAAACTGACTATCTTCAGTATCATATTTTAAAGATCGAGCTAATCCTACACTTCCTTTGGTGTAGTTAAAATCCTTATCAACTTCAGATTTGATTGTACCTAAACCAGATTTTCCAGTTCCAATTTTTCCATAATCAATGTTTCCTTTTTTTCCAAATTCTACATCACCAGCTTGTACAAGCTTATCTTTAATTACTCTATGAAATGCTACATCATCATAGGCATTAGATTTAATTAATGTTTTAAATCTTTCTACTCCATTTGGAGATATTTCTGGATATAATTCTATAATCACATTTCCACATTCAACATTTAGAATTGCTATGTTATTTGGATTTTCAAAATTAATTTTATTTGGGTCATAATTCTTAACAAATAAACATTTATCTTTTAGCAAAACAAAAGAGATAATTGAAAATAAACCTAAAATTATAACAAATATAAATATTATTTTTTCAGATTTAGATGCTTTTATCTTTTCAATCATAAAATAAAATTTTCATCAATTTTTAGGAGCCCTTTTTTGATGAATTCAATTTTTTTTTGAAGAATTGGATCAACCGTTTCAGGTAAATTTCCATACATTAAATGAGAAAATACTTCAGCCATATCCTCAGATGCAGTGGATTGTGAGTATTCAGTAATAAAACCAGTTGTTTTAGAAAATGTTTCTAATCCTATTTTTTTAGTACACGTCGAGCATTCTGCATAATTGAACTCTTTAGGATTAAAACTAGACCAAATTTGCTCATTAAATATATCTTTGAAACTATCATTTATTATGTGAAACACTTCGTGATGTAATACTCTTTCAAAATATCTATCGTTAAATTTTATATCTATAATTAAAGTTTTCATTACATTATCAGGTATCCCAGCAGTATTGATACCGGAGATTGATAAGTCTTCACACATAACAATGTATTTTAGATTTATTTTTTTTAAAAAGTTTTGAGAATATCTATTAAGATTTTTTTCAATAATCTTATATTTTTTATCCAAGTCTTGCTTTGATGATTTAAAACAACTGATATTATTATCTATACCTATTGTAAATGCTTGTTTAGCGTTCAAGTATCTTAATTTGTTTTCAGTTTTAAGATTATAAATCTCCAGGTTTGGAATCTTTATTAATTCGTAAATTGTATCTGCTTGGGTTGGAGAAATTAAAAATAAATACAACAAAATGAGCTTTAATAATTTCATAATTAGTATTATTGAAGATATTCCAATTTGTTAGAATGTGATAGAGTTTTTGTGATGAAAAAAAAAAGAACCAAAGAACCCATTCAACCAGTAAGTGGTACAAAGGTTCCAAGATTTGCTGGCCCATCAACTTTTGCTAGACTACCAGAATTAAGAGATGTTGAGTACTGTGATGTTGCAATAGTCGGGATACCATTTGATGCAGGCACAAGTTATAGACCTGGAGCAAGATTTGGTCCTCAAAGCATTAGACAAGCTTCAAGACATTTAAGAACAAATTATCATCCAAATTATGATGTTGAGCCCTTTAAAGTTCAACAAGTTGCTGATGCAGGTGATATTACTTGTAATCCATTTAATATAGATGAAGCAATTAAGCAAATTGAGGAAGGAGCCTTGGATCTTCTTAAAAAAACTGGTGGTATAATTAGTTTAGGTGGAGATCATACAATTGCGTTTCCTCTATTAAAAGCAGTAAATAAAATTAACAATGGTCCTGTTGCTTTAGTACATTTTGATGCTCATCTTGATACTTGGGATACTTATTTTGGTGCGCCTTATACACATGGAACACCTTTTAGAAGAGCACGTGAAGAAAATTTATTCATGGATGATGCTTCAATGCATGTTGGTATTAGAGGTCCATTGTATAGCAGAGAAGATCTTAAAAATGATGAAAGTTTTGGATTTAAGATAATTCATTGTGATGAGTTTCAAATTGAAGGCACTGATAAAATCGCTGAAAGAATAAAAAAAAGAGTAGGAGATAATCCATTGTATTTATCAATTGATATTGATGTTTTAGATCCTGCTTTTGCACCTGGCACTGGTACACCAGAAATAGCTGGTATGACCACTAGAGAAATGGTTAATGTTATTAGAGGCTTGTCTGGTATGAATTTAATCTCTGCAGATGTTGTTGAGGTGTCACCTGCTTATGATCATGCTGAGGTAACATCACTTGCAGCTGCTACTATAGTTTATGAGTTAACAAATCTATTTGCAAAAAAGTAAAGAAAGGTTAGGAATCTTCAATGGAAAATAAAAAAAATTTTTATATCAACGGCAAATGGGTAACACCAAAAAGTAAAGAAGAAATCAAGGTAATTGATCCTGCAACAGAAGAAAATTGTGCAGTTATAACACTAGGCAACAAAGATGATGTAAACGATGCCGTGAATGCTGCCAAAAAAGCTTACAATTCGTGGGCGTTTTCATCAAAAGAGGAGAGAATAAAATTATTAGAAAAACTTTACGAAAATTATAAGAAAAGATGGGCTGACATCGCAAATGCAATTACGATAGAGATGGGAGCACCAAAAGATTTTGCAACAAAACTGCAAGCTGGCACAGGTGCTGCACATTTAAAATCATTTATAAGATATTTAAAAAATTTTGAATTTGAAAAACCATTAGGAGAACATGCGCCTAACCAAAGACTTATTTATGAACCAAAAGGCGTATGTGCATTAATCACACCTTGGAATTGGCCAATGAATCAGGTTTGTTTAAAAGTAATGCCTGCAATAGCGTCTGGCTGCACTATGGTTTTAAAACCATCTGAACTAGCTCCGTTATCTTCAATGATATTAGCTGAGCTTATTGATGAGTCTAAAATTCCAGCAGGTGTGTTTAATCTAGTTAATGGTGATGGAGCAACAACTGGCGATGCATTAACAAGTCATCCTGACGTTAATATGATTTCATTTACTGGATCAACTAGAGCAGGAGCATTAATTTCCCAAAATGCTGCGAAAGATTTTAAAAGAGTAAGTTTAGAACTTGGTGGTAAAGGTGCAAATATAATATTTAAAGATGCTGATCCAGATGCAATAGAAAGAGGTGCTTTGAGATGTTTCAGAAACTCAGGCCAGTCATGTAATGCACCCACAAGAATGCTAGTTGAAAAATCAATGTATAATGAAGCTGTGGAAAGATTAAAGAAGTATACAGAAAATTTCGAGGTTGGTGATCCAAAAAAAGAGGGAGAGCATATAGGCCCGGTTATTTCTGAAACTCAATACAACAAGATACAAACTTTAATCAAGAAGGGTATTGATGAGGGGGCTAAATTAGTAGCTGGAGGCCCAGGCAAACCAGATGGATTAGAAAAAGGTTATTTTGTAAAGCCTACTGTATTTGTTGATGTTAATAACAAAATGGAAATAGCAAGAACAGAAATATTTGGTCCAGTTTTATCTGTAATGCCTTTTGAAACGGAGGAAGAAGCTATTGAAATTGCAAACGATACTCCCTACGGATTAACAAACTACATTCAAACTAAAGATAAAGAAAAAGTAAAGAGAGTTGCTAGAAAACTTAGATCAGGGATGGTTGATGTTAATGGTGCTGGTATTGCTGTTGATGCGCCTTTTGGTGGATTTAAACATTCGGGGATTGGTAGAGAAGCTGGTGAACATGGTCTAGAAGAGTTTCTAGAGGTTAAATCTGTAGGTGGGTGGAGTTAATTAAGAGTAGATTTTTTCTTAATTCCTTCAAGAAATTTTAAACATTTTTTAAGTTCATTAAGTTCAATGAACTCATCAACTTTGTGAGCTTGTTCAATAGAGCCTGGTCCGCAAACAACTGTGCTGATACCAATTTCTTGAAACAATCCAGCTTCAGTTCCAAAGGATACAACTTCTCTAGAATTATCACCGGTCAAACTTGAAACTAATTCACATGCCTCTGAATTATCTATACGATCAAAACCTGTGACTTCACCTATTATTTCCTTGGTTATCTTTGAATTAGGAAAAACTTTTCTCATCTCTGGTAATAAAACTTCATTTGCATATTCATCTATTTTTTGATTTAGAAAAACACCATCTTCTTTAACTACTGGTCTTGTTTCCCATTCGACCCGACATTTGTCAGCTATTACATTGTGAGCTATACCTCCAAATATTCCTCCAACTTGCAATGTTGAAAAAGGAGGATCAAATATGGAGTCCTTCGGAGCTCTTTTTTTTAATTCTTCCCTAAGCTCGATTAATTTATTTGCATATTTTGATGCAAATTCAACGGCACTAACACCTTTGTGGGGCATTGAGCTATGTCCAGCTAATCCCTCAAAATAAGTAGTATATTCATAACAACCTTTATGTGCATCTATGATTTTCATTTTTGTAGGTTCACCAACAATACAAATTCCATCTTGGATATTTCTTTTTTTAAGTTCTTTAATTAATATTGGAGCCCCCAAGCATGCTGTTTCCTCATCAAAAGTAAAAGAAAAATGAATATCTCTATTTAGATCAACTTTAGAAAAAACTGGAGCAAACGCTAAAGTACATGCAATAAAGCCTTTCATGTCACAGGAACCTCTTCCATAAAGTTTATCTTCTTTAATTGTTGCTTTGAAAGGATCTGTACTCCAGCTCTTTGAAACAGGGACTGTATCAGTATGACCAGATAAAATTATTGGTTTAACTCCATTTGATTTTTTTGCTTTAATTGTTGCAAAAAGATTTACTCTTTTTTTTTCATCATCATACGTTTTGAATGAAGTTGCACCCAAGTCATTGAGATATTTTTCACAATAATCAATTAAATCATTGTTATCTTCTCCTGAAATAGTTTTAAATCCAATTAAATCAGATAAAATCTTAATAGAATTTTCGTATAATTTATCTAAATTTACTTCTGTACTCATTAGTAATAATTAATATAAATATCTCATTTATGAAAGAACAAATTACTTACGACATATTTGACAAAATAGACATTAGACTTGGGACAGTACTTTCAGTCAAAAAAAATGAAAAAGCTAGAAAACCATCTTTAGTTGTTGAAGTTGATTTTGGAAAAGAAATAGGTGTTAAAACATCTTCTGCTCAAATTACTCATTTTTATAATGAGGAAAATTTAGTTGGTAAACAAGTGATTGGTGTTTGTAATTTTCCAGAAAAAAATATTGCAGGTGTAAAATCTCAATTTTTACTTTTAGGCTCGATAGACTCTGAAGGAAAGGTAACATTAGTACATCCCTCACAAAAAGCAGAGAATGGTTTACCTATAGCATAAGTATGCATCCTGAATTTTTATCTATGGCACTATTCTGGATTGTAGCTGCTTATACACCAGGACCAAATAATGTGGTCGCATCTTATTCTGGTTTTAATTTTGGAATAAGAAAAACAATCCCTCATATTTTTGGAGTTACATTTGGATTTACTTCAGTGGTATTTGCTTTGACAATTGGTTTAGTTAATGTTTTTAAACTATTTCCGATGATCCAAACTATTTTAAAATATCTTGGAAGTTTATTTTTAATATACCTAGCTTATAAAATTAGTTTCTCAAAATCTTCTAACGAGAGTAAAAACGAAAATCCAATTTCTTTTTTAGATACTTTTATTTTTCAATTTTTAAATCCAAAAGGCGTTTTGATTGGAATTATTATTGTTTCAACATACGTTGAATATGGAGAAAATTATCTTAATTATGCGACTCAAGTTGTTTTATTTGCCTTTATAGTATCTTTATCAAGCATTACCTTTTGGACATTTGTCGGCAAATATCTTAGAAAATTTGCGACAAATGAGAAATTTATTAAATACTTTAATTATGTTATGTCAGTGCTTCTTCTTTTGAGCATAATTACATTTTATATATAAGATATGAAACCAGGAAATAAAAATTCTTACAAATCATTATCTGACCTAGAGATTAATGGTAAAAATTATAAATATTATTCATTAAAAAAAGCTGAATTAAATGGTTTAGAAGGTATTTCAAAATTACCAAAGTCATTAAAAGTTTTATTGGAAAATTTACTTAGGTATGAGGACGATATATCAGTTAATAAAAAACAAATAGAAGCAGTAAAAAACTGGCTTGATACAAAAAAATCAAAAACTGAAATAGCTTACAGACCAGCCAGGGTTTTACTCCAAGATTATACAGGGATACCAGCAGTGGCTGATTTAGCTGCTATGAGAGAAGCTGTAAAAGAAAAAAATAAAGATCCAAATACAATTAACCCACTATCTGCAGTTGATTTAGTTATTGATCACTCTGTTCAAGTTGATCAATCAGCTAAAAAAGATTCATTTGAAAAGAATGTAGATATCGAGTTTAAAAGAAATGGCGAAAGATATTCTTTTTTAAAATGGGGTCAAAGCGCTTTTAACAATTTTAGAATTGTTCCTCCAGGAACTGGTATCTGTCACCAGGTAAATTTAGAGTATTTATCAAAAGTAGTTTGGTCAGAAGAATACAAAGGAGAAAAATATTTATTCCCTGATACTCTTGTTGGAACAGACAGTCATACAACCATGGTCAATGGTTTATCAGTTTTAGGATGGGGCGTTGGTGGAATTGAAGCTGAAGCGGGTATGTTGGGACAACCTATTTCAATGTTAATCCCTGAAGTCATTGGATTTGAGGTAACAAAAAAAATGCCAGAGGGCACAACTGCTACAGACTTAGTTTTAACGGTTGTTAAAATGCTTAGAGACAAGGGAGTAGTTGGGAAATTTGTTGAATTCTACGGTGAGGGATTAAAAAATTTAACTTTAGCAGATAGAGCAACAATTGCTAACATGGCACCTGAGTATGGAGCTACATGCGGATTCTTTCCAATAGATGAAGAAACTTTAAAATATTTAGAATTTTCTGGAAGAGAGAAAGAAACAGTGGCGATTGTTGAAAAGTATGCAAAAGAACAAGGTTTGTGGGCAAGCGATGAAATTAAGTTTACTGATAAAATCTCTTTAGATATGTCTACTGTAGTTCCAACAATTTCAGGCCCTAAAAGACCACAAGATAAAGTTCTTTTAACTGATGCATCAAGCAATTTTAAAAAAGTTTTTAAAGAAGCTACAGATAAAAATGATTATAAAATTTCTAAAGTTAAAGATACGGATTATGAAATTAGAGATGGTTCAATACTAATTGCAGCAATTACATCATGTACGAACACTTCTAATCCAAACGTTCTTATTGGAGCTGGACTACTTGCAAAAAAAGCTGTTGAATTAGGATTGAATGTTAAACCATGGGTTAAAACTTCTTTAGCTCCTGGGTCCCAAGTTGTAACTGATTATTTAGAAAAGGCAGGTCTAAATACATATTTAGATCAATTAGGATTCAATTTGGTTGGTTATGGATGTACAACTTGTATTGGGAATTCAGGACCTTTAGCAGAAAATATAGTTAATGCTATTCAAAAAGAAAATTTATATGCGGTCTCTGTTTTATCAGGTAATAGAAACTTTGAGGGTAGAATTTCACCTCACATAAGAGCAAATTATCTAGCCTCTCCACCTCTTGTTGTAGCTTATGCTTTGGCTGGTCATATGGAATTTGATTTAATCAAAGACTCATTTGGAAAAGGCAAAAATGGCAAAAATGTTTTTTTAAAAGATATTTGGCCTTCAAATAAAGAAATAGAGGATACATTGAAGATTTCTCTTAATGCAGATATGTTTGTTAAAAGATATTCAAATGTTTCTGAGGGACCAAAACAATGGCAAGAAATTAAAACAGAGAAAAGTAGTATTTATAATTGGGATGAAAATTCTACTTACGTAAAAAAACCTCCTTTTTTTGAAAATCTTAGTGATGACCCAGAGGGTTTTAAAGAGATTAAAAATGCTAGACCATTATTGATATTAGGAGATATGGTTACTACAGATCATATTTCTCCTGCTGGTAATATTCAAAAAGATAGCCCGACAGGTGAATATTTTATGAATTATCAAATTCTTCCAAAAGATTATAATTCATATGGTTCAAGACGTGGAAATCATGAGGTAATGATGAGAGGTACATTTGCAAATATAAGAATTAAAAATGAAATGGCTCCTGGAACTGAAGGTGGTTATACAAAATTATACCCTGAGGAAAAAGTTATGTCAGTTTATGATGCAGTGGTGGAGTATAAAAAAAGGGGAACTGATTTAGTTGTAATTGGTGGTAAAGAATACGGAACAGGCTCCTCTCGTGATTGGGCTGCAAAAGGAACTAAATTATTGGGTGTTAAGGTAGTAATTGCTGAGAGTTTTGAGAGAATACACAGATCTAATTTAATTGGGATGGGAATATTGCCATTGCAATTTACGGAAAATATGAACAGAAAAAATCTTAATTTATTAGGTTCTGAATTGATTAGTGTAGTAGATATTGAAAAGGGAATTAATCCCTCTGACAAAATAAAAGTTGAGATTAAATATGCATCAGGTGACGTAAAAATAATAAATACTTTATGTAGAATTGATACTAAAAATGAATTGGAATACTATAAAAATGGTGGAATACTTCAATATGTTTTAAGAAATATGATTTAAATATGGATGAGGATATATCAATAATAAATACAAATACAAGAAATGAAAAAATAAAAAATTTTTTTATCCATAATAAAAAAAAATTAATTTTAAGCTTAGGAGTTATCATTATACTTTTAATTAGTTATTTTGCTTTTGGTGAATATCAGGATAGAAAAAAAATTAAGATTTCAGATTCTTTTAATACAATAACTTTAAATTATTCTGAAAATAATAAGGAACAAACAGCTAAAGATTTAATACAAATAATTAATGAAAAAAATTCAACTTATTCACCATTATCTTTGTATTTTATAATAGATAATAAATTAATTAGCGAAAAAAATACAATCAACAAATTATTTGATGTTATCATTGAAGAAACCTCATTGGATAAAGAGATAAAAAATTTAAATATTTATAAAAAAGCTCTCTATAATGCAGATCAAATCAATGAAAGTGATCTTTTAAATATACTTAACCCAATAATTAAATCTGATAGTGTATGGAAATCTCATGCATTATACTTAACAGCAGAATATTTTTATTCAAAAAATGAAATGCAAAAATCAAAGGAATTTTTTAATCAAATATTAAATTTGGAAAATTCTAATCAACAAATTAAATTAGAGGCACAAAGAAGACTTAATAGAGATTTAAGTGAATAAATTTTTTCAATTATCATTAATAATTATTTTTCTTTCTGGTTGCTCTTTAAATAAAAATTCAAAATTTTGGACTTCAGAGGCTATTAAAGAAATAGAGAAACAAAAATTTGAAAAAATTTTTATTGATCCAGCTGCTTTGAATAAAGAATTAAACACAAATGTAAGTTTAAACTTAAGCAAAGATTTTATAAAAAATGAGTTAATCGAAAAACAAACAAATAATGACGGTAGAGTAAAATTTGATGGAACATTAAAAAAATCATCAAAATATAAGTTTTCAAAAATTAAAAATTTTTATCAATCTGAACCAGTTATATCTTTCAATTATGAAAATGTAATTTTTTTTGATAATAAGGGTTCTATCTTACAATTTGATGAAAATTCAAAATTAATATGGAAAAAAAATTACTATTCAAAACCAGAAAAAAAATTTGGTCCAATTTTACAATTCGCAAATAATAAAAATTTTTTGATAGTTGCGGATAACCTAACAAAATATTATAAATTAAATTTAACAACTGGAGATTTAATTTGGTCTAAGAATAATTTAGCACCTTTTAATTCACAGATCAAAATTTATAAAGATAAATTTTTTATTGTTGATTTTACAAATACACTTAGATGTTTTTCAATTAAAAATGGTAAAGAACTCTGGAATTTTAAAACACAGTCATCACTAATTAGATCTCAAAAGAAAATATCAATAGTTATCATTAACGATACAGTCTATTTTAACAATTCATTGGGAGATATAAGTGCAGTTGACATAAACAATGGTGACTTACAATGGCAATTACCAACTCAAAGTAACCTTGTATATGAGTCCTCTTTTTCTCTTGAGACATCCGATTTAATCGCAGATCAAAATAATTTATTTTTTTCTAATAACAAAAATGAATTTTACTCTATTGACATAAACTCTGGAAGTTTTAACTGGAAGAATTCAGTTAATTCAAACTTAAGACCTGTTTTAATAGATAATTTTTTAATTACCGTTTCAATTGAAGGTTTTTTAGTTGTAATCGACAAAATAACAGGAAATATAATAAAAGTAACTGATGTTTTTAATAATTTTAACCCTAAAAAAAGAGATCAAATATTCCCTACGGGATTCGTTGTTGGTCTGAAAAACATATATTTGTCTACTAATATCGGAAGATTATTAGTAATTAATATCAAATCTGGAAAAACTATTTCAACATTAAAAATTGATAAGGATAAAATCTCACGTCCTTTTGTTTTAAACCAAAATCTATATTTAGTAAAAGATAATGCTATAATTAAATTAAATTAATGTTTTTAAGATTGTTAGATAAGTTAGGTAGAAAAAAGGTCGTTCTAGATAGAGGACCTTCACATCCAAGATTTGACTTAGCAAAACCTTGGATGAATAGATATTATGTAATCTTTAGACACAGACCAAAATGGTTTCCATTTAATATACTTATTCACGAAATGTTAGCTGATGATCATGGTGACGGAGTACATAATCATCTTTTTCCATACATTACAATAGTGATAAGAGGTGGTTATTGGGAAACAACAGAGAAAGGAAAATTTTGGAGAAGACCTGGTTATGTTGGATTTAGATCTGCTAATACATATCACAGAGTTGATTTGGAACCTGGAACGAAACCAATGACTATTTTTATCTCAGGTCCGTTTGGTTTGAGAAAGGGTCCAAGATCAGAATATGGTATTGATTTTAAATCAAAAAAAAATTAATGTCCAAAAATCTTGAGGAAAAATTTAGATTATTTTGTAATTCAAAAAATTTAGAAATTAATCAAAACCAAATAAAGACAATTAAATTACTTCAAGATTTTTATAATAAAAATTTTCATTCTTTCATCTTCAATTTTTTTAAAAAAGAAAATTATAAAAAAGGTTTTTATCTTCATGGAGGTGTTGGTGTTGGAAAAACAATGATCTTAGATTTTTTTTATGATCTTATGTCTGAAAAAAAACTAAGACTTCACTTTAATGAGTTTATGTTAAATTTTCATGATTTTGTACATGAAAACAAGAATAAGGGAGATGAAAATATTATTAATTTATTTGTAAAAGACTTAAAATCAAAGGCTTTGTTAATTTATTTTGATGAGTTTCAAGTTACCAATATAGTAGATGCTATGATATTAGGTAAATTGTTTGATAAAATATTTAGTGAGAATATAAAAATAATTATCACCTCTAATATTCAAATTTCTGAATTATATAAGGATGGTCTTCAACGGGATCAGTTTAAACCTTTTATTGAGATCATGATAAAAAAGACTATCGAACACGAGCTTATTATTGAAGATGATTATAGAAAGTCAAAAGAAAATCAAAATGATAGATATTTCTTCCCGCTAAACCAAGAAAGTAATTTTAAAATGAATAAATTTTTTAGGATTATTTCAAAGGATAGAAAAAAAACTACTCGTAATCTTGATATTAAAGGGAGAGAATTTCTAATTAAAGAATTCTATCAAGGAGTTGTTAGATTTACATTCGATGAGTTATGCGACAAAAACTTGGGAGCCGAGGATTACCTCGAAATAGCTAAGGTCTCTAAATTTATGGTTATTGATGAAATACCAAATTTTGATGATATAAATTCTAATCAACAACACCGTTTCATAACTTTAATTGATATAGTTTATGATAAGAAAATACCTATTGCCGTCACTGCTGAAAAAAATCTTGATGAATTGACGTCATCTAAATCGTTAAAAAAACCATTTAATCGTACAATTAGCCGTCTTTATGAACTAACATCCACAAGCTTTGATTTATGATCCAAAAATTCAATAATTTTAAAATGAATACCAATGGGCAAAAATTATACGAATTCACTGATCAAACAATCAATTGGATTAAGAAAAATAAATTTAAAAATGGTATACTTAATTTAAGTATTCAACACACTAGTGCCTCTTTAATTATTCAAGAAAATGCAGATCCTGATGTTCAAACTGACTTAATCAATTATTTTAATAAAATCGCACCAATGGATAATAAGTTATATATTCATACAACTGAAGGTAAAGATGATATGCCTGCACATATAAAATCTAGTTTAACTAATAATCAAATTTCTCTTAGCATTGAAAATGGAGAATTATTACTTGGAACTTGGCAAGGTATTTATTTATTTGAACACAGATTAAACCCACAGACAAGAACTATCATTCATCACTTTTTAGGAGATGTTTAATTTTTTTTCAAACTCTGAAAAGCTTTTAATGCAGAAGCTCTTGCCTCTTCATGTATTACTATTGGTTTTGGATAATCTTTTCCTATGATAGTATTTATTGCTTGTTGAAATTTTATTTCCATTTCCCAAGGTTTATGAATAAATTTTTGTGGAACTTTGTTTAATTCTGGTATCCATCTTTTTACATATTTTCCCTCTTTATCAAACTTTTCACCTTGTAGAATAGGATTAAAAATTCTAAAATAAGGAGCTGCATCAGCCCCACAACCTGCAACCCACTGCCATTGAGCTACATTATTGGCTTTATTAAAATCAAGCAAACAATTTCTAAAATGCTTTTCACCCTCGGTCCAATCAATTCTCAAATGTTTTACTAAAAAAGAACCAACCACCATTCTAATCCTATTATGCATCCAACCAGTTTCATATAATTCTCTCATTCCAGCATCAACGATTGGATAACCAGTCATCCCTGATTTCCATGCTTTTAAAAATTTTTCATTTTTTACCCAAGGAAATTTATCAAATTCTTTTCTGTAATTTCCTTTTAAAAACTCAGGGAAATAATTAATTAAACTATGAGAGAATTCACGCCAACCAAGTTCATTAATATATTTTCTATAACCAATGCCTTTAGATTTAATCTCGTTACATTTTTTCCAAATCGTGCTTACATGTATTTGTCCGTGTTTGATATAAGGAGATAACTTTGATGTGCCCTCTATAGAAGGAAAATCTCTAGCCGAACCATATTCTTTAATCTTATCATTAATCAAATTGTTAAGAACTTTTTTTGAATCATTTTCTGATACTTTCCAATAATTCTCAAATTTTTTGTACCAACTTTTTTTTGGTAAAATACTTTTTGGTTCAACACAATTTTTAAAGAAAGATATTACTTTCGTTTTTTTCTTTACAATATAATTTTTACTTGGTGGTAAACCTAAATATTTTTGTTCAGCATTTCTCCAGAAAGGAGTGAATACTTTAAAAGGTGTTCCATCATTTTTAGTAACTTCTTGAAATTCATTTAGAATATTTCCTTTAAAATATTTAAATTCAACTTCATTTTTCAAGAAAACATCTCTAATTTTTTTTCCTTTTGCGATTACATCAGGTTCGTAAATTTTATTCCAATATATTGAAACGTCATCTTTTTTTTTAATTTTGGAAAATATATCTAGTTCATCACCTGCTAATATTTGGAGATTTATTTTGTATTTAGATAATTCAGATTTAAATGTTTCTAAAGATTTAAATAACCACCACTTTTGGGCTTCCCTTTTGTTGTCAAAATCGGCTTTATTATAAATAAATAAAGCAATAACATTTTCATGATTTTGCGTAGCATATGAGAGAGCAGGATTGTGTTCGATTCTAAAGTCTTCCCTTATCCAAGCTATTGCATTTTTGGTCATATAAATATTATTTTCTACCTTTAGATAACAGCTGTTTGTAAAGTTTAACATCTGCATTTCCTTCGCATCCTATGACAAGAATGTTAGAATCTTCATTCAAATTTAATGATTTTCTTGCTTTTGGATTGTTTGCTAAACCTATAAGAGCAATAACTCCAGGAGTTGCACATTCACCCCCTATGATTGAAACTTTACTTAATTTTCTATCTTTTAACATCGCGGTTGTTTTAGCAACATTATTATCAGCAACAGATACACAATAGTTAGAAGTTTTTTTTAATATTAGCCATGGGACAAGTGACATTTCATTACATGACATCCCACCCATAATACTTTCTTTTTTTATTCTTATTTTTTTCATTTTGTTTGCTTTAACACTCTGAAGAACACAATCAGCTCTATTAGGCTCAACAACAATGATTTTTGGAATTCTTTTAAAATATTTTGCTACCCCAGCTACTACTCCTGCCGCTAATCCTCCAACACCTGCTTGAACAAATATATGAGTTATATAATGGTTGGTTTGGTTAGATATTTCTTTTATCATAATAGAATATCCAGCCATTGTAAGTTGAGGAACATATTTATAGTTTTTGGTAGAGACGTCCTGGACTATTTGCCAATTATATTTTTTTGAGAGTCTTTTGCATTCTTCTAACGAATTTTCATAATTTCCTTTAACCCTTATTACCTCAGCGCCAAATTTCTCAATTTCAAGAACTCTTGTTTGGCTTACATATTGACTTACAAAAATTTTACACTTTAGGTTTAATCTTTTTGCTCCCCAGGCAACAGACCTACCATGATTGCCAGCCGTTGCTGATGAAATAATAATATTTTTTTTCTTATTAGATATCCTCTCAACTGCGTATGCTCCTCCTAAAGCTTTAAACGACTTTAAATGAAATCTTTTAGACTCATCCTTATAAAATATGTTATTTAATTTTAAATTTTTCTTTAATTTATCAAGTGATAAAAGAGGAGTTGCTTTATAATTTTTCCATCCGGAAATTGATTTATAAGCATTAGTGATTAAAGAAGAGGGAAGATGCTTTAAAACATAACTTCTTTTAAAATTATAACGATTATTTTTTAATAATTTTTTATATTTCCAGCTTTTAAGATTTTTTAAACTCTTCACTTTAACAATCTAGAGTATTTTGTCTTTCCCATTTGGTTATAGGTTTTGATTTATCAAATCTTTCTATGTTGTTAAATTCTTTTATTTCTGCACTTCTAAGTTTTATATAACTATCAATTACTTGAG
>CABZAZ010000004.1 GCA_902523895.1 uncultured Pelagibacteraceae bacterium | reverse complement strand
AAATTTTAAACCAAAAGTCATTTTTAATGCTTTACATGGGCAGTTTGGTGAAGACGGATATATACAAACAATCTTAGAAAGTATTGGAATACCTTACACACATTCAGGCGTGATTTCTTCTGCAAAAGCAATGGATAAAGAAATTTCAAAAAAAATTTTCATTAAAAACAAAATATTAACTCCAAAATATTTTATTTATCATTTTAACAAAACTAATAATGAATTAATAAATTTAATAAAAAATAAGATAAATTTTCCAGTTGTAATTAAACCCATAAACGAAGGTTCTAGTGTAAATGTTTTTATTTGCACAAAGAGTAATCTTAAGAATAAATTAAAGGTATTAAAAAGTTACAAAAAAATAATAATTGAGCAGTTTATACCTGGAAGAGAAATTCAATCTGCAATTATCGGTAAAAAAAAATTAGGGGCTATAGAGCTAAAACCAAAAAGAAAATTTTATGATTTTAAAGCTAAATACAATATTAATGCCAAAACAAAACACATCATTCCTGTTGATTTACCAAAAAAAAAATATGAGAATCTAATGAACATTACTCTCAAAACTCACAAATTATTGGGATGTCGAGGGGTAACTAGATCTGATTTTAAATACCATAAAGGTAGATTTTATCTTTTAGAAATAAATACTCAGCCAGGTATGACAAAACTATCTTTAGTTCCAGAAATATCGGCATATACTGGTATTAATTTTATAAATTTAATTAAATTAATTTTGAAAGATGCATCTATCAATAAGTAAAAGAATTATTATTTACTTATTCTTATTTTTTTTTCTTGTTACAATTAATAACATTGCAATAAGAGATTTGATTTTACCAAAAATAAGTAAGATTAAAATTTCTGGACTTAATTTTACTGAAACAAACGAATTAGAAAATCTAATTAATAAGATAAATTTAAAAAATATTTTTTTTTTAAATAAAATTGATTTTGAGGAAAAACTTAACTCTATTAAAATTATAGAAGAGTTTAGCATTTTTAAAAAATATCCATCAACTTTAATCGTAAATATTAAAAAAACAAAATTTTTAGCAGTTACGAAAAAAAATGGATCAGATTATTTGATTGGCTCTAATGGAAAACTAATTGAAAGTAACAAGCTTGTTTCAAATTTACCTTATATATTTGGTGACATAGATGTTGAAGAATTTTTAAAATTTAAAAATAAAGTTGATAAATCCAGTTTTTCTTTTAATGAAATATCAAAAGTATTTTTTTTTAAGTCTAAGAGATGGGATATTGAAACTTCCCATGGGTATCTGATAAAATTACCTAAAAACGATATTGAAAATTCTTTAAATTTATTTGTCAGTCTAAAGAAAGATGATTTTATTAAAGATAAAACTATAGTTGATTTTCGTCAAAAAAATCAAATCATATTAGATGGTAAATAATTTTAGTAACAAAACCTATCTTTTTGTGAGTACAAAAAAATTTATCATTGTTGTGTATAATAATGAAAATAAAGTTGTATATAAAAATGAGAAATTAAAAAGTGAGAAAACAGATAAACTTGAACTTAAATTTTTAAAAGAATTTCTGAATCGAAATATTTTTGAGATTGAAAAAAAAATTAACCGATTCATAAAGAATATTTTTTTAATAATTGATCTTGATGATATTTATTCAATTGAATTATCAATTAAAAATAAGCTTGATAATGTTTTATTAGATAATAATTCAATAAATAGTTTGTTAGCAGAAGCTAAAAATTCGTGTGATAAAACATTGGAAAATGTAAATGTAATACATATGATAATTGATAGATTTTATTTAGATGATAAATGTTATGAAGTCTTTCCAAACCAGCAAAATTGTAAAACATTCTCAATTGATTTAAGTTTTATTTGTATATCCAAAAATATTTTAAAGGATCTTCACAAAATCCTAAGTGAGTATCAAATATCAATAGAAAAAGTATTAAGCAAAGGGTATCTTTCAAGTTTTTTGGATGAAAAAGATAGCGATCTTTTTTTCACAGCACAAAAAATCTTGAATGGACTTAATAAGAATGAGGTTTTTTTAACTAACAAAAGCTTAAAAAATAAAGGCTTTTTTGAGAAACTTTTTAATTTTTTTAATTAATTTGTATTTTCTCGTAACATTAGTTGTTTTTAATTTGGCTGATAACGGGTTTAAAAAGCTTTTGTGTCGCTTTTAAATCAAAAAACTATAAAAAAACCAGTATCATTTACTGGAGTAGGTCTCCATAGTGGAAAAATTGTTAATTTAATTATTAAACCTTCACACCCTGATACAGGAATTGTTTTTAAAAGAATAGATTTAAAAAAAAACAATTTTGTCTATCCAAATTTTATGAATGTCAGTAGCACAGCACTCAATACCACTATTAGCAACGGTTCAGGTGTAAAAGTATCAACCATTGAGCATTTGATGGGTGCGCTATTTGGAATTGGTATTGACAATGCTCTTATTGAAATTGACAATGAAGAGGTTCCAATTTTAGATGGATCAGCTAAAGATTTTATAAAAGAAATTCTATCAGTAGGATTACAATTTAGTGATAAGCCCATTAAGATTATAAAGATAAATAAAAAAGTTGAATTTAAAAACAGTGAAAAGTATATTTCAATAGAACCATCAAAATTAAGTTTAGATATAGATTTTGAATTAAAATACCACAACAATATAATTGGAAATCAAAGAAATAAAATTAATGTTTATGAAGATGATCTGACAGAAATTTTTAACTCAAGAACTTTTTGCTTGTATGAGGATATTGAGGCTATTAAGAAAAAAGGTTTAGCAAAAGGTGGAAGTTTAGAAAACGCCATAGTGGTCAAAGATGATATTGTATTAAATTCTGATGGTTTAAGAAATTCGAAAGAATTTGTTAATCACAAAATTCTTGATTGTATTGGTGATTTATACACAACAGGTTATAGAATTATAGCTAGTGTGAATTGTTCACAAGGAGGACATTATCTAACAAATAGTTTGTTAAGAAAAGTATTTGAAAATAGGGATAATTTTTCTATTATTGAAATTCAAGAGAGAACCTTGCCTCACACATTGATTAACAGAAGTTTATTAAGATCAATAGCCTAATTTAATATTCATCTTTACAGCTTTTTTAAGTATACATACTTAACAATGTCTAAAAATAAAATTATTTCAATTTTCTTATCTTTTGTATTCCTATTTTCTTGCAGCAAAGAAGTAGAAAAAGTTTCAATTATTAATGAAACTAATCAAAAAGTTGAAATGATCTCTGCATACCAAAAAGGTATGGGTTTGATGGAAGTGGGAGATTATTATGCTGCTAGTAAGAAGTTTTTGGAGGCAGAAATTTTGTTTCCACAGTCTGAGTGGGCACCAAAATCAGTTCTAATGGCATCATATTCCTATTATATGCAAAATTATTATTCATTAGCGATTCAAAATTTAAAAAGATATTTTCAAACTTATCCAAAAGATGGAAATAAAGCTTATGGACATTATCTTTTAGCAATGTGTTATTATGAGACTATAGAGGGAGAAAAAAAAGATTTGGCTCCTTTAATATTATCTAAAAAAGAACTTAACTTCATAATTGAAAATTTCCCAAACACTGATTATGCATATGACTCTAAATTTAAAATTGACTTAATTAATGATATATTAGCTGCTAAGGAAATTTATATAGGCAGACATTATATTAAAAAAAAGAAATGGATACCGGCACTTAATAGGTTCAAGAATGTTTTGAAAGAATACGAAACAACTGTTCATGTAGAGGAGGCAATACATAGATTAGTTGAAATTTACTATAAATTAGGAATGGAAGAGGAGTCCCTCAAATATGCGTCATTACTGGGCTATAATTATAACTCTGGAAAGTGGTATGAAGAAACATATAAGATTTTTAATAAAAAATATGAGGTTAGTATTCCAGAGAGTAAAAAAGAAAAAAGTAAGATCTTAGGTAAAATAAAAAGTCTTTTTTAAAAATGACTCATGAAAAAATTAATCAAAAATATTTAAAAAAAATAAAATTATTTCAAAAATATAACAAACATTACTACAATCTAAATAAACCTTTAGTTTCAGATCAAATTTTTGATAAATTAAAGTTCGAAATACTTGATTTAGAAAAGAAGTACGATTTTTTACATCATAAGGACTCTCCCAAAATTTCTGTAGGCTTCAAGCCATCTAAAACTTTTAAGAAAGTAAAACATAGTATTCCTATGCTTTCACTAAATAATGCTTTTGATAAAGAGGATCTAATAAACTTTGAAAAGAAAATTTTAAATTTTTTAAATGAAAAATCTAACTTTATTTTAGAGTATAGTGCAGAACCCAAAATAGATGGTATTTCTGCCTCTTTAATCTATAATAAAGGTAAGTTTATTTGTGGTTTATCTAGGGGTGACGGAAAAGAAGGTGAAGATATTACAGAAAATTTAAAAACAATCGAAGATATCCCAAAAAATATTAATTCAAAAGATTTTCCAGAGGAAATTGATATTCGAGGTGAAGTATTTATCCAGAATAGTGATTTTAAAAGATTAGAAAATAAGTTTGCAAATCCAAGAAATGCCGCCTCAGGATCCTTAAGACAGAAAGATCCAAAAGAAACAAAAAAAATCCCATTAAAATTTATTGCCTACACTTTTGGTTATGAGCAAGGTTTAATTGCAAAGAGACAAAATGAATATTTAGAAAAATTGAAAGAATGGGGTTTTAAAACAAATCCTTTTAATAAAACAATAAAAACAGTGGATGGTTTAATGAAGAATTATAGTGCAATTGAAAAAAAAAGAGGTGAATTAGATTTTGATATTGATGGGATTGTTTACAAACTAAATGAATTTAGATTACAAAAAAGGTTAGGAAACGTTGCAAACGCTCCTAGATGGGCAATTGCACATAAATTTTCAGCGAATAGTGCTATTTCCAGGATAGAAAATATTGAAATTCAAATAGGAAGAACTGGAGCTCTAACACCCGTTGCAAAAATAAAATCTGTTAATATAGGAGGTGTTGTAGTTTCTAATGCAACTTTACATAATGAAGAAGAAATAAATCGAAAAGATATAAGAATAGGTGATACAGTTCTTATCGAAAGAGCGGGAGATGTAATACCTCATGTAATTTCTGTAGATTTAAAGTTAAGAAATAGAAATTCAAAAAAATTTAGTTTTCCCTTAAATTGCCCATCTTGTGGGTCTAAAACTGTAAAAGATTATAATTTTACAACTAAAAAAGAAGATGCAGTCAGAAGATGTTCAAGCGAAGGTTATGAATGTGAAAAAATGGCTATAGAAAAAATTAAGCATTTTGTGTCTAAAGAAGCTTTCAACATTGAAGGTTTTGGAAAAAAGATTGTAGAAAATTTTTGGAATTTAAAATTAATTAGACTTCCTCAAGATATATTCAAACTTGATTTTTCTAAGATTCAAAGTTTGGACGGCTGGGGAAAACAATCAGTAGCTAACCTACAATACTCAATTAATTTGAGAAAAACGATTACTTTTGAAAAATTTATATATTCACTAGGGATAAGACATATCGGTTTAGAAAACGCTAAAATAATATCTAAAAACCTTAAATCCTTAAAAAACTTTATTTCATTATCAAAAAAAAATAATTTTGACGATTTAATAAATATTGACGGAATAGGGGAAACTCAAATTAATTCTATTAAAAATTTTTTTAAAAATAAGACTAATTTAAATGTTTTAGAAAGTCTTGAAGAAGCACTAGAGGTAAGAGATGCAGAAATAAAAAAAACTGATGGTTTGTTAAATAATAAAACATTTATGTTTACAGGCAAATTAGTAAACATGAGCCGCTCCGAAGCAAAATCAATAATTGAAAAAAATTCAGGATCAATAGTTAGTAATGTCACCAAGAAACTTGACTATCTAATTGTTGGTGAAAAACCAACAAGTAGAAAAGTGGATGCTGCAAAAAATTTAAATGTAAAAATCTTAGACCAGCTTTCTTGGCTTAAAATGATTAAATAAAAGTTGCTAACCATTTCTTTTCTTTTTTGTTCAAAAATGGTGAAATTTTAGAGTAAACTTTCAAATGATAATTGAAAAGATAGTTTTTTTCCTTGTTTGTCAGTAGCTCAAAGTTAATTAAATCTTTTTCTATAGGAGCTAAAGTTAAATTTTCAAAAGAGATTTTTCCTGCAATTTTTTTAACATAGAGTAAATTTTCAATACGAATTCCAAATTTATCTTTTTCATAATAACCGGGCTCATTACTTAGTATCATACCCTTTTGAATCTTAACCGTATTGAATTTCGATATACTTTGTGGACCTTCATGGACATTTAGGAAAAAGCCAACTCCATGACCAGTGCCATGACTATAATCAAGTCCAATCTTTTTTAAAAATTTCCTAGCATCTATGTCAATTATTTTACCAGTATTTCTTTTATTAAGATTAGTCTCAGCAACAGCGATGTGACCTTTCAAGACATTCGTATAAATATTTTTTATTCTTTTACTATGTTTTGAAAAACAAATAGTCCTTGTAACATCTGTTGTACCAAACTTGTATTGTCCACCTGAGTCACATAAAAAAATTTCATTTTTTTTTAAAAATTTAGCATTATCTTTAGTAGCTCTATAATGAACTATCGCCCCATTCTTTCCGGTTCCAGCAATTGTATTGAAACTGGAATATAGGTATTTCGAATTTCTTTTTCTTAATTTTTCTAATTTATTTTGAGCATCAAACTCTGTTATATCTAATTTTTTTTTATTCTTAATCCAATATATAAATTTTGTTAATGCAACCCCATCAATAATATGTGCATTTATCATATTTTTAATTTCAATTTTATTTTTTAAAGATTTAAATAAATAAATTGGATCATCTTTTCTTTTTAATCTAAATTTTTTTTTTAATAATTTTTCTAAAAATAACGAGCAAGTTTTTTTATCTACCATGATATTTCCACTTTTAAGATTTCTTAAGAAATCAGGTAAATTTCTTGGATCAATAATCTGATTCTTTTTTAGTTTTTTTTCACTGATAAGTTTTTTTGATTTTTCGTTTTTAACGATCAAATAAAATTGCTTATCTTTGTTAATTATAAGATTACAATTCGGTATGGGACTATTTGGGTTATCATTTCCTCTGATATTTAATAACCAGGCGACATTTTCTGGGGCTGTAACAAATAAATAATCAAAACCTTTTCTTTTTAAATAACTTGAAATTTTAGAAATCTTATGGAAATGGCTTTCACCAGTAATTTTTTTATTAAGAGAATAAAAAGGATTCTTAGTCTTGGTTATAAATTTAGATATGTAATCAACGAGGTTTTTCTCAATTATTGTTACTTTGTTGTTTTTTAAAAAAAATTTTTTAATCTGACTTGAAGTAAATAATGTTGGATCAATTCCTAAATTTAAGTTTTTAAAAATATTCGTATTTATAATTCTGGAATAATCTATAATTTTAAATTCTTTTCCACTTTCAATTTTAGCTTGAATTGTATATCTTCCATCAACAAATAAATAATTTTTATTTTTTAATATTACAGCATACCCAGCAGATCCAGTGAAGTTTGAGATAAATTTAAGTCTATCTTTGTTTGAATATTCTGAGAAAAACTCATCATTTTTTGGTATCACATAACCATCTATATTATAATTCTTAAATTGCTCCTTGAGTTTGTTGATTCTTTTTTTTATCATTTAATTCTTTTTTGATATCTAATCCAACCTGGACTTCTCTTAGAATCATTATCTAACTCAAAATCTTGATTAAACTCAAATTCGTCAAATGTTTCATTAGTTTCGTCAAAATATGAATTTTTTTCTAAATTATTTTCTGGCAGTTCATCAATAAATCTTGATGCCATACTGTCGATCCAATCACCTTGATAAAATCTATTCATTGAAAAAGAAATAATCACATTTTTTTTTGCTCGAGTGATACCTACGTATGCCAATCTTCTCTCTTCCTCCAAACCGTTATGACCTTTCTCTTCAATTGATTTTTGGTGTGGGAACAAACCTTCCTCCCAACCTGGCAAAAAAACTATATCGAACTCTAAACCTTTAGCTGCATGCATTGTCATCATATTAATTTTTTCGCCCTCCCAATCTTGATCAATTGAAGTTGCAAGAGATACATGGTCTAAAAAACTCTCTAAATTATCAAATTCTTTCATAGCACTCAGCAACTCTTTTATATTTTCTAATCGATTTTCATTTTCAAGATCTTTTTTATTCTTTAACATTGCGGAATATCCAGATTCATCTAAGAGAATTTGTAATAACTTTATATGGTTGAATTTTTTAATTTTTAAATCATTTCTCCATTTAAAAATTAAATCTAAAAATAAGTTAAGACCTAGTTTTGCTTTAGGTTTTATCAAATTTTGAGCTACCATTTTTCTAGCTGAACTTTCTAAACTCATTTTATTATCTTTAGAGTATTGGTGAATTAGTTTAATCGTACTTTCACCAATTGACCTCTTTGGACTGTTTACTATTCTCTCAAAAGCTAAATCATCCTTTTCTTGGTAAATTAATCTTAAGTAGGCTACACAGTCTTTTATCTCGGATCTTTCATAAAACTTAATTCCACCTAAAATTCGATATGGCATGCCGATCTTTAAAAATCTTTCTTCAAATTCTCTTGTTTGAAAAATTGCTCTTACTAAAATCACAATCTTATTAAGAGAGTACTTTTTTTTTAATTTTTCAACTTCGTCTGAAATACCTATCGCTTCATCTTTTCCATTTTTAAAACAATTTAATTTTATTAAATCACCTTCATCCATTGTAGACTTTAATGTCTTTCCAACTCTATTTTGATTATTAGAAATCAATGATGAAGCAACAGATAGAATATTTTTTGTGGATCTATAATTTTGCTCTAGTCTAATTACTTTAGTGTTTTGATATATTTTATCAAATTCTAAAAAGTTCTTGATCTCAGCACCTCTCCAACTATAGATTGATTGATCATCATCTCCAACACAACAAATATTCTTATTTTTCTCTGCTAATAAATTAAGCCATCGACTTTGTATAAAATTTGTATCTTGATACTCATCTACAAGTATGTATTTAAAGTTTTTGGAGTAGATATTTCTTAAATCTTCATTTTTTTCTAAAATTTTGACGGAATGTAAAATTAGGTCTCCAAAATCACAGGCATTTAATTCAATTAGTTTTTGATGATAAATTTTATAAACAGGTAATATTGTTTTTTCATATATATCCTTAGAATTAATTCTTACTTCACTAGGGTAAAAACCTTTGTTTTTCCATTTGTCAATGATTGCAATTATATATCTTGGAGAAATTTGTTTTACGTCAATATTTTCAGCTTTACAAATATTTTTAATCAGTCTGATTTGGTCATCAGTGTCTACGATTGTAAAATTGGAATTTAAATTAACTGCAGAGGCATGTTTTCTTAGTAGTTTGGCACAGATAGAGTGAAATGTTCCAAGCCATGATAGTCCTACTGCTGAGGATCCAAGAATTTTACTTACTCTATTTTGCATTTCTTTAGCTGCTTTATTTGTGAATGTGACTGCAAGGATCTGATTTGGAAAAGCTTTCTTATTTTTAATTATATGCGCAATCCTACTTGTTAAAACCTTTGTTTTACCTGATCCAGCACCCGCAACTATTAAAAGAGGGCCATCAAGGCTCAAAACAGCTTCTTTTTGAGCGTCATTTAAATTTTTGAAATAATCAGAGTTTACCATTTAAATAATTTTATTATAAGATTCAATAATTTATGTCTAATCAAAATATATTTAAAAAAAAGTTACAGAAAATATTATTATCAATAAATAAACTAATAGGAAGTTTTTTTGATAAATTCAAAAGTTCAAATAAGCACACTCCTATTAAAAAAAAAATTAATATTTTAGATAATAAAATTGAAAATTTTTTTGATAAATTTCGAAGTTTAAAAAAATTCAATCAGAGCAAGAATAAATTTTACCTCAATAACAAAATAGCGTTATCCATTGCACTCCTATTGATATTATTTTTAAGCTATTTTTTGATACCAGCTTTTTACGATAAAAATGAAATGAAGGTTTTACTAAAAAACCAAATTTATGAAAAATACAAAATAGATATTAATTTTAATGAAAAAATAAAATATGGGTTATTTCCAAAACCTTTTTTTTACACAAAAAATTTAGATATAAATCATGAGAGTAAGATCTTGGGTAATTCTGATTATGTAAAATTTTATATTTCATTTCGGAATTTTTTTACTTACAAAAAACCAAAAATTAAAGATGTTATTTTTCAAAATACAGAATTAAATATTAAGTCAGGTGATCTCAATTTTTTTCTCAAAACATTAAATGACTCAGAAATCACTAATAAAATTTTCTTTAAAAAAGTAAAATTATTTTTTAACGATAAAAATGAGGAATTGCTATTTTTATCAAAGGTAAATAAATCTACTTTTTTTTATGACGAAAAAAATCAAATTCAAAAACTAATTTCACAACTTGAAATTTTTAATACACCATTTAATTTAATTGTAACTAAAAAAAATTCTAATAGAGAAAAAAAAATAGAATTGTTCTCAAAAAAAATTCGTTTAAATATTAAAACATCAGTAGAGCATGAAGATAAAGACATTTACGGAGTTTTTGATATCAAATTTATTAATAAAGAAAATTTATTCAATTATGAAATTAAAGATAATACACTTACTTTTAAATCTGATAATGAAAATTTTAAGGGTGAGTTAGATTTTAAACCATTTTATTTTTCTACCGATTTGAATTTTAACTATATAAGTCAAAAAAAGATATTCAACAGCGAGTCCTTACTAATTGATTTACTTGACTCTGAGTTATTGAATAATGCCAACCTAAATGCAGTTTTCAATATTAACATTGATAAGATAGATAAATTTGAATATTTGACGAACTTTGTTCTAAAGATTCAATTAGATAATGGAAGAATATTCATGAATAATTTTGATGCGAAGTGGAATGAGTCAGTGTTAATCAAATCTAATGAAATTGAATTCTTAAATGACCAAGATGGAAAAAAATTAATTGGAGAAATCATATTTACTTTTAATGATGTTGAAAAGTTTTTTAGATACTTCCAGATAAAAAGAAATTACAGAAATGTCTTTGATGAAATTAAGTTAGATTTCGCTTATGATCTTCTCCAAAATAAAATTTTATTAAGCAATTTAAAAATAGATAAAAAATCTAACAAAAAAATAAGTGTTTTTTTAGATCAGTATAATAAAAAAAATAAAAGTTTGTTCAATAAAGTAACTTTTAGAAATTTTATTAAAGAATTTTTTCAAACTTACGCCGGGTAAATCATTTTTTTTGGATTTACAATTTTATTATAATCTTTTTCATTAATTAGTCCGGATTTCAAAGCTTCATATTTTAAAGTAGTTTTATTTTTTAAAGCTTGTTTTGCAATTTTTGCAGACTTGTCATATCCAATATGAGGAGCTAGTGCAGTTACTAACATTAAAGAGTTATCTAAGTATTTTTTTATTTTCAATTCATCAGCTTTTAATCCCTTTATACAATAAAGAGAGAAGTTTTTTATACTATCAGCTAGCAAGTTAATTGATTGTAAAATGTTGTGTGCAATTAAAGGCTTAAAAACATTTAATTCAAAATGCCCATGTGAACCTGCCATAGTAATACCATTATGATTACCAATGACTTTGACACAAACCATTGTAACTGCCTCAGATTGTGTGGGATTTACCTTGCCAGGCATAATTGATGATCCTGGTTCATTAGCAGGTAATATTAATTCTCCATACCCTGCTCGTGGCCCAGAGCCTAAAAATCTGATGTCATTAGCAATTTTCATTAAACTCACTGCAGTTGTATTAAGAGTGCCAGAAAAATTCACTACACTATCGTGTGCTGCAAGTGCTGCAAATTTATTTTTTGTTGGTTTAAAAGGTAATTTAGTAAATTTTTTAATTTCTTTAATAATTTTTTTATCAAAATTTTTTTTTGTATTAATTCCAGTTCCTACTGCAGTCCCTCCTTGTGCAAGAAAATAAATTTCATCTAAAGCTTTTGTTATTCTGTTAATACAATCTTCAATTTGCGATTGATACCCTGAAAATTCTTGACCCAAAGATAAAGGGGTAGCATCCTGAAGATGTGTTCTCCCAACTTTTATTATATTTTTAAATTTAGATTTTTTTTTTTTTAGTTCGTCATTTAATAATTTTAGTGATGGCAATAAATATTTTTTTGTTTCCAAAGCAATCGCAATATGCATAGCGGTTGGAAATACATCATTAGTTGATTGAGATTTGTTAACATGATCATTTGGATGAACAGGTTTTTTTGATCCCTTTTTACCACCTAAAATTTCTATAGCTCTATTAGCTATTACCTCGTTTACATTCATATTAGTCTGGGTTCCAGATCCTGTTTGCCAAACTTTTAATGGAAAGTGATTATCAAGTTTTCCTTTAATCACTTCATTTGAAGCATTGATTATTGCTCTCGAGATTTTTGGCGAAATTTCTTTATTTTTTTCATGTACGACAGCTGCAGCTTTTTTTATTATTGCAATTGATTTTATTAAAATTGGTCTTACTAAAAAATCACCTATGTCAAAATATTTTTTAGATCTTTGTGTTGAAGCACCCCAGTATTTGTCATTAGGAACATTTATAGATCCGATGCTGTCAAATTCTTTGCGAAATTTCATTGATTATTAAAAACTATTTATATATTAAAAATTTGATAACTTATAGGAGCAAAATGACAAATTTTGAAAAAGTTGGTATTTTTATGAAAACTTTTGGTCAAGAGGTTAAGGTAAGTCCCTCATTGACTACAAACCAGATTAGTGAATTAAGGGTTAGTCTAATTAATGAAGAACTAGAAGAATTAAAAGCAGCAATAAATAAAAAAGATTTACTTGAGGTAGCAGACGCTTTGACTGATATCCTTTATGTAACATATGGTGCGGGACATGCTTTTGGTATAAATTTAGACAAATGTTTTGAAGAGGTTCAAAATTCAAATATGAGCAAATTAGATAAAGATGGCAAACCCATTTATAACGAGTCAGGAAAAGTTATGAAGGGGCCAAATTATTTTAGGCCTGACCTTAATAAGTTTGTTAAATAATTTGGATGAAAGAATAATAATTAATGAAAGATTTTAATATTAAAAAAAAATCAATAAATCTGCCAAAAAATTTAAATGAGTTTGAGGAATGCATCAATCAACCATTTTGTATTTTTGAAAAAAAAAATTTCTTAGATTTTGATTTATATAAAAATTTATTATTAAACTTTCCGAGTGAAGATCAATTTCCTGCAATTCACTCTAATGGAAATAAAAAATTTCTTAATAATAAACATAAAGAATTTTTTAAATTTATTAAAGGTAATATATGGGGAGATTTTTATGAAATGCTCAATTCAAAAAAAGTTTGCTTTGAATTTTTGAGTCTTATCAACAATGAACTTAAAAAAATAAAAAATAGACAAAATCTTAAAAATTATCTTTTTATAAAAAATTACAGTGATAAATTTTTTCAAAAATCGGTATATAAAATTTTAAAAACTATCAATTTTAATTTAGTTAGGATCGGTTTTGAATTTTCAATTATCAAAAGAGACTGTTTTATTCCACCTCATTGTGATACAGAAAATAAGCTTTTATCCCTAATGATTTACTTTCCTCCAAATAATGATGATCCATTTTTTTCAGCGTATGAAAATTTAGGGACAAATTTTTATAAATCGAAAAAAACTAATTCTCAAAGTCTTGATATCTGGAAAAGCAAATACCTCGACCAGAATATCTCAAAAAAATTTTTTGAAAATTATGAACTTTTCTATAATTCAAAGTTTGAAAAAAATAAACTTACTGGTTTTATCAAATCAGATAAATCATGGCATGATGTAAAAAAATTTGATGAAGATTTAACAAGAAGGTCCGTAAATATAAATATTTATTTAATTTAAAATGGTAAATATTTTCAAAAAAATCTCAAATACTTTATCTTTTAGAAAGCTAAAAAAAAATTATGATTACAATTTTTTTGTAGAAGATCAAAATAATAAATTCAAACTTTTAGGCTTTAATAGAAAACAAGCTCTTGAAAAACTCTCAATAATAAAAAAAAAATATGATTTTTTAGATAGAAAAATGTCAACAGAGCATGAGACTTTGCTCTCAGCATTGTCATATAAAATGGATATTCCTAAAATTGAGATTTTAGAAATCGGTACTTATGATGGTGCTAACAGCTTTCTTTTGTCACTTTTATTTCAAAATTCAAATATTACTACGATTGATCTTCCCGATGATAACGAAGAGTTTATCAAAACTTACGAGAGGCAAAAAGATCTTGATAAATTTTTAAAAAAGAGAGATGAAATCTTATCAAATGTAAAAAATATTAAATTTGTTAAAACTAATTCTATTAACTTAATTAAATCTAAAAAAAAATTTGATATTATTTGGATAGATGGTGCTCATGGTTATCCCACTATTTGTATAGATATAATCAATTCTTTTAATATGTTAAATGAAAAAGGAATAGCTCTTTGTGATGATGTTTTTTTAACAAAACCTATTAATGAAGATCAAGTCTACAGATCAATAGGAGCTTTTCAAACACTTAAAACATTAGAGGGTGAAAAATTAATTTCTTTAAACTTATTTTATAAAAGATTAGATGTTTTGAATAATTGTGATCCCCTAAAAAGAAAGTTTATTGCTTTATTTACAAAAACTTAGTTAGCGCTTTCAATATCCTTTATTGTTTTCATTATTAATGAATTAATCATTGAACTTCCATATTTTGACGGATGAACTTTATCAAAAAAATATATTCTTTTATCATCATAGAATAGGCATTTTTCATCACAAAAAATTTTATGAGGATAAACTCTATGGATATTTTCAGTCTCTATTTCATCAAAAAAATTAAAAATGTTTTCATTTAATCTGAAGAAGTATTCTTTATCATAATTAATTTTATCTTTTAAAAAGTGATTTCTATTATTTTTATCATCAATCAATCCTTTAAAGTAATTATTCGTTACTCTCTGCCAAACATCTTTGGGTGGTTGTGGTATTGGATAAACTAATATTACTTTATTTTTTTGTGCTAGGTTCTTGATTGTATCTTTAAATTTTGATTTTAATCTAAAAATTCTTTCTTCTTTTTTTTTGTTTATGTAATTTTTTTCTACGAATTTTCTTGCTGTAGGATAAATCTTTAAATTTTCATTTTCCAATTTAATTCTTTGCTCTTCGAAAAAGTATGAGTAATTACCTGCAATTACTATATAGTTTAATTCATCAAGATTATTTAAGTATTCTTGTCGATATTTATGATATGTTTCATCTTGATCAATACGATTATCTCTTTTTCTCACTGCTAGAAATTTTGGAAAATATAAGTTTCCACTGTAACTCATATGAATTAATTTTAAGTTTGTTTCTTTAACTTTTTCAATCATATCTCCTAATAAAGCATCTGTGATAGAGTCGCCAAGAAAAATAATATTTCCAGTATTGTTAATTTTTTGATTAAAAACACAAAAGCCATTAGCACCAACTCTTGAGTGACAGAATTTATCATTCTGAGAAATTCCTCTATAGTCTAAATTTTTATAAGAATTTTGAATTATTTTAGGATGGTTTTTAATTAATCCATCTTTTTTGATTGTATAAACACAAAAAATAATAACTATTACAGCTGAGCTAATTAATACAAAAAGTATTTTTTTAAAATTATTTTTTCTGTCTCTTGCTGGTCTTTCAATAAGCTTATAAGTAAGAATTGATAATATGAGAATTAAAAAAATTAACAAAATTTTTTTAATTATATCTCCTTGAGAAAAGTCAGTAATTCTTGAAAAGGCAAACACAGGGTAATGCCAAAGATATAATGAATATGAAATTAAACCAATCTGCACAAAAATTTTTTGTGAGAATAATGTGTTGACTATTTCATTTTGTTTTGAAAAAGAAATAATCAATGCAGTTCCTAAAACAGGAATTAGAGTAATTAAAGATGGATGTCTCATAGTGTCATCAAAAAAGATTATGGAGTAAATAATCATCAATAATCCAATTGAAGGATAAAATTTGCTTAAAGCATTTTCTTTAAAATTTTTCTTTTCAAAAAATTCATAATAAGCAATTAAAGAACCAGCTAAAAGTTCCCAAATTCTTGTATGAATAAAATAAAAATTCAATGAAATGAAATTTTTTGATGTAATTTCTGCAATTATCAAACCGATTACGATTCCAAGAATAATGAAATTACCTAAAAATTTTTTGAAATTTATAAAAAAAAATAAAAATATAATTGGAAATAAAATATAAAATTGCTCTTCAACAGATAATGACCATGTATGAAGTAGAGGTTTTAGCAGGCTATCTTGACTTCCGTATTCAAGTCCTGAGAAATGAAAAAAAATATTTGAACTGAATAAAATAGAGGATATTGATGATTTTGAAAAATCAATCAAATCCAAAGGCAGTATAAACATCCATGCAAATGGGATACAAGCAATAATTACAGTGAATAAAGCAGGTAATATTCTTCTTATTCTTCGCTCGTAAAATAATTTAAAAGAAAAATTTCCAGTTGCTAAAAGTTCCTTAAAAATTAATGAAGAAATCAAATATCCAGAAATTACAAAAAATATATCAACTCCAATAAATCCCCCTGAAAAAAAATCTCTACCGAAAAATGAATGTTTTGAGTGATAAAGTATTACAACGCCAACAGCTAGAGCTCTTAAACCGTCTATTTCAGGTCTATAATTTAGCTTCATTATGAAGTGTTTTATTATGAATAAATTACTAAGTAAAAGTTTATTATTTTAGATAAGTTAAATTAAAAACCCATATTTGACCAATTATCCTTATCATTATATCTATCAAGCTCTTTTTTTGAAACTGGTCTAAACAAAATCCAGGCAGTGACTAATATTAGAATTATAATTATAAAAAATTCCATGTTATAATATTTAATTTATTATTGATTTTATTCACTGTGACTTAAGATCATTAAAAGGGGGCGTTCTGTTGCCAGGTGCCCCGAACTTTGTTTGATTATAGTCAATTATTTTACAAAATCACACTAATTTTACTTATCAAGCCGAGTCAAGGCCGAATAAAAATCGACTCGAATGAATTAATAATATTTGATAATTGTTTGATATGAGTGAAGATTGGAAAAACGACCCAAGGTTCAATGTCAAAGAAAAAGCTGTAGATGTTGCGCGTAGACGCTGGAATGAATTAGGTTGGTTAGATCAAGATAGCTACGGTTCATTTGATAAGTTTTTTAAAAGTAAGGATTGGAGAAGATCAGAGGATGGTAATTTATTAATTTTGGGAAGTTCTGAGAAAATTAAAGATTCTAAAAAAATAATAAAACCAAAAAAAAGAAAGTCTAGCTCAAAAAAGAAGAAGAAGTTTAATAAGGTTAAAAAATCAACAAGTAAAATAGATAAGATTAAAAAAAAAAAAAAGAAACCCAAGTATAAACATCCCTTTACAGTTTATGGTTTTGAATATGATAAGGAATATTACATTAATACCTGGATCCCCGAAGTAGAAAAAATCCTAAAAGAAAATATTAGAAATAGTTCAATGTCAAATTATCCGGTTAAAATTTTAAAAACTAATAAAGGTAAATATTGGAATTCAGATCCTATTTATCCTAAATCTAGAAATGAATTTATACATAAATTTTTTGATAAAAAATCTCCAAAAGGATTGGAGGGAATATGGCATTGGGGACAATGGTCAATTTTAGGAATCGTAAAAGAGGGTTCAGTTTATCAAATGTACGACATTGATGTCATTGCAAAAAATCAATGGAAAATTCAAAAAGGTGCAGTTGACTCTTTTTTTGATGGTTTATTGGGAGAACAAAATGCTAATCAAAATATAGATTATCATTTGTGTAACGGCACAAAGGGTGGCGCTTTAATTCCAACAAAAGTTAAAAATAAATTCAAATTAAATTGCAAAGGTGTTTACATAGTTCCTTCAGAGGATGGGAGTTATTCATTCGCCCATGAGGAACAAACTCAAAATGCATTTGTAAAAAATAATAATCTTATAGTAACAAGAGCAAATTTTGGAGATACAGAAGAAACAATGAAAAGACTATGGCCTGAGGCTACTGATGAAGATGATTTACAATTTTCAAATAAGCAAAAAATTTCATCTTCTGGCACAGGTTTTTTTGTTGATGATAAAGGTCATATTATTACCAATTATCATGTAATTGCGTCTTGCCAAAATAAGCAAAAAATTATTTATAATAATAAGGAAATTAAAGCTAAATTAATTGCAAAAGATAAGCAGCTAGATCTCGCTTTGCTAAAAGTAAACTTAAATAATAAATATTTTATAAAAATAACAAATAAGCCAATAAAAAAACTTCAATCAATAATTGCTGCAGGATACCCAGGAGGTAAAGCCTTAAGTGATGACTTAAAATTTACGTCAGGAATTATTAGTTCTCTCAAGGGATTAGAGGATAATAGTGCACAAATACAAATTGATGCTGCTCTTAATTTTGGAAATAGTGGTGGACCTATTGTAGATAGTAAGAATGGTGAACTTGCAGCTGTAGCAGTTTCTATTTTGAGAAATGAAATTACTGAGGGTATAAATTTTGGAGTGAAAGTTAGCCAAGTTAGAGATTTTTTATATGCAAATAAAATAGATACTCAAAAGATATCAAAAAGATATAGAGGTAAAAATTTAAACACAATTTTAGAAAATTCAGTCCTTTATATTTTTTGTAATTAATTATTATTATTTGGCCGAATACAGGCCGAGCCCCTAAGTTGCATTTTCAAATTTATGTTGATAATCAAAATTTATTTTAAAATAGGAAGGGGCGTTCTGTTGCCCGGCATTAGATAAGAAAATAGCATATTTGTTTGTTTTATCAAAACACTTCATTGCAAACTTCATTGCCAGAATGACTTATTTTCTTTTCAGTTGTTTTTTTGCTCTGGTTCTTCGTTGTAAATTTAGTAAAATTAATTATGAAAAAAATATTTTTTTTAATTATTTCTATTGCTCTAATTTTTTGTAATTCTGTTTTTGCTGACTGGAAAAAATTTGGAAATGCAACAGATGGTGAATATTTTGTAGAAACAGATACCGTCCGGAAAGAGTCAGGATATATATTTTTTTGGAAGATGAATGATTATCCAAAACCAATACTAGATAGCAATTTTTATTCTGTAAAAGTCTATATTCAAGGTGATTGCAAAATAAAAAAAATTAAAACTCTTACCTATGTGTTTTACACTGGAAGGAAAGGAACAGGTGATTCTGATCAACAAGAGTCTGCAAATAAAAATTGGAAATATCCAGTACCAGAAAGTGTTGACTATTCTTTATTAGAAGATTTATGTTGATTTACAGGGGGCGTTCTGTTTCCCCCTATAATTTAAATAATAACAGAAAATAAAGACTTTTTGAAACACTTCAATGTAAACTTCAATGTAAGTTCAGCGTTTATGGCAGCAACCTTGTTTCTCGACTTCATTGTAAATCAGGGTTAAATTTATTCATCATGACAAGGTATAGTTTATATTCATTATTATGGATTGATAGAGAGAGTGAAAAGGAAATCTCTGATGTTCTAAAATATAAATGTGGTGTAGATGAGGAACACATACAACGAAGGATGCATTTAACAATTTATCATAGCAGGAGGAGATTAATTGACGTCAAGCGAAGTAAAAGTTATGAAATCATTAAGGCGGATGTAAAAGAGACTAGGTTTATGGTTTTAGCACCAGGAGGAGAGAACCCAAGAAAAAATATAAATGTTAACAAAAGTCCCGTAGGAATAAGATTAACAAGAAGAAATATTGCAATGCCGAGATTACTTCAACTTAGAAGATCATTTTATAAATATGAAAATGAGCGTGTTTTAAGGAATAGACGGCACAAAACAAGTGATAAGAAAAATGCTTTTGGTTCTAATCATTTCCAACCACACATATTGATGATACGACCAGGAAATAGAATTAATGTAAATCTCACTGATATAGGTAAAATTTTTAGGGAAGAGTTAAAATATATTTATTTTAATAAATTTGAAATTAAAGATAGAATACAGTGATTGTTATAGATGCATCTGTGCGTATAACGGTTTAATCTTGTTTCTAGACTTCATTGAGGATTGAGATTAAGTTTTTGAATTATGTTAATAGACAATACGTTTGACTTTAGGAAGGATGTAAAACCTAAAGCAGATCCAGATAAAGAAAGTAAAAAATTATTGTCCTATCATAAATACTTATGGTCAAAGGATTTACCAAATGGTCAAAAGTTTGAATTATCCGATAAGGAACCAAACAAATATTTGTTTCATAAATCATCTTTAGGGGAGTTTTCGTTGTCTAGTGATGGGATTGGAGTTTCATTCATTAATAGAAAGGATATGAAAGAAATTACTGACCAAATAAGTGAAAAACGTAAAGGGGAGATACTAGAAATACTTTACTCAATAGGAGGTTTTATAATCTTTCCCTCAAATAAAATAATAATAAATGGAAAGAAAAAATTAACCATAAATGGAGAGAGGGGTTGGAATAAAAGAATTGTTGATAGGTTTGATTTAACACTTGAATGTATAAGAAGATATTATTTAGATATTGAAAGTCCCTTAAAAGAGACTTTAGAAAGATATAAAAGTTTTTTTTTATTATTTGAAGATTTTCGTCATTATGTCGAATTTTTCTTTCTTCAGGATTTAGTAAATACGAACTTTACAGAAATAAAATTTTTTCTTGATTTTGATGATAAATTCCCCCAAAGACCTCTGCCAAAAAATTTAAAAGAATATAATCAATATATTAATAATAATGTAGATTTTGTAATCAAGAGAAGAAACAGAATGAAATAGTTTAATTTCTTATCACATAATAAACTATGTTATAGACGTATCTGCGCGTATAACGGTTTAATCTTGTTTCTAGACTTCATTAAGGATTGAGTTTAAAATCGAAATTAGCAATTAATTTAATGATTGATAAATCAAAAATTCCTAAATTAAATAAAGAATTATCAGAATTAAATATTAAAATTAAAAAAGTAAGATTAAAATTTAATGATTTATTTGAAATAAGAAGAAAGAAATTAATTACTAAAAAGGATTTAATTTTAAATAAAATTAAAACACGAAAACTCCCTATCTCTAAATCACCCACCAGTTTAAGAACTCTTTACAAAAAAGACCCCTTTTATAAAAACTTGGATGAAATCAATAAAAAAATAAAATCATTAAAATCAAAAATTGATCAATTATTTCTTAAAAAAACTTCAAAATTACAAAATGAAAGAGAAAAAATAATTAATGAGTTAAAAAAATACACAAAAAATAAACCTAAAAGAAAAAAAATCAAAATTAAACAAAAACCTAGACCAAGAGGAACTAGACGCTCAAGTCAAATTAAACCTGCCAATGTAAAAGGTAGTTTTCAATTACTTAGATCAACGAATTCTAAACCTACCCCAATTAACAGACTTGCTGCGAAAGTTGCAGGTTTTAAATATAAGAGAAGATAATTTTGTTTTCTGACTTCAATGTAACTTCAATGCAAACTTCAATGTAAGTTTTTTTGGAAATCGACTAGGGACAACGGTAAACTTTGGAAAGGGGCGTTCTGTTGCCAGGTGCCCCGAACTTTGTTTCAATAATCCTTATATTGCAACACTCAGTAATAATCAAATTAAGTAAATTATAGAATAATTCCGACCAAATGCCGACCAAAATTGAGTCGTCACTAATTTATTTTGAAATTATTTTCTAAATAAAATTGCACCTAGAACTACCATTATTATACCAATTACTATTGATCCAATAACGTAATGAGTTCCAAAACTTACACCAACACTCATTAATCCTATAACAAATAAAAATAATCCAAATGCAATTAAAGCTACACCTGCAAATTTGTTATGTGCTTTTCCACTTGTTTGTTTTTTAGCCATAAAAAATATTATTAATTTAAAACTATTTTGTAAATATTTTAGTCGTCCTGTAGTCGTCTAACTAGGTTGTATTTTTAAAATAACGTTAGTTCTGCAAACTAATTTACAAATAAGAAGGGGCGTTCTGTTGCCAGGTGCCCCGGACCCCGACTACTTAATTAACAAAGTTAATTAAGCAGCAAGTGCGTAACTTTCGTTAGCAATTATAAATTAGCCCGTTACGGAGGAACAATTCCGAACGAAAGAATAGCTTTTAGTCACCCGTCGAATCTAGTTCACCCCCATAAGTTGTAAATGGTGGAGGTGGTGGGTACTGCCCCCACGTCCGCAATGGTTATTACGAAATTCGTTTATCGTCATAGTTGGAAATCCAACTTTATTAATATAAAAGGAATTGCTAAAGATTCAATAACAATCATGAAACTAACAAAAGAGCAAACCGCTGAAATTAAAAGTCAACAATCACAAAATAATTCAACAAAAAGAGTAACATCTCCAGAATTAGAAAAAATTCTCTATGAAGCATTACCAGCGCTAGACCACGGATTTGTTCGAGTTGTTGATTACATGGGAGATGATACATCAATAGTGCAATCAGCTAGAGTTTCTTATGGCAAAGGAACAAAACAAGTTTCAACTGACTCTGGGTTAATTAAATATTTAATGCGTCATTGGCATAGCACACCCTTTGAAATGTGTGAAATTAAATATCATATCAAACTACCAATATTTATTGCTCGCCAATGGATAAGACATAGAACTGCAAATGTGAATGAGTATTCTGCAAGATACTCAATTTTAGATAAAGAATTTTATTTGCCAACTCAAGAAAATCTTGCAGCTCAATCAACATCTAATAGACAAGGTAGGGGAGATATTTTAGAGGGTGAGCAAGCTAAAGAAGTTTTAGAACTTCTAAAAAATGATGCTGAAAGAACATATGCAAATTATGAAACAATGCTCAATGAAAGATACGATGGTTCTAAAATTGATGAAGATAAAAAAGGTTTGGCAAGAGAGCTTGCAAGAATGAACTTAACATTAAACACTTACACTCAATGGTATTGGAAAACAGATTTATTAAACCTAATGAACTTTTTAAGACTGAGAGCAGACCATCATGCACAATATGAAATTAGAGTTTATGCAGATATAATGCTTGATACATTAAAAAAATGGGTTCCAATAACCTATGATGCTTTTATAGATTATAGAGTTGGAGGAACTGAAGTTTCAGCAAAAGGAAAAATTATTATTCAAAAACTTATCAAAGGTGAAAATATTTCTATGGAGGACTCTGGTTTATCTAAGCGAGAATGGAATGAATTAATGGAAGCTTTTGATCTTAAAGATAAGTTGATTTAATCTTATTGGCAAAATCTAAATAAATTTTTGATATTTGGTTATTCGGATCTTCTTCAACAATCGGTTTACCTTTATCAGCTGATGTACCAACTTTTGGATTAATTGGAATTTCTCCCAAAAATTCTTTATTAAACTCTTCAGCAGTATTTTTAACTCCACCTTCTCCAAAGATATTATATTTTTTATTATCATCTCCAACAAAGTAACTCATATTATCTACCAAGCCTAAAATTTTAACTCCTAGTTTATCAAACATTTTTATTCCTCTTTTCACGTCCAATAAAGCAACTTCCTGTCGTGTAGAAACTATAATCGCACCATCCATCTTAATCTCTTGGGAAAAAGTAAGCTGAGTGTCTCCAGTTCCTGGAGGCATATCAATAATTATAAAATCTAAGTCTCTCCAATTAACTTTTTGTGTAAAAGTTCTAATAGCGCTAGTCACCATTGGTCCTCGCCAAATCATAGGTGTTTGTTGATCAGCTAAGAAACCAATAGACATACACTGAATATCGTACTTATTTATAGGTTCTAATTTTTCTCCATCACTTTTTGGTTTCTCGTCAATCCCCAACATTTTTGGGATAGAGGGACCGTAAATATCCGCATCTAATAAACCAACCTTACATCCAACCTTTTTCAAAGCCAAGGCCAAGTTTGTTGCAAAGGTGGATTTTCCAACACCTCCTTTTGCACTTGAAATCGCAATTGTAAATTTTGTGCCTTTAATTGGATTTTTCACAGGCAATTTTCTACTCATTTTAGCTCTCATTGCGTCACTTAATTCTGGTTTTTCCTTTGGCATAAAGGGATCTTAACTTGTTTTTCAGCATAAAGACATTATATAGATTGCCATATGTCAGATGATTTTAGACAAAGTGGAGGAAGTCCTTGGGGAACACCCCCAGGAGGAAGTGGTAGCGGAAGCGGCAATGGCTCAGGCCGTGGCCCAACTCCCCCAGATATAGACAAAATTATTAGAGAGTTTCAAGAAAGGATTAAGAAATTTTTACCCGGTGGAGGTTCTTCAGGTGGTAAGCAAGCAGTTTTAGTTTTAATTATTTTAGGTTTTATTTGGCTGGCAAGTGGGCTTTACAGGGTATTACCCGATGAGCAAGGTGTAGTTTTAAGATTTGGTAAATTTGTAAAAACAACTCAACCTGGATTAAATTACCATATACCGTTTCCAGTAGAGTCTGTTCTTACTCCTAAAGTCACAAAAGTTAATAGAATTGATATTGGTTTTAGATCCGAGAGAGATAGTGGTTTTACATCTCAAGGTGGTGTAGCTGATGTTCCTCAAGAAAGCTTGATGTTAACGGGTGATGAAAATATTGTTAATATCGATTTTTCAGTTTTTTGGGTTATTAAAGATGCAGGAAATTTTTTATTCAAAATTCAGGACCCAGAGGGAACAGTTAAGGCAGCGGCAGAGACTGCAATGAGGGAAGTTATTGCTAGATCAGATATTCAACCAATTTTAACTGAAGGTAGATCAGTTATAGAAACAGATACACAACTTATCATTCAAAAGATTCTAGATGAATACACTAGTGGTATTCAGATTACACAAGTTCAAACACAAAAAGCAGATCCACCTGATCAAGTAATTGATGCATTTAGAGATGTACAGGCTGCAAGAGCTGATATGGAAAGATCAAAAAATGAAGCTGAAGCTTATGCTAATGATGTTATCCCAAGAGCACGAGGGGAAGCTGAAAAAATTTTACAAGCAGCTGAGGCGTATAAAAAAGAAGTCGTAGCTAAAGCTGAAGGTGAAGCCAGCAGGTTTTTAGCGATTTATAATGAATACAAAAATGCAAAATCTGTAACACAAGAGAGAATGTATTTAGAGACCATGGAAAAGGTTTTAGCTGATATTGATAAAGTAATTATAGAAAAAAATGCAGGTTCTGGTGTAGTGCCATACTTACCGTTACCTGAGTTACAAAAAAAGAAAGTGACGAATTAATATGAAAGCTGGAAAAATTATCGCAGGAAGTATTGTTGCTTTAGCTGTTGTTGCATTCTTTTCAATTTTTATTGTTAAAGAAGTCAATCAAGCAATTGTTCTTCAATTTGGTGATCCAAAAAGAATAATTTTAAAACCTGGATTAAATTTTAAAATTCCATTTATTCAAAATGTTGTCTTTTTAGATAAAAGAATTCTTAATTTAGATACACCGCCAGAAGAAGTAATTGCTTCTGATCAAAAGAGGCTAATAGTTGATGCGTTTGCAAGATTTCAAATAGTTGATCCACTTAAGTTTTATATTTCAGTTGGAAATGAGAGAGTGGCAAGATCAAGATTGGCTACAATTATTAATTCAAGAATTAGGAATGTTCTTGGACAACAAGAACTTCAAACTTTACTTTCAGAAGATAGAACTAAACAAATGGCTTTAATTCAAGAAGGTGTAAATAATGAGGCAGAAAATTTTGGAATAAAAATAGTTGATGTTAGAATTAAAAGAGCTGATCTTCCCCAAGCTAACAGTGATGCGATTTTTAGAAGAATGCAGACCGAAAGGGAGAGAGAAGCAAAAGAATTTAGAGCAAGAGGAGCTGAAATGGCAGTAACAATTACATCAACTGCTGACAAAGAAGTAACTGTAATTTTAGCTGAGGCACAAAAAAAATCGGAAATTATGAAAGGTGAGGGAGATGGTAAAAGAAATAATATCTTTGCTGCAGCATTTGGACAAGATCCAGAATTCTTTGCATTTTATAGAGCTATGCAGGCTTATGAAAAAGCTTTAATAGGTGGAGAAACATCTTTGATTTTATCTCCTGACAGTGAGTTCTTTAAATTTTTTGGGAATATCCAGCCGAAAACTGAGTAAGATTTAATGAAAGAATTGATCATTGCATTTGGTCTATTCTTTTTTATTGAGGGAATTTTATATGCCTTATTTCCATCAAAAATGAAGAATATGTTAAAAAAGTTGGAGTTAATCAAAGATAGTCAATTACGTACTGGTGGATTAATTTTTGCTTTAATAGGATTTATAATTATTTATTACGCAAAAAGTTAAAATGATGAAAATAAAAGCAATATTTCTCTCTTTAATATTAGTATTTAATTTTTCATCAATATCAAATTCTCAAAATATTCCTAATTCGTTTGCAGATTTAGCTGAAAAATTAATGCCTTCAGTGGTGAATATTTCAACTACGCAGACTGTTGTTGAGAGAAGCAATCCCTTCCCAAATTTTCAATTTCCTCCAGGATCACCATTCGGAGATATGTTCAAAGAATTTGGAACTCCTCAAGAAAGGCAATCTTCGGCACTTGGCTCAGGATTTATTATAGATGAAAAAGGAATACTAGTAACAAATAATCATGTGATTGAAGGAGCAGAAGATATTGTTGTTCAAGTAAATGGTGAAAAAAAATTTAAAGCAAAAGTTATTGGAGCAGATCCCCTTTCAGATATTGCAGTTCTAAAAATTGAGTCAAAAGAAAAATTTTTACCTGTAAGATTTGGTGATTCAGATAAAGCAAGAATAGGTGATTGGGTTATAGCTATTGGAAATCCATTCGGTTTAGGTGGAACAGTTACCTCAGGAATAATTTCTGCAAGAAATCGATCAATCGGATTATCTAGATATGAAGATTATATTCAAACAGATGCATCTATAAACTCTGGGAACTCAGGTGGTCCTTTATTCGATATGAATGGTAATGTGATTGGAATTAACACGGCTATACTTGGTAGAAGCGGAAATGTAGGAATAGGTTTTTCAATACCATCAAACAGCGCAAAGATTGTAATTGATCAATTAATTGAATTTGGAGAAACAAAAAGAGGATGGCTAGGAGTAAGAATTCAAGATGTAACAAAAGAAATTGCAGAAGTAGAAAAGTTAGATGAACCAAGGGGAGCTTTGGTTGCAAGTGTTGCACCAAATAGTCCATCAGAAAAAGCTGGAGTTAAAAGTGGAGATATTATTCTAGAATTCAATGGAGAAAAAATAAAGCAAATGAAAGAGCTTCCTATAATTGTTGCAAGAACTGAAGTTGGAAAAAAAGTAAAAGTTAAAATCTGGAGAAACAAAAAAGAAATTATCAAAACGATTACACTCGGAAGACTGGAGACATCTGAGGATTTTAAAATTTCTGAAAAAAAAGAAGAACTACCAAAAGAAACTTTAATTGAAAACCTTAAAATAAAAGTAAGAAAACTTTCCAGCCAAGATATTAAAACAAGAAATTTACCTAACCAAACAAATGGTTTAGTGATTACAAGTATTGAAAAAAATAGTCCTTTAGCTGGTTCGATAGAAGTGAATAGTATTATTCTTGAAGCTCAGAAGAAAAAAATAAGGAATGTTGAGGATTTAAATCAAGCACTAAAACAAGTTTTGAATAGTAATCAGAAGACTATTTTGCTTGTGATCTATAATAGCCAAAATCAAAAAAGATATATAGGCGTTAAATTAGATTAGTTTATGGATTTAAAATCCAAAATTATTTTAATTTATGGACCAACAGCATCTGGAAAATCTAAGTTTGCATTAAAGTTAGCAAAAAAATTTTCAGGGCAGATTATAAATGCCGATAGCATGCAAGTTTACAAAGAATTAAAAATTTTAACCGCGAGACCATTTAAAAAAGATCATCAAAAAATTAAGCATCATTTATATGGATTTCAAAGTGCCAAGAAAAATTTTTCTACAGGGGATTGGCTTAAGTTAGCTAATCAAAAAATTTTGCTATGCAAAAAAACAAAACAAACCCCAATCTTAGTAGGTGGTACTGGTCTATATTTTAAAGCTTTAACTGATGGATTAATGAATATTCCAAAAATTCCTTTAAGTTTTAGAAATAAAGTGAGAAATTTACATAAAAAGATTGGTCAAAAAAAGTTTTTTTTAGAGTTGCTAAAAATAGACCCTCTAATCAAAAATCAAATTAATAATTTAGATACTCAAAGGTCTATAAGAGCATATGAGATTAAGTCTTATACAAAAAAATCTATAACAAGTTGGTTTAAAAATACAAAGTCAGATTATGACAAAACAGATTTTTTTAAAATTTGTATTGATTTTCCAAGGAAAGATTTAATCGAGAGAATAAACCAGAGATCTAAAGAGATGATTGAGTCAGGCGCTATATTAGAAGTGAAAAAATTTATTAAATTGAGAGTTCCAAAAGAAAAAAGTTTAACCAAAGCTATAGGTATTAACGAGATTAAGGAATATCTTCAAAAAAAAATTCAAATTGAACAATTAATTGAGAAAATATCAATAAAGACAAGGCAATATGCCAAAAGACAGAGCACCTGGGCCCGAGGAAATATGAAAGATTGGAATAAATTTAATCCAGAAGATTTGGATAAGCTTTTAAAAAAAATTTAGATATTCTGTACTTAGTCTTGACCAATTAGCACAACTTCAGCTAGATTGCTTGAATGTCTAAATTATATACTGGAGCAGAAATTGTATTCAAATGTCTTGAGGATCAAGAGGTTGAATATATTTTTGGTTATCCGGGTGGTGCAGTTTTGCCAATTTATGATGAACTTAAAAATCATTCATCAATCAAACACATACTTGTAAGACATGAGCAGGGAGCAGGTCACGCTGCAGAAGGATATGCAAGATCATCAGGTAAGCCTGGAGTAGTTTTGGTAACATCAGGTCCAGGTGCTACCAATGTTGTTACAGCTTTGACTGATGCTTATATGGATTCAGTTCCTTTAGTTTGTATTTCTGGGCAAGTACCTACACACTTAATAGGCACTGATGCTTTTCAAGAATGTGATACCACTGGAATTACAAGACCTTGCACAAAACATAATTGGTTAGTTAAAGATGTTAAAGATTTATCTAAAGTAATGCATGAGGCTTTTAAGGTTGCAACAACTGGAAGACCTGGACCTGTATTAATTGATATTCCTAAAGATATCCAATTTGCAAAAGCCAGTTATACAAAATTTAAAAAAGAAAAAAAATTGAATGGAAGAGCGCATAATAAGTTTTCTCAAAATGAAATTGACCAATTGATTGATTTAATTTCAAAAGCAAAAAAGCCAGTTGTTTACACAGGAGGTGGAGTAATAAATTCGGGCCCTCAGGCCAGTGAAACTTTAAAAGAATTTGTAAGACTCATCGGTTTTCCAATCACATCAACCTTGCAAGGCTTAGGTGCATTTCCAGGTGATGATAATCAATTTATTGGAATGTTAGGTATGCATGGAACTTATGAAGCTAACAATGCAATGCATGATTGTGATTTATTAATAAACATAGGAGCAAGATTTGATGATAGAATAACAGGTAAGATAGATGAATTTTCACCTAAATCAAAAAAAGTTCACATTGATATTGATCCATCATCAATAAATAAGATTATAAAAGTAGATCTTGCAATAGTTGGAGATGTCAATGAAGTAATAAAATCAGCTATTAAAAAAATAAATAAAAAACAAAATGGATTAAAAGATTCTAATAAACAAAGAATTTCAAAATGGTGGGAACAAATCCAAAAATGGAGAACCAAGAACTCTTTAGGATTTATAAATAGTAATAAAGAGATTAAACCTCAGCATGCTGTAAAAAGGTTATATGAATTAACAAAAAATCAAGATACATTTATCACAACTGAGGTAGGCCAACACCAAATGTGGGCTGCTCAGCATTATAAATTTAATAAACCCAATAGATGGATGACATCTGGAGGTCTAGGAACTATGGGATATGGACTTCCAGCCGCAGTTGGTGTTCAAATTGCTCATCCAGATAAACTTGTGATCGATATTGCAGGTGAAGCATCTGTATTAATGACAATGCAAGAAATGTCTACAGCAGTTCAGTACAATTTGCCTATAAAGATATTCATTTTGAATAATCAGTACATGGGAATGGTTAGACAGTGGCAAGAACTTTTACACGAAAAAAATTATTCAGAAAGTTATTCTGAGGCTTTACCTGACTTTGTAAAGCTAGCTGAGGCTTATGGATGTAAGGGTATCAAAGCCGATAATCCTGACGAATTAGATTTTAAAATTAAAGAGATGATAGATTATAATGGTCCAGTAATATTTGACTGTCACGTAGACCCAAATGAAAATTGTTTTCCAATGATACCATCTGGAAAACCACATAATCAGATGATTTTAGGTCCTAATGACAAAGAGGAAAATAAGATTACTGGTAAAGGGAAATCATTAGTTTAATGCCATCTCCAAAATCAGCATACAGCATACCCACTAAAAAAGGTAAATTAGATACTCATATATTTGTTGTTTGGGTTGATAATGAGTCTGGAGTATTAGCTAGAGTAGTTGGGTTATTTTCTGGCAGAGGATATAATATAGAGTCTTTAGCAGTTGCAGAAGTTGATGCAACAAAAAATATTTCAAGAATAACCATTGTAACAACAGGAACACCACAAGTGATTGATCAAATTAAACTTCAGCTTAAAAAACTAGTTCCAGTCCATAAAGTTGCAGATTTTAAAAGAGAAGATAAAAATGTTATCTTTAAAGAGATGGCATTGCTCAAGATCGTTGCACAGAAAAAAAAAATAGAAAAATGTATTAAAGAATGTAAAAAGTTTAATCCTGTAATTTTGGATAAAACAAGCAAGTCTGTTGTTATTCAGATTACTGCTTTAAGAAGAGAAATTGATAAGATGAGTAAAAAATTAAAACCCTTTGGTCTAACAAGCACTTCAAGGACTGGAGCGATAGCCATGACTAGAGGTGCTCAAACATTCAAATAAATTTATAAAGGAGAAAAAAAATGAAAATGTTCTATGAAAAAGATGCTGACGTAAACTTAATTAAAGATAAAAAAGTTGCCATTTTTGGTTATGGAAGTCAAGGGCACGCGCACGCTCTTAACTTAAAAGATAGCGGAGTAAAAGAAGTAGTTGTTGCTTTAAGAGATGGTTCAGCAAGTAAAGCAAAGGCAGAGTCAAAAGGTTTAACGGTAAAAAACTTATCAGATGCAGCTGAATGGGCCGATGTTTGCATGATTCTAACTCCTGATGAACTTCAAGCTACAATTTATAAAAATCATATCGAACAAAGAATTAAAGAGGGTACAAGTTTAGCTTTTGCTCACGGTTTAAATATTCATTATGATTTAATTAAAGCAAGAAAAGATCTAGATGTATTTATGGTTGCTCCTAAAGGACCTGGACATCTTGTAAGAAGTGAATTTGAAAAAGGTGGTGGAGTTCCTTGTTTAATGGCAGTACATCAAGACGGCACAGGTAAAGCAAGAGATTTAGCTCTATCATATGCATCAGCTATTGGAGGTGGAAGATCTGGAATAATTGAAACAACTTTTAAAGATGAATGTGAAACAGATTTATTTGGAGAACAAACAGTTCTTTGTGGTGGTCTTGTAGAATTAATAAAAAATGGATATGAGACATTAGTAGAAGCAGGTTATGAACCCGAGATGGCATATTTTGAGTGCTTACATGAGGTGAAACTAATTGTTGATCTTATATATGAAGGTGGGATTGCCAACATGAATTACTCAATTTCTAATACTGCGGAGTATGGTGAATATATTTCTGGACCTAAAATTATAAATAAAGATGAAACTAAGAAAAGAATGAAAGAGGTCCTTGCGGACATTCAATCTGGAAAGTTTACCAAGCAATGGATGGATGAGTGTAAAAATGGTCAAAAAAACTTTCTTAAAACCAGAGAGGAATTAGCAAAACATTCAATAGAAACTGTGGGCACAAAGTTAAGAGCCATGATGCCTTGGATTGGAAAGAAAAAATTAGTAGATAGTGATAAAAATTAATACAAATATAAAAATTGTTTATGGAACAAATTCAAAATCTTACTAGAGGAGATTTAAACTTTTTTATAAATCAAAACGTTCAGATTGATATTCCAAATTTTGTTTTAAGTTTAATTTGTGCTGTCATTTTAAGTTTTTTTGTTCAATTATTTTATATTAAATTTTCATCATCTTTATCTAATCGTAAGGAATTCTCAAAAAATTTTGTCATTTTGGCTGTTACTACTTGTATTGTAATTATGATTGTAAAAAGTTCTTTAGCACTATCTCTTGGCTTAGTAGGAGCTTTATCTATTGTAAGATTTAGAGCTGCAATCAAAGAGCCAGAGGAATTGGTATACTTATTTTTAATCATTGCAATTGGTTTAGGATGTGGGGCAAATCAATTAGTTATAACAACAGTAGGTATTGTATTTGCACTAATTTTAATCGTTTTTTATTCAGGTTATATGAAAAGATCCAAAAAAAATATTGAAGAAACTATAAATCTTGGGATTATCATTGATCAAGATATTACTGATACGCAGATTAACAACCTTATCAATGAAATCAAAAAAGTTTCTTCTGAGTTAAAATTTATATCTATGTCAAGAACTGAAAATAATACGACTATAAATTTTGATGTTAAACCAAAAAAATTTGAAAAGCTGTCTATGTTGTCAGGTCAAATTAAGAAAAGATTTAAAAATTCTAAGGTTGTATTAGCATATAATGATGACTTATCTTTATGATAATAAAAAAGGAAGAAAAAAAGAGTAAGAAAAATTTTTTTTCTTTTAATAGATTTCTTAAATTTTATTTTTTTTCTACATTAATAGCAATTTTATTGTTGTTTTTTACTATTTCGCAATCTCAAACATTTGAACAAAAGAAAAAAAATTTTTTACATTATATTTCTGAAGGTGGAAGAATAGAATATATTTATTTACCAATAATAGCATTTAAGGCTTTTAAAAGTAATTTTTATAAAATTGATAAGATAAATTTAGAGATAGGTTTTGACGATATTTTAAAAATAGAAAAAATAAGGAAAGAAGCGATTGACACAGAAAGAGAAACTAATGGTTTACCTTCATCAGATAAAATGCCTCAAATTAAAGTCAATATCATTTTTAACGAAAAAAAGTATAGAGGAGATATAAGACTTAAAGGTGACAGAAGAATACATTGGGAAGACAAAGAGAAATCATCATATAAAATAGAGCTAGATAGAAATCAATACATATTTGGAATAAAAAAATTTTCTTTACAAAAACCAAGGGCTAGAAATTATATACATGAATGGATTTTTCATAAATTAGCAGAGGATCTTGATATAATAAAATTGAAATATGAATTTTTAAATTTATCAATAAATGGTGAAGATAAAGGACTTTATGTTTTAGAGGAAGGTTTCGGTAAGGAATTAATCGAAAGAAACAAGAGAAGGAACGGACCCATTTTTAGTTTGGATGAGGATTTAACTACTAATTTAGAAATTGAGAACGGTAGTGAAAATATTGTTTTTGAAATTTATAATAAACAATTTTGGAATAAAAGTGAAAATAAAGATATTTTAAATATCGCTTCTCAAAAATTAAGAGACTTCTTAGATAAAAAAATTTCACCAGAAGAAGTTTTAGATCTTAAAAAATGGGCATCATATTTTGCTATAATAGACTTAACATCTACATATCACGGCTCATTATTAAAGAGTGTAAAATTTTATTATAACCCTATTAATGGTTTATTCGAGCCAATTCCATTTGATGGGCATAGATTGAAGCAAAATTATCACAAAAATATTAAAAATTACGATAATAGAATTTTAATTGATAAAGTATTAAAGCCAAAATCAAGAGAAGAAATTTCTAGCTACTCTTGGCTAAATATTATTTTTTTTAATAAGGATAAATCTTTAAATAAATCATTTTATAATTTGTATGTAGAGAATTTAAATAAAATTAGTAAAAAAACATATTTAGATAATTTCATATTTAAAAATAAAAATAAAATTGAGGAATTCAATTCACATATCTATGCAGATTATTTTTATTTTGATAATGCAAGAAATTATGGAGTAGGATTATATTATTTCTTATTGTCTGATTTTTATTACCATGCCAAAAATATTAGAAAAAAAATAGAAAAAGTACAAAAAGTACAAATATTAAAAAAAGATAATTCCGAATTAATGATACGAGGTATGAAGGAGCTAAATTCTTTAAGCTTTTCACCGCTATTTATAGATAAGGTAATATGCACGAAAAGTGATCAAAATATCACAATTAATGTAAGAAAAGATTTAAATTTTTTTTCTGATACATCTGTAAAATTACCTAAAGAAAAAAATTTGATATGTACTCATGTTGCTTTCACTAACAAAATTAGTAAAGAAAAAATTTTGACAAAAATAGATTATTTAAATTCAGAATACTCTTATGAGAATTTTAAAAACCTTAATTCTGAGGTATTTAAAAACTACTTTATCCAAACAGAAAATAATCTTTTTTTGAAAAGTGATGAAGTCATAATTGATAAAGATGTATATATTCCAGAAGGCTTCAAAGTTGTAATAAAGCCGGGTCAAAAAATATTAATCACAAATAAAGCATTTATAATTTCAAATTCACCTTGGCAAATTGGAGGCGAAAACAAAGTGGTCATAATTTCTGGAGAACCTGAAAATTTAGGTGGGGGAATTTTGATAGGTGATACAAAAGAGATATCCTCAATCAAAAACACAGAATTTTCTTATCTAAGTGGCTTTGATTTAGAAAAGAATTCTGAATACATAATTTTGGGATCAATTAATTTTCATCAGACAGAAGTTGAAATGAAAAATGTTCGTTTTAAAAATATTTTTTCTGAAGATGCAATAAATATATTCAGGTCAAAATTTGAAATAATTGAGGCTAAATATAACAACATATCTTCTGATGCAATAGATATTGATTTTAGTGCAGGGAAAATCACGAAGTCAGATTTTAAAAATATCAATAATGATGCAATAGATTTTTCAGGGTCTAAAGTAACTATCAACAATGCAAATTTTAATAATATAAATGATAAAATTATTAGTGCAGGTGAAGAATCGGAAATAAATATTGATAAAGTTACTGGAATAAATTCTTATGCAGGTATTATTAGCAAAGATGGTTCAGAGGTTTATTCTCAAAATATTAAATTTGATGGTGTTAAAATTCCTTTTGCTGCTTATCAAAAAAAAAAAGAATATGATTTCCCTTTTCTTGATGCAAAAAAATATCAGATTAAAAATTTTTTAGTAAAATCAATCCAAGATAAAACTGCAAAATTATCCACTGAAGATGAAATCGTCGTAATGAAATCAGAAAAAATTATCTCTTTAATGTATGAAAAATAAGATTAAGAGATTTGAGAGAAAATGGTTATTTAGAAGTAACAATTATTTGGCTATGATAAACTCATTATTAAGATCTAAGTTATTTTTTAGAACACAATATCCTTTACGAAAAGTAAATTCAATATACTTTGATACACAAGATTATGTCTCAATAAGACAAAATTTAGATGGAGTGAGTAATAAAAAAAAAATTAGAATAAGGTGGTATGGAAATAAGAATATTATTACTAAACCGATCATTGAGATTAAAAGCAAAAAAGGATTTGAGACTAAAAAAGAGAGTATTTCAATAAAAAAATTAAATAATTTAAATCTTTTAAATTTAGATAATTTAAAAAGAATTCAAGAAATTTTAAACTTTAAACTCAAACAAAAAAAAGTCATTTATCCAGTTTTAACAACACACTATGAGAGAGAGTATTTTATATCTTTAAACGGAAAAATTAGAGCAACTGTTGATTACAACTTAAAAAGTATTTTTCTCAATAATTTAAGTCAAATTGACATTGTTAAAAATTTTAAAAACATATGTATATTAGAATTTAAGTATCCAACAAGTTTAGATAAATATGTGAGAAAAAATTTACGGGATGTTAGTCTTAGGTTGTCAAAAAATTCAAAGTTTGTTAATTCAGCTTTTGAAAAACCTAAATTCTTTTCATAGGTGTCAAATTGGGGCTAAAATTCGTTATTTATTTTGCAATCTAACCGATAGGTTGTATATTCCATAATAATTTTTTATGTCAGACAAGGATAAAGTATTTATTTTCGATACAACTATGAGAGATGGTGAACAGTCGCCAGGCGCTTCTATGAGTGTTGAGGAAAAAATTCAGATTTCTAGAGTGTTCGATGAGATGGGAATTGATATTATAGAGGCAGGTTTTCCAATCTCCTCTCCTGGGGATTTTGAGGCTGTAAGCGCAATAAGTAAAAGTGTAAAAAATTCAATACCTTGTGGACTTGCAAGAGCAACTAAAAAAGATATCGATGCTTGCAATGAGTCCTTGAAATTTGCAAAGAGATTTAGAATACACACATTTATTTCAACGAGTCCAGTTCATATGAAGCATAAACTAAATATGACCAATGAACAGGTATTAGGCGCAATAAAAGAAAGTGTAACCTACGCAAGAAATTTTACAGACGATGTAGAATGGTCTTGTGAGGATGGTACTAGAACTGATTTAGATTTTATGTATAAAACAATTGAACTTGCAATCAGTTGTGGTGCAAAAACAATAAATATACCTGACACAGTTGGTTATTCTATCCCAGAAGAGTTTGCTAAAACTATAACTTCAATAAAAAATAATGTTCCAAATATAGATAAAGCAATTATTTCTGCTCATTGTCACAATGATCTTGGGTTAGCTGTAGCAAATGCATTATCAGGCCTATCAGCCGGAGTAAGACAAATTGAATGTACTATAAATGGTATTGGTGAAAGAGCTGGAAATGCAGCATTAGAAGAGGTTGTAATGGCAATAAAAACTAGAGATGATCTTTTACCTTATGAAACAGGAATTAAAACTGAACTAATAAGTAAGGCATCAAAAATCGTATCAAATGCAACAGGTTTTCCGGTTCAATATAATAAAGCGATTGTTGGAAAAAATGCTTTTGCTCATGAGTCTGGAATTCATCAAGATGGAATGTTAAAAAATAGAGAAACTTATGAAATAATGACACCAGAAAGCGTTGGTGTAAAAAAAACATCTTTAGTAATGGGTAAACATTCAGGACGTCATGCTTTTAAGGATAAATTAAGTGATTTGGGCTACGCTGATGTGACGGATGATGTGGTGCAAGCAGCTTTTGGTAAATTCAAAATTTTAGCTGATAAAAAAAAACATATTTATGATGAAGATATTGTTGCTTTAGTTGATGATAGTTTGATTATTGATAACAAAATTAATGCAATTAACTTAAAATCATTAAAAGTGTTTGCAGGAACTGGTGAACCACAAAGAGCTGATATGACTTTAGATGTTTTTGGAGAGATTAAAAAAACTTCACAAACCGGTGATGGTCCAGTTGATGCAATATTTAAATGTATTAAAGATCTTTACCCTCATGATGTAAAACTATCCCTTTATCAAGTTCACGCAGTCACAGAGGGAACAGACGCTCAGGCAACAGTTAGTGTCAAAATAGAAGAAAACGACAGAACAACTGTTGGTCAGTCAGCTGATACAGATACTTTAGTAGCATCAGCAAACGCATATTTAAATGCGTTAAATAAAATGCTTATCAAAAGAGAGAAAAAATCTCTTTATAAAAATATCGAACCTAAAAAATTGAAGGAGAGTATATAATGGGAATATTTGATAGTGTTAAAAAAATATGGAGCCAAGACATGGCTATCGATCTTGGAACTGCAAATACATTAGTTGTAGTTAAAGGACAAGGAGTGGTTCTAAATGAGCCATCTGTTGTAGCAATTGTAGAACAAACAGGAAAAAAACAAGTTTTAGCTGTAGGAGATGAGGCAAAAACTATGTTAGGAAGAACACCTGGTAACATTAGTGCAATTAGACCTTTAAGAGACGGTGTTATTGCAGATTTTATAGTTACTGAGGAAATGATCAAACACTTCATTAAAAAAGTTCATAAAGGTAGAACATTTGCTAATCCAAGAATATTAATTTGTGTGCCAACTGGTTCAACGCCAGTAGAAAGAAAAGCAATTCAAGATAGTGCTTTGGCGGCAGGCGCTAGAAGAGTTCAATTAATTGAGGAACCTATAGCTGCAGCGATTGGTGCGGGACTGCCAATTTCTGAGGCGACTGGATCAATGGTTGTCGATATTGGAGGTGGAACAAGTGAGATTGCTGTTATGTCATTAGGAGGTTTGGTATATTCAAAATCTTTGCGAGTGGCTGGAGATGCTATGGATGGAGCTTTAGTCAATTATATGAGAAAAGAGTATAATCTTATGATAGGTGACAGCACAGCTGAAAAAATTAAAAAAGAAATTGGTACCGCTATTCCATCAAATAATAATACTTACGCAGTAAAAGGAAGAGATTTAAGATCAGGAACTCCAAAAGAAGTAAATATAACGGAAGAAGATACTGCTGAGGCATTAGATGGCATTTTAAGGGAAATGGTTAATGGTATCAAAGACGCTCTTGAAGCTACACCACCAGAATTATCTGCGGATCTTGTTGATATGGGTCTAACCTTGACAGGAGGTGGAGCTTTATTAAAAAATATAGACAGAAGATTTTCTAAAGAAACAGGATTGCCAGTTCATATTGCAGAGGATCCACTATCATGTGTTGCAATTGGAACTGGTAAAGCTTTGGACCAAGAACAAACATTCTCTACGATGCTGACTGAATATTAAGAAAGATGGCTGAAAGCAGAGATGATTTTATTATTGCGATTAGATCTGCTTTTTTAAAAAAAAGCACTAAACAAAAATTTTCTTTATTAACTTTAGTTTTTTTTTCGATTTTTATAATTGTTTTATCTAATTTTAATTTTAAGGCAATAACTGTAACAAAGTCAGTAATAAAAGAAATTGTTTATCGATCTTCCTTTATAGTTTCAATTCCAGAAAATTTTATTAAATCTTCTTATTTAAATTTAACTGAATACACTAATTTTTATAAGGAGTTTAAAACAACTAAAGAGGAGTTAGATCAATTAAAATCTGAAAATATTTCAACAAAAATAATTAAGAGCGAAAATGATGAACTTAAAAGTCTAATTGATGGTTATACCATTACTTCAAACAAGATTTTAGCAAAGGTAATTGTCGATCACAAAAGTCCTTTTTTAAAGTCAATTATAATTAATAAAGGGAGCAAAGAGAAAATAAAAATAGGAACAAATATTTATGATCGAAGCTATCTTGTAGGAAGAGTGATTGAAGTTAATTATACTAATTCAAGAGTATTGTTATTGACCGACTTAAATTCAAATATTCCTGTTTCTATTACACCTGGAAATGTTCAAGCAATTATAGTCGGTAATGGAGATAAAAAAGGTGAAATTAGATATATCAAAAACGATTTAATAAACAAAATCGATGATAAAGGAATTGCATATACATCAGGAACGGGTTCAATCTTTAAAAGCGGAATTCCTGTAGGCACAGTTGATTTAAAAGATGAAAATGAAAAAATATTAATTAACTTTTACAGTGATTTTACTCAATTAAAATACGTTTTTGCGGAAATTGACGAGCTCGTTCCCACATCTGTTAAAACTAAAGAAGATGATCAAACAAAGGTCTCTTCTGATACCGAACAAATAAAATTAAATCTAATAAGTGATGAATTGCAAATTTTAGAAGAAAGTAACACTAAATTTCTAGAGGAAAACAAGGAATTGAATTCTCTAACTAACGAATTAAATAAACAAATTGAGATATTAAAAAAAGAAAATGATTTTCAAAAAAATCTTATTCAACAATATAATTTAGATCAAGAGGAGTTAGAATTTTTAAGATTAAATTTAATCTATAGCTCTAAGTGTCAATCGAAAAAACTCTTTAGCACTGGTTTTAAAGTAGGCACCCCAGAATATAAAGAATGCATTATGAGAAAAGGAAAGATAAGTGATTAGATTTCAAAAGAAAAATTTATTGTACAAGGTTTATACTTGGTTACCAATTCTTGCTTTATTTATATCTGTATTTAGTGAATTTGATTTGAATTATCTTAACATTGACTACTTTTCATTTAATTTTCCATATATATTAATTTTTTATTTTGCTCTAAAAGCTTACCAAAAGTTTGATTATTTTTTAGTTTTTTTAGCTGGACTATTTAATGATGCTGTTGTTGGTTTACCATTAGGTATAAGTTCTTTATCATATATTTTAATTTGTATCTTTGCGACTTATCTTCGAAATATAACACTTAGTCCAAATTTAATAAAAGATTGGTTCTATTTTTTGTTTATAATTAGTTTAATTAATTCAATTAATTTTTCAGTTCTATTTTTATTTTTTTCTTACGAGCTGGATATTACACTTTTTATTGTGAATAACTTTTTTACATTTTTATTTTACATAATATTTTCAATCTTTTTTAAGAGGTATTTAAAAAGTTTAGATGATTAATATAAGTGATAGTGCAACTAAATTAAATTCCTTGAATCGAAGAATGTTTATTCTGGCAGCTGCTAAGATTATTATTTTGGGTGGGATAGTTAGTAGATTATTTTTTTTACAAGTTAAAGAGAACAAAAAATATTTAACACTCTCAGATAAAAATAGAATTCGAGAATGGAAATTACCTCCTATCAGAGGAGAATTTCAAGACTATTTTGGAAACACTATTGCTGGAAACTTTGAGGCTTATCAACTTCATATTATACCAGAGGAAGTAGAGGATTTTAGATATGTAATTTTTCGCGTGAAAGAATTATTAGAATTAAGTGAAAAACAATTTAAAAAAATTGTAAAAAAAAAGAATGAAATAAAACCTTGGGAAACATTAATTGTAGCAGATAATTTAAGTTGGGAAAAATTTTCAAAAATAAATAACCACCTGTATGACCTTAATGGAGTTAAACCAGTTATTTCAATATCAAGAGATTATCCATATAAGGAGAATTTTACTCATGTTTTGGGCTATGTAAGTCAGGCAAATGAAAATGACCTTTTAACAAATGAAAATATAAAAGAAAAATTTGTCCCTGGATTAAAGGTTGGAAAAACTGGTTTAGAAAAATCATTTGAACAGAAATTAATTGGATCAAATTCTGTAGAGCGATACGAGGTTAATGCTTATGGTAGAAGGATTAGTCAATTAGCATTTCAAACAGGGGACAAGGGAGAAACAATCAAGCTTACTGTAGATACCAAAATTCAGGAATTAACTAATGAATTACTAAAAGAAAGAGCAGGATCGATATGCGTAATGGATATTTACACAGGTGCAATAATTGCAATGCATTCTTCCCCATCTTTTGATCCTAATTCTTTTGTATTTGGAATAAGTCAAGATGAATGGCAACTGATAAGGAATAATCCAATGAAACCTCTAGTTAACAAATCACTATCAGGTAATTACTCACCAGGATCAACCATAAAACCTATTGTTGCCTTATCAGCTTTAGAAAATGAAATTATTAGACCAGATTTTACAGTCCAATGCAGAGGACACAAAAATCCATTGGAATTGTATGGGCAAACTTATCATTGTTGGAAAAAAGAAGGACACGGATTCGTAAATTTAAGAGAAGCAATGAAACAATCATGTGATACATATTTTTATGAAGTTGCAAGGAGGCTAGGTGTAGATAGATTAAGCGTTACTGCAAAAAAATTTGGATTGGGACAGAGAGTTTTTAGAAATATATTTGATAATGAAAAGAAGGGATTAATTCCCAATACAGAGTGGAAAAAAAATGCATTAGGAAGAAACTGGGTACTTGGTGAAACAATAATTACTGGTATTGGTCAAGGTTTTATTCAAACAACTCCGATACAATTATGTTTAATGACTGCTCAAATAGCTAATGGTGGATATAAAATTTATCCTAAAATAGTGGCAAATGATGACAATCAATATGCAGATAAGTTTATGCCATTATTTAAAAAGTCTCGAAATATTAAAATTATTCAAGACGCCATGTTTAGTTCAACTAACGAAGTAAGAGGAACTTCTTATAGATCTCGATTGGATGATCCTAAATATCAATTTGCTGGAAAAACTGGAACCTCACAGGTCAAAAAAATTACTGAAAGAGATCGTGAGTTAGATCTTAAAACATTTGAAATTCCTTATGAAGAGAGAGATCATGCTTTATATGTAGCTTTTGGACCTTACAAAAGTCCAAGGTATGCGCTAAGCATAATTATAGAACATGGTGGCTCTGGAGGAACTGTTGCAGCTCCATTTGCTAAAGAATTATTTAAAATGATTGTTGATAGACACGAAATAAGAAAAAATTACGACAACAAAAAATATTTGGATATCTAAAATGTACCAATACAGAAGATTTAATAACAAAAATAGTTTTTTCCAAAAATTTGGAAATTTAGATTATATACTTTTATCATGTCTTTTAATCTTAGGATTTATTAGCCTTGCAACGATGTACTCTACCGATGGAGGTGAAGTATTATTTCATACAAAAAGTCATTTTATCAAATTTATTGTTTTCTTCTCAATGATGATTGTAATTTCGTTTATTAACATAAAATTCTGGTTCTCTCTCGGTTATTTATCTTACGCAGTTATTTTAGGAATGTTAATTTGGACTATAAATTTTGGTATTACTGCGTCAGGATCTAAAAGATGGATTGATTTATATTTTTTGAATATTCAACCATCTGAATTGATGAAAATTTTTATCATTTTATGTTTAGCAAAATATTTTCATAGAATGAAGTCACAACATGTTAACTCTTTTTATAGTATTTGTTTCTCCTTAATAATCATATTCGTTCCAATGAGTTTGGTAATTATACAACCAGATTTAGGTACCTCGTTACTTATTGCGATAAGTGGAATAGTTGTTTTGTGGTTTGCTGGACTAAATCATAAATATTTTTTTTATTCTTGTTTGCTATCAATCATTTCATTGCCAATTATCATTTCTTTTCTAAAACCTTATCAAAAACTTAGAGTATTAACTTTTTTAAATCCAGATAGAGATCCCTTAGGAGCTGGTTATCAGATAATCCAATCTAAAATTGCAGTCGGATCAGGAGGTTTTACTGGTAAGGGTTTTCTAAAAGGAACACAAAGTTATCTAGAATTTCTTCCAGAGAAACATACAGATTTTATATTTACCCTTTTTTCTGAAGAATTTGGTTTTATAGGGTCAGTTTTGTTACTTTTGATTTATAGTATAGTAATTTACCGAGTTATCAGAATAGGTGCGCTTTCTAGAAGTTATTTTGCAAAATTATTCTGTTACAGTTTTGGAACATCAATCTTTATATATGTTGTTATAAATATGAGTATGGTTCTAGGCTTACTTCCTATTGTAGGTTCACCTTTGCCGATAATGTCATATGGTGGTTCATCAATGTTAGCCACGATGATAGGATTTGGAATTGTGATGAGTGCCAAAACTCATAGTCAACAATCCATTGCATAAGTATAATTTGTCGCTTAATCTTAATTAAGATTTCATTATATAGTCTTTAAATGAATAAACTTAAGGTAGGTATAGTTGGAGCAGGTATTCAAGGTATTTCCAATGCTTTATTTTTGCAGAAAAAAGGTTTTGATGTAACTATATTTGATAGAGAAAATCCAGGAAGCCCTGTAGCATCTTACGGAAATGCTGGTCATTTTTCTCCCTATGCTTCATTATCTTTAAATAGAACTGACATTCTACTGGATGTTCCTGCAATGTTAATGAGTTCAACAGGACCCCTTGCTCTTAAATGGAATTATGTTCCAAAAATGATCCCTTGGTTTATTAAATTTATATTGAATACCACCAAAAATAAAATGATGCATACTGCAAAAAATATGCACCAAATTTTAGACTTAGCCTTACCTGCTTACGATGAGTTATTTGATGAAGTCGATATTGAAGGTTTAGTTGAAAACAAAGGTATTTTATATATTTGGAATGATCAAGATTTAAAAAGTAGAGAATTGGAGATTAATGTTAGGAAGGAACTAGGAGTTCAGCAACAACTTGTGAATAAAAAAGAAATTCACGATCTTGAGCCTAACATAAAACCTTTTTATCATGCTGGTGTTTATTATCCTTACGCGAGACATGCGAGGAACCCAAAAAAAATTCTATTAAAATTTTTTGATTTATTTCTTAAAAAGGGTGGGCAATTTAAAAAAACGGACATTAAAAGTATAGAATTTCAAGATGAACAACCAATATTAAAAACTGGGTCTGAAAAATTTTTATTTGATAAAGTGGTAGTAGCCTGTGGAGCTTTTTCAAAAAAATTGACTGATAATTTAGATGAAAAAATACCTTTAGATACCGAGCGTGGTTATCATGTTCACTTTAAAGATTGCGACCATCTTTTGCAAAGGCCAGTTATTTTTTCAAATCGAGGATTTGGAGTTACTCCAATGGAACAAGGATTAAGAGTTGTAGGCACAGTCGAGTTTGGTGGATTGAAAAATCCTTTATCAAAATCGCGTATTAAAAATTTGATTAATAACGCTAAGTATATGTTGGGAGATTTACCTGATCATGAGGATGAATGGTTAGGATTTAGACCAACATTACCTGATTTTTTACCTGTCATGGGTCCGTCAAAAAATCACAAAAATGTATTCTATTGTTTCGGTCATCATCATTTAGGATGGACATTAGGACCAATATCTGGAAAGATTGTCTCTGGAATGATAGCTAAAGAAAACACCAATTTAAATTTAGCCCCTTATAGCTCAACAAGATTCAATTAGTAAAATGCAAAATACCAAAGCATATATCATGCTGGTATGCGCTACTTTATTCTGGGCTGGTAATTTTATGGTTGGAAAATATGCCTTCTTGGTTGAGATACCTCCTTTAACTTTAGTGTTTTATCGTTGGTTACTTGTTTGGATTATATTGTTACCTTTTACTTTTAAAGAAATAATTAAATATAAAGATACGATTTTAAATAATTTACCTTTATTATTCTTTTTGGGTTTTACAAGTGTTGGTTTGTTTAATTCTTTTACTTACTTATCTTTAATTCATACTCAAGTCATTAACGCATCTCTTTTTAATACGGCTATTCCAGCTATAATAATTTTACTTTGTTTTTTATTTAAAGTTGAACAAACTAATAAGTATCAAATTTTAGGTCTTATCATTTCAGTGTGTGGTATTCTGGCGATTATTACCAGACTTAAGTTAGACATTTTGTTTTCCCTAAATTTTAATAAAGGCGATTTGATAATGATAGGAGGTGTTGTCACGTGGGGAGTTTATTCAACACTCTTAAAGAAAAAAAAATTTACTCTTCCGTTATTAACTTTAGTTCATGTTATTTGTACATTTGGTTTGATAACTGTGTTGCCTCAATTTTTGTATGAATACTCTAATGGAGAATTAATTAAGTTCGATATAAATATAGTCTACACTTTGATATTCTTAGCTCTTTTTCCAAGCATAGGATCTTACTATTGTTGGGCGGGTGCTGTTTCTATCATTGGTGCAAATAGAGCAGGTATTTTCTTATCCTTAATTCCGTTGTTTAGCACCATAATGGCAATACTCTTTTATAACGAACAATTTAAATTTTTTCACTTGATTGGTGCAATTTTAATTATATTAGGTTTATTTCTATCAAATAAGGAAATTAAAAATGCTTAAAGTAGCTATTCTAGACGATTACCAAAATGTCTCTCAACAATTTGTTGATCTTGAAAAATTAGCAGGAAAGTATGAAATTAAAATTTTTAGTGAGCCTTTTGAAGATGAAGCAGATGTTCTTGATAAACTAGCTGATTTTGAGGCTTTATTAATTATGAGAGAAAGAACTCCCATAACAAAAAATATAATTGAAAATTTAACAAAATTAAAATTTATAATTACCAGCGGATCAACAAATAAGTCTATTGATCTTGAAGCTGCAAAAAAAAGAAAAATAATTGTTAGTGGAACGGACAGCAATCAAAATTCAGTTCCTGAGTTAACTTGGGCATTAATTCTTGGATTAGCAAGAAATCTAAAAGAAGAAATTGATAATATGTACCAAGGTTATTGGCAGACTACTATTGGAGTAGAATTAAAAGGAAAAATACTTGGTTTAATTGGTCTAGGAAATGTTGGATCTCAAGTTGCTAAAATTGGAAAAGCATTTGGTATGCAAGTGATGGCATGGAGCGAAAATCTAAATTTAGATACATGCAAAAAATTAGATGTTTTACCTTGTAGCAAAGAAGATTTAATCAAGAACTCAGATTTTTTATCTATTCATGTTCAAGGTGGTGAGAGATACAAAAACTGTATTACAATTAAAGAAATGGATAAAATGAAAAAAACTGCTTTTTTAATTAATACCTCAAGGGGACCAATCATAAGCGAGGACGATTTAATAATTGCATTATCCACAAATGAAATAGCTGGAGCTGGATTAGATGTTTATGAAAAAGAGCCTTTGCCTGAAAATAATAAACTTAGATTTTTACCAAATGTGTTATTAACCCCTCATATTGGATATGTTACTGCTGAAAATTATCAAATTTTTTACAGTCAAATGATAGAGTCACTTGAAGCCTGTGTAAATGGTAGACCAATTCGTGTCATTGAATAAAAATGGAATTACCAGTCGTTAACCATAAAGATTATTTTGCTAAAATTGGTGATGATCATAAATTTCCAATAAATAAATTTGGTGATCTTGCAGATTATTTAATTAGAAAAAAAATTGTAAAAAAATTTTATGAACCCTACCCCTGTTCAATTGAAACTTTAAAGAGAGCTCATTCAGAGGAATATATTAATCACATTAAAAATAAAACTTTAGATGAAATTGGCATAAAAAAAATAGGGTTTCCATTAGTGGACAGTGTAGTTCAAAGATCTTTTATAGCAACAGGTGGCACAGTATTAGCCTCTAAGTTAGCAATTAATTATGGTGTAGCTTGTAATACTGCTGGTGGTAGTCATCATGCAAATTATCAGAGTGGTGCTGGTTATTGTGTTTTTAATGATGTAGCAGTAGCATCTTATTATTTATTAGATAGAGGATTAGCTGGAAAAATCTTAATTGTAGACTTAGATGTTCATCAAGGAAATGGCAATTCTGATATTTTTAAAGATAATAAAAATGTTTTTACTTTTAGTATGCACTCTAAATCAAATTATCCTGCAAAAAAATCAATTAGTGATTGTGATGTAGAGCTTGAAAACGATTTAGAAGACAAAGAATATTTAAAGATACTTAAATTTTATTTAAATCAATTAAATCAAGAAAATTTTGATTTTGTATTTTATATTGCAGGTGTTGATATTCATTTCAACGATAGACTAGGAAAACTAAAAGTTTCTGATGAGGGCATTCAAAAAAGAGATGAAATTGTTACAGAAAATTTTTTTTCTCAAGGAATTCCTCTTTGTGGTGTTTTAGGCGGTGGTTACAATAAAGATTCTAAAAAACTTGTTGAATTACATTCTTATTTACATCAATCATGTGCTAGATTAGTTTAATTGTATGAGTAAAAAAAATTCAAATTTAAGTGCAGAACAAAAATTAGTTATGTTTGAAGAGGGAACTGAACCGCCAGGTTCTAGTGAATTGAATAATGAAAAACGTGAAGGAAGCTATCATTGTGCAAATTGTGGAGTAAAGTTATTTGATTCTAAAACTAAATATGAAAGTGGCTCAGGTTGGCCATCGTTTTTTGAATCACTCCCAGATGTATTTGAAACAAAAACAGATTATATATTAGGTTATGCACGTACAGAGTATCATTGTAAAAGTTGTAAAGCACATCATGGGCATGTTTTTGATGACGGGCCACAACCGACCGGTAAAAGATATTGTAATAATGGTATCTGTTTGACTTTTAAAAATAAATAAAATTTATTTTAACATCTCTTGTAACTTATTTTCTTTCTCTAAAGCTCTAACTTCATCATAACCACCTATATGTTGGTCATCAAAAAAAATTTGTGGGATGGTTCTTTTTCCGTTGGCTTTCTTAATCATTTCATCCATTGCACCATCAACTGTTGCAATATCAATTTCTTTAAAGGGAGCATTATTTCGAGTGAGTAATCTTTTTGCAGCATCGCAATAATTACAAAATGGACCTGTATAAATTATGATATTTTTCATGACTTAGAAATAATCTCTTTTTTTTAATTTACTAGTGATAAGTTTTCTAGAATATTCAAATTTTTTTCTATGCTTGATACTTTTCTGATTTACTCTTTTTCTCCACAATCTAAATGAAGAGGGTTTAATTGACCTTCTCATTATTTTGATAACATCAGATTCCTTATATCCAGTTTTTTTTTCAATTTCCTCAAAGGTGATCCTGTCTGCCCACGCAGCCCAAATGACCCAATCTGGATCTTCTACATTTGGCTCTGGATTTTTGACGCGTGTTAAAGGTCTGTGACCTTTTTTTTTCATAAATCCCTTATATTTGAAAAAAATTGATAATGCATTTTCTTTCAAATATGGTATATTTAATTTGATAGTCCTTCTTAGCCATCTTTAGCTCCCGGTTTTTAAGGACTATCTTCACTAATAAAATATTTTTCTAACTCAGCTTTAAAAAATCTCTCTTCAAACCAACCATATTTGTAAACACTTAAAGTGTTTATTTTAAACTTTTAACAACAATCAAAACACCATAAAATACAGGAAATTTTGTGTTGTATTATTGCAACATTTTTGAATTTTAGATAATAAATCCTAAATTGAGAAAAAATTTTCTTAAAAAACCATTGTTTTAGTGGTAGAAAATCGAAAATTAACATTTAAACAAAAAGGGTATTTATGAAGAAATTTTTAACAATAGCTGCGTTTATGCTGTTCGCATTCTCTAGTGCACAAGCTGAGAAAGTGAAAATCGGTGTAACGCTTAAAGCTGGAGTATTCGAAGTTGATGAAGCTTCTGAGATCTTTTCTGGAGCACACTCAAGTGGAGCTAGTCCAGGAACAGTAACGAAAAAAGCGTCAGCAGAAGGTGATGAAGCTGTAGGAGAATTCGGTTACGGTTCTATCTTCGTTGAAGCTGCAGTTAATGACAAGTTTTCTATTGGAATAGATTATGTTCCAATGGCATTAGAGTCAGAAACAACAGAAAACATTCAAAACATTCCAACTGACGGAAAACAGAAAGATTCACAAGCAACTAACACTGTTCAAGTTGATTTTGATGATTTAACAACTGTCTATGCATTATTACATGCAACAGAAAATGTTTATCTTAAAGTTGGTTACATGGAAGTTGATGTAAACACTGATGAAAGTTTAGGAACTGGTGGTTCATATGGTAATACATCATTAGATGGTTACACAGTTGGTCTAGGATATACTCAAGACCTGGATAACGGTGCTTTCTTTAGAGTTGAAACACTTTATATGGAAATAGATGGAACAGAACTAACAAACGCAAATGATTCTAATAAAAAAGTTAAAGCCGATGGTATCACTGGTGCGAGTGTTGGAATATCTGTAGGAAAAACGTTTTAAGGAAAAACTAAATAGTTTAAATAGTTAATTTGAACCCCCTCTTTTTAAGAGGGGGTTTTTTTTTGGGTAAAATTTATAAAGAATTTTTATTTAAATTAAATTAATATTATTTTATGAATTTAGGTTTTATAGGAACTGGCAATATTACCTCGGATGTTGTTTCTGGAATTAGCAAATCGAAAATTTCTTATTCAAGAATTATTCTTTCACCTAGAAATATAAAAAAAGCCAAATATCTAAAAAAGAAATTTAAGAAAATATCTATAGCTAAAAATAATCAAGAAGTAATAGATGCATCAGATTGGATATTTATTGGAGTTCTACCTAAAGTTGGCGAAAAGATACTATCTAAACTTATCTTTAAACAAAAACAAATTGTTATCAGTTTTATGTCCACAACAAAGTACGCAAAATTAAAAAAATTAATAAAAAAAAAATTAATTATTATAAGGGCTATTCCAATGCCGCCAATCAAAACGGGAAAAGGCCCAGTTGCGATTTTTCCCCCAAATAAAAAAGTTAAGAATTTTTTTAACAAAATTGGAACAACAATTGAAATTAAAAATGAGAAATTATCAAAAAATTTTTGGGCTATTTCAGGGACTATGGCCTCATTTTATGAATTATTGAATATTTTATCTAATTGGTTAATTAAAAAAAATGTTAATAAATTAGATGCCCAAAAATATGTAACTTTGCTATATTCGGCTTTAGCCGAATTAGCTCTGACCAATTCAAATAAGCCATTAAAAAATTTAGTCAATGAACAAACCCCAGGAGGATTAAATTGGCAAGGGGTGAATGATTTAAGAAGATCAGGTTATTACAGATTATTGGAAAAATCTCTAAGAAAAATTTATAAGAGATTATAATCTAAATTAGTGATGCGAGATAATATTTTAGAAATAAAAAATTTATCAAAATATTTTGGAGGATTGGCTGCTGTTTCTAATTGTTCTTTAAAAGTAAAGAAAGGAACTATAACCGGCATAATAGGACCCAATGGTTCTGGAAAAACAACTTTATTTAATTTAATTGCTGGAAATTTAAAATCATCTGGTGGAAATGTTTTATTTAATAATCAAGATATTACTGATGTTCCGTCTTACGAATTATTTTCAAAAGGATTGCTAAGAACTTTCCAAATAGCTCATGAATTTACAAATTTGTCAGTATTAGAAAATTTGATGATGGTACCAGGTAATCAATCTGGGGAAAAGCTGATGAATGCTTTACTAAAACCTGGATTAGTTGCAAAAGAAGAGAGTCGAATAAAAGAAAAAGCGATGGAAGTAGTGGATTTCCTAAATTTAAGTCATTTAAAGAATGAATTAGCTGGAAATCTATCTGGAGGGCAAAAAAAATTATTAGAATTAGGTAGAACAATGATGGTGGATGCTAAATTGGTTTTACTAGATGAAGTTGGTGCAGGAGTAAATAGAACTTTATTAAAAGATTTAGGTACTGCTATTGAGAAATTGAACAAAGAGAAAGGCTATACATTTTGTATGATTGAGCATGATATGGATTTTATAGGAAGATTATGTGATCCAGTAATTGTTATGGCAGAAGGATCTGTTTTATTTGAGGGTTCGGTAGAAGATGCAAAAAAAGATGAAAGAGTAATTGAAAGTTATTTAGGCAGAGGTTCAAAACTGAAAGATAATTAAATATGGCATTTTTTGAGGGGAACAACATGACAGGTGGATATGGCAAGGGTCCAGATATAATTAATTCATGTTCTGTTAATGTTGAGAGAGGAGAAATAGTATCTATCCTTGGACCTAACGGAGCTGGAAAATCGACTGCGATGAAAGCAATGTTAGGTTTACTAAATCTAAAATCAGGCTCTGTAATTATTGATGGTAAGGATATCTCAAAACTTTCTCCACAAGATAGAGTGAAAGAGGGAATTTCATTTGTGCCTCAAACAAAAAATGTATTTGCAGGAATGACAGTCGAGGAAAATTTAGAAATGGGTGCTTTCCTAGTAAATCAAGACTATACAAAAGTAATCGATGAAATTTATAATCTTTTCCCAATTTTGAATGAAAAAAGAAAACAATTTGTGGGAGAATTGTCAGGAGGTCAAAGACAACAAGTTGCGTTAGGAAGGGCGCTGATGATTAAACCATCTGTACTCATGTTAGATGAGCCAACTGCTGGTGTTTCTCCAATTGTGATGGATGAACTTTTTGATCATATTATAAAAGTAAAAAAAACAAATGTTGCAATCTTGATGGTTGAACAGAATGCAAAGCAAGCTCTCAATATTTCTGATAGAGGATATGTATTAGTCACTGGTGAAAATCGTTACTCAGGGACAGGTAAAGAATTATTAAACGATCCAAGAGTAAGAAGCTCTTTTCTAGGTGGTTAAATGGATGCTTTAAATGCATTAATTCTTTTATTAAATTATATATTTGTCCCTGCTCTTGCATATGGATCTCAATTAGCAATTGGAGCAATATTTGTAACTTTAATTTATGGAATATTGCGTTTTGCAAATTTTGCAACTGGAGACATGATGTCGTTTGGCACAATGGTTGCCATACTTTTTACATGGTACTTTCAGTCGATTGGCTTATCACTTGGTTTTTTACCCACTGCTCTTTTAGCAATACCTTTTGCAATTTTGTTTATGGGTTTATACATGCTAATTATTGATAAGTTTGTATTTAAATATTACAGACTAAATAAAAGTCCTCCAGTTCAATTAGCAATGGTGAGTATAGGGGTAATGTTTGTTACCCAGGCAGTAGTAAGAATTATAATTGGTCCATCGGACAGAAGATTTTTTGATGGTGAGAAATTTTTGATTAGAGCTAATGAGTTTAAGGAAATGACAGGTTTAAACGAGGGACTTGCTATTAAGTCAACTCAAGTAATTACAATTGTTGTCACAATAATTTTAGTTTCAACTTTATTTTGGTTTTTAAATAAAACAAAAACTGGAAAAAGTATGAGAGCTTACTCTGACAATGAAGATTTAGCATTACTTTCTGGAATAGATCCAAAAAAGATTGTTATGATAACGTGGATGATAGCTGCAATTTTAGCGACAATAGGTGGAGTTTTATATGGTTTAGATAAAAGTTTTAAACCATTTACTTATTTTAATAATATGCTCCCAATATTTGCTGCTGCTATAGTTGGAGGAATTGGTAACCCTTTTGGAGCTTTCCTTGGAGGTTACGTAATTGCTTTTTCTGAAATACTTCTGACTTACGCATATAAGAAATTCTTTATGTATGTGTTACCACAAAGCATGGAACCTGATGGTTTAATTCAGTTACTTTCAACTGATTATAAATTTGCAGTATCTTTTTCAATATTGGTAATTGTATTGCTTTATCGTCCGTCAGGAATATTTAAAGGAAAGATATTGTGAGAAAAAATTTAAACGTAATTGCAGCTTACAGTATTATGATGGGATTGATTATCCTTGTTGGTATATTTCAATCTTGGAATATTGCTTTATCTATTTTTAATCTTTGTTTGATTTCAGCTGTCATGACGATGGGCGCTAATATTCAATGGGGTTATGCTGGTTTAATTAACTTTGGAATAATGGGCTTTACCGCATTAGGTGGTCTAGCTGCAGTTTTAATTTCTGTTAATCCAGTTCAAGAGGCTTGGAGTGCAGGGGGTATCAACATTCTATTAAGTCTATTTCTTATTATTGGAATTGTTTTAGCTGTTAGATTTGTTCTTAAAAGATATCAAAAATCTAAAATTAGAAATTATATAATTGCTGCAATTATTATTGGAGGTATAATTATTATACGACTTGTCTCTGAACCTGGTATTGAGGCAATTGAGGAAGTAAATCCAGCAAGAACTGGATTTCTAGGTGGACTAGGGCTTCCAATAATTTTTTCATGGATTGTGGGAGCTTTCTTTGCAGGTGGATTAGCCTTTGTCATTGGCAAGGTAGCATTAGGCTTAAGAGCTGATTATTTGGCAATAGCTACATTACTAATATCAGAAATAGTAATAGCAATTATAAAACATGAAGATTGGCTAACTAGAGGTGTTAAAAATGTAATTGGATTAAAACGTCCTGCTCCATATGAAGTTAACTTACAAGAAATAGAATGGTTTATAAATCTAGTTGAAAAATTTAACTCAGGAAAATTAGCTTTGATTTCTGATATCACAGAAAGACAAACAGCACTTAATCAATTTGTAATAGAAGGATCATCAGTATTTGTAAAACTTTGCTATTCAGGTTTATTTTTAGTTGTTGTGATTATTCTTTTAATCTTAACTCAGAAAGCTCTTTACTCTCCTTGGGGAAGAATGATGAGAGCTATTAGAGACAATGAAGAAGCTGCCAACGCTATGGGTAAAAATGTAGTTAAACAACATTTATTAATTTTTGTTTTAGGTTCAGCTATTGTTGGGATTGCAGGAGCTATGCTTGTAACACAAGATGGATTATTTACACCAGGGAGCTATAGACCTTTGCGATACACTTTTTTAATTTGGGTAATGGTTATTGTTGGTGGAAGTGGAAACAATTTTGGAGCAATTCTTGGAGGTTTCGTAGTTTGGTTCTTATGGATTGAGGCAGCACCAATTGGATTATATTTAGTCAATCTAACTACAGCAGGTTTAGAAGATACACATTTTTTGAAAGTTCATTTAATTGAAAGTGTTCCTTATTTCAGATTTTTAATGATGGGAATAGGTTTATTATTAATTATGAGGTATAGACCAAAGGGTATACTTCCTGAAAAAATAGAAATAAAATAAAATTATGAAATATATTATTACAGGTGCTGCGATAGCTTGGGCTTTATATATGGCAGATAAATATTTATTTTTTTAAAGTCTATCTATTTCCAAACAGTGGATCTATATTAATTATCGCTTAATAATTTATATGTTAAAAAAGTTAATTCTAAAACTATCAATACTTCGATCATAAAAATGGCAAATAGCCGAGTCCTAATACTGTAACAAGTTTTTTCATAATACCGATTCTACCTTTTTTTTTAATTCTACTTTCCTGTTTAAGTATAAGTTTTTTTATCTCTTCTTCATTATATTGATAAGCTTTTTTATTTTTTTTTCTTATACTTTGTCCAACATCACTTATTGCAGCATCACGAATTGAAGATTTAAATATTGTTACAAGTTGAGATGCCGTTTCTTTATAAAATTTGGTACCCTCCCCAGCAAATGGAGTGGCAACAGCTAGAAATAACATGGCACCAGTGGTTTTGATTGGAGTTTCCTTAAACTCCATTTTTAAGGCATCAATTTCCTTTTTTTCTTTTTGTGAAGGTTTTATTCTAAACTTTTCAAATATAACCACTTCATTTTGTTTTTTCATTTTTTGTTAAGTTTAATTTCTTGTGTGGTTCTTAATCTTTTCTTATTTCTAAATTTGTCAAAGTATTCATCGTTTATCTCTGATTTATTATCATTATTTGAACTTAGTTTTTTATCATAATCCCTTTTTAGATCTTTGTTTCTAAATTTATCGAACCCATCATTTTTTAATTTTGATCTTTTGATACTAAAAAATAATAAAATTAAAGATGATAATATTAAGATGTTTTTTAAAATATATGAAAAAGTCAAGTATTGACTGTTCCCAGAAATTTCGGACCAGTTAATATACTCAGAGTGAAAATATATTAATAATATTATAAATAATGAACACAAGATTATATTCCTAAACACTTTCTTAAGCTCAGGTTTAAAAAAAAATAAGATCTTTGTACTAATTATTGCAAACAAACTTTTTTTATACATTTTAAAGATTTGCTAAATAAGAGAGACCTTCTGCTGTTAATAAACTAAACAAAATTGTTTTTAATTGATCACCTTTAAGATTTTGTTCTTCATCTGCAATCATCCCTTCCATTTCATCATCATCAAAATCAGATATACTTTTTCCTGAGTTAGATATTTTTTCCTTAACTATTTCAATAGCTCTTTCTCTTTTTTTTATTAAAAATTTATCTTTAACAGACTGTGGAACTTTATCTAAAATTTCTTGGTACGATGACATAAAACAATTATATCAGTTGACTGCTAATGGACCAATATTTTTTTATGAAAAAAAACCCCTAACAAATTAATGTTAGGGGTTTAATTTCTTAAAGATAAAAAATTATCTTTGTTTTTTAGTTTTGAATTTTCCGCCTTTAACTTCTTGTTCTAAGAAAGAACCTTCAGCTTCACCGACGCTTGTAAAAGTAACTCCAGTTGCACCTTCGTAGTCAACTTTTTTACCTTTAGCCAATAGATCTAAACCTTTTTTAAGTTCACCTGGGTAAATTTTTGTTCCAGGACCATTAGCAACATCCATTACATTTTTTGCAATTGATGCTCTATCAGTTGAGTTACCTGCTTGCATGGCTAAAACTATTAAAGCGGCAGCATCATAAGATTCTCCTGTGTATGGACCAGAACTATCTATACCAGCAGCACTTGCAACTTTAGCAAATACTCCAGCTCCTTTTCCAGTTGAACCAGGTAATGAACCAAAAGATTTATTCAAATCTTTTCCAAATGCATCAACTAATGATTGACCAATCATACCATCTGATAAAATAAATCTATCAAATGCACCAGAGTCTAAAGATGCTTGAATTATACCTTTACCACCTTGGTCTAAGTAGCCTATTACCGCTACTGCATCTCCACCTGCTGAAGCAAGCGTTGCTACTTCAGATGAATAGTCTGCTTTGCCATCTTCGTGTGCAGTTACTGTAGTCACCTTAATACCATGAGCCTCAACAGCTGCTTTATAAACATCCGCTAAACCTTTCCCATAGTCGTTATTTGTGTATGTAATTGCCACACTCTTAATTTTTCTGTCTTTTGTGACATCTGCTAAGATTTGACCACCTCTTGCATCTGAAGGAGCTGTTCTAAAAAAGTATCCTTTATCATCAAGAGTTGTTAAACCTGGAGATGTTGCTGAAGGCGAAATCATTACAACACCGTTTGGTACTGCAACATTAGTTGCAATCGCACCTGTTACACCTGAACAGTCAGCTCCCATAATTGCTGCAACACCCTGTGCAATAACACCTTCGGCTGCTGCTGTTGCTGCAGCTGAATCAACACAAGTTGAGTCTGCTCTTACAACTGAAATTTTTTCACCACCAAGTAATGATCCAGAATCTGATGCTTCTTTAAAAGCAAGCTCAGCAGATGCTGCCATTGCGGGTGTAAGGGATTCAATTGGACCTGTAAATCCTAATATAATTCCCATTTTTACTTCTGCAAAAACATTTGTTGTAAAAGTAGAAACAAATATAAATGCAGCTACAATTAGTTTTTTCATTATTATCCTCTTTTATTGTTAACAATTTTTAAAAACCAAATTAAATCTGATTTATAAAAAGTTGCAATAAGCAAATTATTTAATTTTATGTAGAAAAAACACTGAAGTAATTACTATTATTCCACCCAATATGAACAAAATAGTCGGCACTTCACCAAAAACTAGATATGTAAGAATTATTCCAAATATTGGAAAGAGAGAATAAAAAGGAAAAATCTTACCAACAGTATAAAATTTATAGAGATAAAACATCAGCAGGTGTGCACATAAAGATACTATCACTGCTTGATAAGATATGAGCATCCACGACTCAAAATTTATTTTCTCAATGTTTTCTTGAACATTACCCTCAATTAAAACTGAAATAATTATGAGTATTATAAAACCAAAAATACCTGTACTGGCATTTATCATACTTATTGGCAGCTCTTTTAGTTGCCGGGAATAAACTTGTGCTAGTCCAAAAAATAAAGCCATAAGACTAGCAAAAAATAAACCTAAATAGTTTTCTGTTAATTTCGGATCAAAAAAGATTATGACTATTCCAACAAATGATGTGAAAATCAAAATCCATTTATTTTTACTAATATTTTCATTTAATAAAAACGCGCTTGCAAGTATTCCAAACGGTATCGCAAGTTGAGATCCAAAAATTATAGGAGTAATTATTGAGGAATGAAATAACGACAAATTCATAAATACATAAACTAAAACACCCATAGATATTGAAAATAAAATTAAAGGTTTGATAAACTTCTTATTTGGTAATTTAAATTTCCAAAAAGGTATTAGTAATAAAAATACTAATCCCATTCTTAATGATGCCATTAGAATAGGCGGAACAGAATTATTAAGAGCTAGCTTAGCAACAGGAAACGCACTTCCATGAGCAATCATTATGAAAATTAAAATGAGTAAGTGTTTAAGTGGCAATTTTTTTGATTAGAAGTATTTTTTAAAGGTTTCATTAATTGATAAAACACCATAATCACTTAATCCACCAATAATCAACTGTAAAGCTACAAGCAAAATAAAACCTAAACCAATATAGGCAATCCAAAGATGTCTTTGAATATAATTAGCTAAATAAGTAGCTAACGCACCAGTCAAAACAACTGACAAGATCAGTCCAAACATCATATAACCAAAGTTACCTTTTGCAGCACCCACAACACCAATGACGTTATCAAAACTAATAGTTATATCTGCAAAAAGGACTTTATAAATACTTTTAATAAATGAAGGTTCTTTTGATTTTTTAGTAGGTGATTTAATCTTTTTAATTTCAAATAAATCTTTTCTTAGATCATTAACAATCCAGATTAAAAGAAGACCACCAATTATTTTAACCCAATAAAACTGAAAAAGGTAAGTAGCAAAAATAGCGAATAAAACTTTAAAAACAAGTGCACCAACTACACCCCAAAAAATAATTAATTTTCTATTTTTAGGTACAAAATTTGCAGCGATTAAACCAATTATGATTGCATTATCTGCAGCTAAGATAATATCAATGAAAATGATCTGTAAGAGTATGAGTGATTCTTCTAACAAGGTAATATTATTTTAAAGGACAATTATAATTGTTAGATTTCTGTTGTCTATTACTAGTAATTAATATTTTGATTTTTCACCAGCTATAACTGCTTTTAACTGGTCATATTCTTTACAATTACAACTTTTTAAAACTTCAAGTCTTTCAACTGCAAGATTGTGTCTATTCGTGGCTACATATAGTTCACCAAGGTATTCATTTATGCCTATATGCTTTGGATCAATTTTTAATCCTTGTAAATAAAATTTTTCACCATTTTCAAAATCACCAAGCTTTCGAGTTGTAAAACCAAGATAATTTAATGTATCAGCTTTATTTGGAAAATTTTTGTTAGATTGAACCAATAATTTTTGTGCTTTCAAATAACTTTTTTTTGCTTTTTCTAACTTATCTTTTTTTTCAAAATTTTTTGCTGCTTTAATATGTGTAACTGCCATATCATATTTTGTTTTAGTTTTAGAGGAACCACTGTCGCTCGATCCTGCAGCATATGAGCTTGAGACTACTAAAGTAGATATAAATAGTGAAATTAGTAAATTTTTAATCATATAAATTTTTTCATTTTATTTAATGTTTCTAGTTTTAGTCCATTATCCAGTAAATTTTTTCTTATAGATTTAGCTGTTTCCAAAGAACTAATATTATCGCCATGTATACATACAGAATCGATTTCACAAGGTATTTGTTTCCCACTGTGACAATTAAGTGACTGAGTTTGTACCATCTTTAATACATGTTTTTTTGCTAGCTCTGGGTCAGTGATTAAAGCATGAGGTTTTTTTCTTGATACAAGATTTCCATCATCTTCATAATTTCTATCAGCAAATATTTCACAAGCAATTTTCATATCTAATTTTTTAGCAGCTTGTTCCATTTTAGATCCAGTTGGCACTAAATAAATCAACTCTGGATTTATTTTTTTAATTACTGTTGCTAAAGTCGTTGCTAAATCAATATCTTCACATGCCATATTATTTAAAGCTCCGTGTGGTTTTATATGAGTTACATTTTCACCATAGTTAGACGAAATTGTTTGAAGAATTTCATATTGATCAGTTATTAATTTTTCTAATTCAGAAGAGGATAAATTCATTCGTTCTCTCCCAAAATTTTCAGGATCATTAAAAGATGGATGTGCTCCTATACTGACACCATTTTTTTTTGATATTTCTACGACTTGATTCATAGTTTCCTCATCACCTGCATGATAACCACATGCTATATTTGCTGAATTAACTATCTCAAGTAATTCAGGATCATGCTTATTAGAATGATGTTTAGATTTCTCGCCTAAATCACAATTTATATTAATTTCAATACTCATTTTTCTTCAGTATAACATGGCATGATAAAAAATATATCAAATCTTGGTGACGCAGCTTTATATTGTGATTTTGGTAAAGAGATAAATAAAGACATTAACACTCACGTAATCAAATACTTTAAAACTATTCAAAAAAAAAATATTCCAGGAATAAATAATCTTACCCCATCATATAATAAATTGATTATTTCTTTTGATCTTAAAAAAATTAATTTTAATAAACTAAAAAAGATTATTGATAATATTGAGATTATTAAAGGTGATAGTATTCAAAATAAAAAATTTGAAATTCCTGTTTGTTGTGAGAAAGAATTTTCTCTAGACATAAAAAGATTAGAAGAAAAACTAAAGATGAAAGAGGAAAAAATATATGAAAGTTTTTTTGAAAAAGAATTTTTTTGCTATATGACAGGTTTTATTGCAGGAATGCCTTTTCTTGGAGATTTAGATGAAAATCTTAGAGCAAAACGTCTTGATACTCCTAGGGTTAAAGTTCCAAAGGGTTCAATTGGTTTGACTGAGCAATTCGCTAATATCTACACTTTTGAAAGCCCTGGGGGATGGAATATCATTGGAAATACTCCATTAAATATTTTTGATAACACTAAAGAAAAAGAACCCAATTTAATTAATCCGGGCGATTTAGTTACATTCAAAAGAATTAGTAAAGAAAAATATCAAAATTATCATGAATAAAAATTATTTTGAAATTATAAGGGCAGGTATTAATTCAACTTTCCAAGATCTTGGAAGGAGCAATCTCTATCATATAGGAGTCCCATTCAGTGGAGCTATGGATAATAGAAATTATTTATTGGCTAATAAACTTGTTGGAAATGATCATAATGATCCAGTGATAGAATTTGCTTATCAAGGCCCTCATTTGAAATATCATGGAGATAAAATTAATATTGCTATTACTGGCGATGTCAGTTTCAAAATTAAAAAAGGTGATAATTTAATTGATGGAGAATGTTATCAATCATTTATTTTAGAAAATTATGACGAGCTAGATATTTTATCAACTAATAAATCCGTTTATGGATATATAGCAATCAGTGGTACATTTGATTTACAATTTCAATGGTCTAGTTGTTCAACTAATACTAAAGCAAAGTTAGGATCCAATAATGGAGAAAAGTTATCTGTTAACCAAAAAATTAATGTTAAAGAAATTAATAATAACTTTGTGCTTAGAAAACTAAATTATGTTAATACAAAGATAGAAAATATTAGAGTAATTAAAGGCACAAATTTCAATTATTTTTCTGAAGAGGGTAAGAAAATTTTTTTTAAAAATGAATTTAAAGTTTCTAAATTATCTGATCGTATGGGAATGAGATTAGAGGGAAAAAAAATAGAAAATATAATTGATACTAATATTAGATCTGAGGGCTTAATTAAGGGGGTGATACAAGTGCCGGCTGATGGTAATCCAATAATCATGCTTTCAGATCATGGAACTATAGGGGGATATCCTAAAATCGGCGTCGTTATAAGTGCTGATTATGATAAATTAGTTCAATTAACTCCTGGCTCCAGAGTCAAATTTCAGGAGGTCGATTTAAGTAGTGCAGAAACTCTTTTTAAATTGTATGACTTAGAGACTCAAAATTTAATTTCACAAATTTAATGAATATTTTAAAAAGTTTACCCGGTCCATTACTGATATTCTTTGGTGCACTTAGTTTAAGCTTTGGTGGACTAATAGTAAAATCTTTTGAGGGAGCAACATTATGGCAAATATTATTTTGGAGATCCTTATTTTTCTCCCTTACTGTTTTAACTTTTTTGATAATCAGTTATAAAAGCAAAGTTTTTAAATCTTTTTATGACTCTGGATTGCCAGGTTTTATTGGTGGATTAATATTATCTATTGGTTTTTGTGGTTATGTTTTTGCGATGTATAATACTACAGTTGCAAATACTAATTTTATTATATCACTTCAAATTTTATTTTTAGCTATATTTGGTTTCTTTTTCTTAAAAGAAAAAATTAACTTAATAACGTTGATCTCAATTGTTTTAGCAATGTCTGGCGTACTTTTAATGGTTGGAAATTCATTATCTCCAGGAGAATTATCTGGAAATTTAGCAGCTTTCACAATGCCAATTACATTTGCAGTTTTGATAATGATTGTTAGAAAATTTCCATCTGTAGATATGGTCCCAGCACAATTCGTTGCAGGTATAAGCTCATGTCTTATCGGTTTATCCCTTTCACCCACAATAATGATTTCACCTCATGATATTTTTTTAGGTTTTTTGGCTGGTTTTTTTCAAATAGGTTTTGGTTTTATATTTATTACAATTGGCGCAAGAACAACTCCTTCCGCAATGGTCGGAATAATCATGTTATCCGAATCTGTTCTCGGTCCTATTTGGGCTTTTCTTTTCGTTAACGAAATACCTTCATTGTATGGATTGATAGGAGGAGCAATAATACTATTTGCTGTATTACTACAGTTTTACACACTTTTAAAAAAGCCTAAGGCAATCGTTTCCAATTGACATTTTGTGTCACTTATAGGACTATTGACTTACGGGAGAGACTACAAATTATCGTAGCGCCGAAGGAGCAACTGCCCAGGAATCTCTCAGGCAAAAAGGACCGTAACATATTAACTCTGGAAAGAGATTTAATTCTCGCCGAAGGAGCAAAACTCTCAGGCAAATATACAGATGGGTATAATGAGTTAATATGGAAACAAAAAAAACATCGCTTTACCAATTACATCAAGATTATAATGCTAAATTTGTTGAATTTGCAGGTTATCAGATGCCAATCCAATATTCCGAAGGTATTGTAGAGGAGCATAAATTCACAAGAAATCACTCTGGTATTTTTGATGTTTCACATATGGGTCAATTATTTATTTATGGTGGTGATGAACTAATTAGAGATCTAGAAAAAATTTTCCCATTAGATTTGAAAAATTTGAAACTAAATCATTCAAAATACAGCTTCTTAATGGATAAAGATGCTGGGATACAAGATGATTTAATCATTACAAAAATTAATGAAGGTTTTTTAATAATTCTTAATGCAGCGTGTAAAGACAATGATTTTAAAATTTTGAAGGAACTTTTAAAAGAAAAGTACAAAATGGTTTTGGACGAAAATAGATCCTTAATAGCAATTCAGGGACCTAAATCATCGCAAATCTTAAATGATGTCATTGATGGAGTAAAAGATTTAAATTTTATGTCTGGAAACTGGTTCTTATTTGATAATCAGAAAGTATACATTACTCGATCTGGGTATACAGGTGAAGATGGTTTCGAGATATCAATTTCAAATAATTTCGTGAGTAAATTGACTAGAGAATTAATTGATAAAGGTTCAAAGCTAGTTGGTTTAGGAGCAAGAGACACTTTAAGATTAGAAGCTGGCTTATGTTTGTACGGTAACGATCTTGATAAAGAAAAAACCCCGGTAGAAGCAAATTTAAAGTGGGCAATTTCAAAAGAGAGAATATCTAAAGGAGACTTTATTGGTTCAGACATTATTATTAAACAATTGAATAACGGTGTCACTAAAATTAGAGTTGGAATAAAACCTGAGGGAAGAGTAATTGCTAGAGAAAAAACAAAGATATTTAATCAATCAGATGCTCATATTGGGGAGATTACTAGTGGTACATTTGGGCCAAGTGTAAATGGACCTGTAGCAATGGGCTATGTAGAAAATGAATTCTCAAAAAAAAATACTAAAGTCTTTTTAGAGGTTAGAGGAAAAAAACATGCAGCAAGCATTTGCAGTTTACCATTTTATAAAAAAAGTTATGTGAAAGGATCGAATGAATGAGTGAAGTTAAATATTCTAAAGAACATGAATGGATTAGACTTGAAGGAGATATTGCAACAATAGGGATTACTCAGCATGCTACTGAGTTGTTAGGTGATATTGTGTTTGCTGAACTTCCAGAAAAAGGTTCAAAATTAGAAAAAGATGGAACAGCAGGAGTAGTTGAGTCGACAAAAGCTGCAAGTGATGTTTATACTCCAGTAGGTGGAGAAGTGGTAGAAACCAACCCAAGCATAGTCGATAACCCATCAATTATAAATCAAGATCCAGAAAATATCGCATGGTTCTTTAAACTTAGAATTAAAGATAAGTCTGAGATGGATTCTCTAATGAGTAAAGATGAATATGATAAGTTTGCAAAGGAGACTACAACATAATGTTACATAATTCTGAAAAAGATTTTATAAAAAGACATATTGGTTCATCTGAACAAGATCAATCGAAAATGTTAAAAAAATTAAATTATAAATCATTGGATGATTTAATTGACAATACTGTTCCAGAAAAAATACAGTTCAAGGGTGAACTAAATATTGGTGAGTCTAATTCAGAGTATGAAGCATTAAGAAAATTAAAAGCAATTTCAAAAAAAAATCAAATTTACTCAAACTTTATAGGCATGGGTTATTATGGAACTTATACACCATATGTAATTTTAAGAAATATATTGGAAAATCCAGGCTGGTATACCTCTTATACGCCTTATCAGCCAGAGGTAGCTCAAGGCAGATTGGAAATGCTTTTAAATTTTCAACAAATGATTGTTGATTTCACAGGAATGGATATTGCAAATGCATCTTTACTTGATGAAGGTACAGCGGCAGCAGAGGCTATAGGTTTAAGTTATAGACTTGATAAAAGTAAAAGTAATTTAGTTTTTGTTTCAGAAAATTGTCATCCGCAAACAATCGATGTAATACAAACTAGGGCAGAGCCAATGGGTCTTAAAGTTCTTGTTGGAAATGAAGACAAAGTTTTAGAACAATTAAAAGAGGATATTGTTTGTGGAATCTTACAGTACCCAGGAACTTTAGGTGATATTAAAGATCCAAGTGAGTCAATAAGTAAAATTCATAAAAAAAATGGTAAAGCAATTCTAGCATGTGATATTCTTGCGCTCGCGAAGCTTAAAACGCCTAGAGAACTTGGGGCTGATATTGCAGTTGGCAGTTCACAAAGATTTGGTATTCCGATGGGTTATGGAGGACCACATGCAGCATTTTTTGCAACAAAAGATGAATACAAAAGATCTATGCCAGGTAGAATAGTTGGTGTTTCAGTAGATAGACATGGAAATAAGGCTTATAGATTATCACTACAGACTAGAGAACAACACATCAGAAGAGACAAAGCTACAAGTAACATTTGTACCGCTCAAGCATTGTTAGCCATAGTATCTGCAGCCTATGCTATTTATCATGGTCCAGAAGGAATTAAGAAAATTTCTGAGAGAGTTTCCCAATTAGCTAAAAATTTTGCTGATAAGATAAAACAATCTGGATATGAAATATATTCTGATTACTTTTTTGATACTGTTACAATTATAACCAAAGAAAAAACTGATCAAATTTATAAAAATGCTTTAAATCAAAAAGTTAATATTCGAAAAGTAAACTCTGATATGCTTGCTGTTTCTTTTGATGAGAAAAAAAATGTTTATAGAGTAAATCAACTATTAAAAATTTTTAATGCAGCAGAATCCATAAAAAAAGAAGATCCAACAGTAAGTCTACCCAATTTACCAAAAAGTTTATTGAGAACTTCCAAATATTTAGAACATCCTGTTTTTAACTCATATCGCTCTGAAACAGAAATGCTTAGATACCTTAAAAAGTTAGAAGATAAAGATATAGCTCTTAACAGAACCATGATAGCTTTAGGCTCTTGCACTATGAAATTAAATGCTACTGCAGAAATGATACCTATCTCATGGAGAGAGTTAGCTGAGCCCCATCCATTTGTACCTATTGAGCAGATGGAGGGATATAGGACATTATTCACTGATTTAAAAAACTGGTTAAGATCAATTACCGGTTTTTCGGGAGTTTCACTTCAACCAAATGCAGGTGCTCAAGGCGAATATGCAGGACTAATGGTAATCAGAAAATATCATTTAGATAGAGGTGATAAAAATAGAAATATATGTTTAATACCAAGCTCAGCACATGGAACCAACCCTGCCAGTGCACAAATGGTTGGAATGAAAGTGGTTGTAGTTAATTGTGATAAAGAAGGTAATGTTGATTTTGCTGATTTAAAGAAAAAAGCAGAGCTTCATTCAGAAAATTTAGGAGCTTTGATGGTCACATATCCATCTACTCATGGAGTGTTTGAGGAAAAAATTATGGATATATGTGAACTAATTCATAAACATGGTGGGCAAGTGTATATGGATGGGGCAAATTTGAATGCACTAGTTGGTATAGCCAAACCTGGAAATTTTGGTCCGGATGTTTGTCATATAAATTTACATAAAACATTTTGTATCCCTCATGGTGGGGGTGGACCAGGAATGGGACCTATTGCATGTAAAAAACATCTACAAGTTTATTTGCCTAATCATCCAGTTGTTAAGGATTGTGGTCCAGCAACAGGAATTGGAGCTGTGTCTGCTGCTCCATGGGGAAGCTCAAGTATTTTGTCAATTTCTTGGATGTATATAAAAATGATGGGATCAGAGGGACTAAAACTAGCTTCTAAAGTTGCGATACTAAATGCAAATTATATTGCTGAAAGACTTAAAGACCATTATCCAATCTTATACAAAGGTTCAAATGGTAATGTTGCTCACGAGTGTATAATTGATATTAGGTCAATCAAATCAGAAACAGGAGTCACTGAGGAAGATATCGCAAAAAGATTAATTGATTTTGGCTTTCATGCACCAACAATGTCTTGGCCTGTGGCTGGAACAATGATGATTGAACCTACAGAAAGTGAGAGCTTGTCAGAGCTTGATAGGTTTTGTGATACTCTAATTAAGATTAAACAAGAAATTGATTTAATTAAAACCGGTAAATTTGATAAAGTTGATAATCCAATTAAAAATGCTCCTCATACTGACACTGAGTTGGCTTCTGATAATTGGACCCACAAATATTCTAGAGAGCAAGCTGCTTACCCAGCGAAATTTTTAAAAGTAAACAAATTTTGGCCACCAGTTGCAAGAGTAGACAATGTTTATGGTGATAAAAATATTTTCTGCACATGTCCTAGCATGGATGAATTTAAAGAAGATGCAGCATAATTATTGATGAAAATTGCTGTAGTTGGTTCAGGCATTTCAGGATTAAGTGCCGCCTATTATCTATCAAAAAAAAATCACGTAGATTTATTTGAAAGAGAAGATCACTTTGGTGGTCATTCTAACACAATTGATCTAATGATTGGAGCCAAAAAAGTTCCAGTGGATATAGGCTTCATTGTGTTTAATTTTGAAACTTATCCAAATCTAGTTAATTTTTTTAATGAAAATAAAATTCAAATTGAAAAAAGCAATATGTCCTTTTCTGTATCAGTAGATGGCTCAAACTTTGAATACTGTGGAAAAGGATTAAATGGAATTTTTTCCAATAAGACAAATTTATTTAATATTAAATTTTTAAAAATGTTTTTTGATATTATAAAATTTTATAAAAAATCTGATAAACTAGATAATTTAAACGAAAATATTACATTGGGTGATTATTTGATTAAGAATAATCTTTCGAAAGAATTTATCAATTATCATTTAATACCTATGGTGTCTGCAATCTGGTCGATGCCACCATATGCTGCGAACAAGATGCCTTTAAAATTCTTTTTAAAATTTTTTCAAAATCATGGATTATTTAAACTTAAAAATAGACCACAATGGTACACAGTCTCTAATAGAAGTAGGTCATATGTGAAAACAATCCTATCTAAAATTAGTGGAGAATATTTTAAAAATTATAAAGTCAATAAAATCATTAGTAAATCAAATGGTATTGATTTGTACTATGGTGGAAAAAATGAATTTTTTGATTACGACAAAGTAATTATTGCAACACATGCGGACGAGGCATTATCAATGATTGAAAATCCAACTGATCAAGAGAAAGAAGTTTTGTCAAATTTCAGTTATAAAGAAAATTTGGCTTATATACATACAGATGAGACAGTTATGCCAAAAAATAAGAATGCATGGTGTGCTTGGAACTCATCTATGAGGAAAAATGAAATCGAAAAAAATTCAATCACTTACTGGTTAAATTTACTTCAAAATTTAGAATGTGAAAAAAATATATTTCTTACACTAAATCCATACCTCGATATTGATGAAACAAAAATTTTGAAAAAAGTTAAATTCACTCACCCATATTTTGATCAATCCGCTTTAGACTATCAAAGTAAGCTTAAAAATTTGCAAAATAAAAGAAATATTCTTTTTTGTGGTAGTTATTTTGGTTACGGTTTTCATGAAGATGGAATAAAATCATCAATTGAAATGCTAAAAAACCTTAATGACTAGCTCAATTTACAATGGAACAGTAATACACAAAAGATTTAAACCAAAAAAACATTATTTTAAATACAGTGTATTTTCATTATTAATCGATTTATCTGATCTAAATAATCTGAGTAAAAATGTAAGTTTTTTCTCATATAACCGGTTTAATCTAATCAGTTTTTTTGACAAAGATCATGGTCAAAGAGATGGCTCATCTTTGACTGAATGGGTGAAAAAAAATTTAGAGGAAAATAATATTTTTTCAAAAGATATAAAAATAAAGCTTTTGTGCTATCCAAGAATTTTTGGATATGTGTTTAATCCTCTTAGTGTTTTCTTTGTTTATGATCATAATGAAAATTTAATATCAATATTATATGAGGTAAAAAATACTTTTGGAGAACAACATACTTATATTTTTAGAGTAGATAAAAATAATATGTTACAACACAACTGTTTCAAAAAATTTCATGTGTCTCCTTTTATTGAAATGAATTGTAATTATTTTTTTAGAGTCTTAAAACCCTCTAAAAAGATTTCAGTCGTTATTGATCAATATCAGCAAAATGAAAAAATCTTATTTGCATCACAAGATGGAATAAGGGCAGATTTTACAACCCTAGAACTACTTAAATCATATATAAAACACCCTTTAATGACATTTAAAATTATCTCGGCGATACATTTTGAAGCCTTTAAATTATGGCTTAAAGGAATAAGATTTGTAAAAAAAAAACTTAAAATTAAAAACAATATTACTTTTGAGAATTGATGGGCTTATATAACTTTTCAGATCAAATCGTATTCAAAATTTTAAGAGATATTAAACACGGGTATTTAGAGATCACAAAATATAATGGTGAATTATTAAAATTTGGAAATCCTAATAGTCCTTTAAAATCATTTTTAAAAATAAAAAAACCAAATTTTACTTTTAACTTAATAAAAGGAGGAAGTGTTGGTTTTGCAGAATCTTATATGAGGGATGAATTTGAAACTGACAATCTTTCAAACTTGATTGAAATCACTGCAAGAAATATTAAAATAATTTATAAATTTTCTGGTCTATTAGACTTTCCAGTAGTCAATTATGTAAAAAATATATTTATTAAAAACACCAGAGATCGAAGTAAAGATAATATTTCAAAACATTACGACTTAGGTAATGAGTTTTTTGCACTATGGCTTGATAAAACTTTAACTTACTCAAGTGCAATATTTGATGAGAGAAATAAAGACTTGTCTAATGCACAAAATAATAAATATCAAAAATTAATCGATTTAATAAAACCTAATGATGGTGACAAAATTTTAGAGATTGGATGTGGTTGGGGTGGTTTTGCTGAATATTTAGGAAAAAAATATGATGTTAAATTAGATTGCATTACTATATCGAAAAAACAATTTGAATATGCAAAAAAAAGAATTCACGAATGTGGCTTAAACGAAAAAGTAAATATTGAAATTAAAGATTATAGAGATTTAAAAAATAAATATAATTCAATAGCTTCAATAGAAATGATAGAAGCTGTTGGACAAAATTACCTAGAAAGTTATTTTAAAACTATTAAAAACAATCTATCAGATGATGGAAGAGCTGCTATTCAGGCAATTACAATAGATGATAATATGTTTGACCGATATAAAAACAAGACAGACTTTATACAAAAATATATTTTTCCTGGAGGTTTTTTACCAAGTAAGAATATTATTAATAGATATGTCTCAGAAAATGGTCTAGCTATCAAGTCATATGACTCCTATGCAGATCATTATTCCGATACATTAGCATTATGGAGAAATGAATTTAATAAAAAGTGGGATTTAATTAAGAAACAAGGATTTGATTTAACTTTTAAAAGAATGTGGGAATTTTACCTTTCTTATTGTGAGGCAGGATTTAAATCGAAAAATATAGATTTAATTCAATTTTCACTTCAAAATAAATGATCTTTAAAGGAAACGAATGATTAAACTTAAAAATAACAAATCAATTTTATTGATAATTTTTCTTTTCTTAATTACAAACTGCTCAAAAAATAGCGCTATGAAACCAGAAGATTTTAAAAATAAAGAACCTAGATTGATTATTGAAAATTATTTGTCCGGCAATGTAAAAGCTTGGGGTGTGCTTCAAAATAGATCTGGAAAAGTCACAAGACAATTTTCTGCAGATTTAAACGGAAAATGGGATGGTAAACAACTGATACTCGACGAAAAATTTAATTGGGATGATGGGGAAATTCAAACTAGACAATGGCAAATCACTAAAATTGATGAAAATAATTATGAGGGTACGGCAGGAGATGTTGTTGGTAAAGCTAAAGGATATTCGTATGGTCCAGCTTTCAAATTTGAATATGTTTTGTTAGTCCCAGTCAAAGGCAAAGAAATGAAAATTACTTTTGATGATTGGATTTTTAAACAAGATGAACGTGTAGCAATTAACAGGGCTACAATGACTAAGTTTGGTTTCAAAGTCGCTGAATTAACTGTTGTTTTTGTAAAAGATTAATTTTTTTTTTGATATTTTGTAAGTTTCCCTATTAAGCCAAAATAAATTTTGTTTGGTAAGAAACTTAATATTTTCAATATAGTTGTTAGAGATTTTGGAAAATGAATTTCAAAAGAATTTTTGTTTACTAAACCATCATAAATTTTTTCTGCAGCATATTCAGAAGTTTTTAAGAAAGGCATTTTAAAATCATTTTTGTCAGTCATCGGTGTTTTAATAAAACCTGGTGAGACAAGACACACCCGAACATTTGATCTACCAAAATCGAAATATAAACTTTCAGCTAAATTATTTAAAGCTGATTTGGATGGCCCATATCCAGTTGAATTAGGTAATCCTCGGTAACCAGCGATAGATGAGACTATAGTTATTGTCCCACTTTTTCTATTTTTAAAATATTTCTCTACAGCTTTAATACTATTTAATGTTCCGAAAAAATTTACTTTAAATACATTTTCAATTTGCTCAACATCAATATCTCTTTCTTTCTTGGGATCCCATGTACCAGTTGAGAAAAAACAAATATCTACACCCTGAAAAGTATCTACTATATTTTGAAAAACTTCTTTACATTTATTCTTATCGGTCACATCTAATGGAAACGAACTAATATTTTCATGCTCTTCACAAGTCTCTTTTAGTAAATTTTCACGTCTTGCTGATATTGCAACATTCCAACCTTCTTTGGCAAATTTTATTGCTAAAGCTTTACCAATTCCTGTGCTACCACCTGTGATCCAAATAGTTTTTTTATTCATATTATAAAGATGTATAATACTAATATGCTAAAAAATAAATTTTATTCATTAATTCTTTTTTTAATTGTCACTTTTTCTGCATCATTTACTGGAGGTTTGGTCTCAATTAGCTTCAAAGAGCCCTGGTATTCTAGTCTTGTGAAATCGAATTATAATCCGCCAGATTGGATATTTGCACCTGTTTGGACAACACTTTACATAATGATGACGTTAGCTATTTGGTTTTTTTGGCATAGTAAAAAAAGAGATGTAAATACAATTTATATTTATTTTATTCATATAGTTTTTAATGCAACTTGGAGTATTGTTTTTTTTGGACTACATCAAATATTTTTTGCATTAGTTGTTCTTGTGATTTTGATAACTTTGATAATAATTTTGATTATTAGATTTAAACGTGTCAATTTTGTAAGTTATTACTTAATGATTCCATATTTACTTTGGTGTTTCTATGCTTTATTTCTTAACTATAACTTAATGGTGCTAAATTAAATGGATGATGTTGTAATAGTTGGTGGGGGAATAATTGGTGCAGCAACTGCTTATTTCCTATCTAAAGAGGGAAGAAAAGTTAAAGTAATTGAGAGAGACCCAACTTATAAATCAGCTTCCTTTCCGTTATCCCTCGGCGGTTTTAGAAGACAATTTTTTCAAACGGAAAATATTTTATTAGGTAAATTTGCTAGAGAATTTATTTTTCAAATACCAGAGTTGCTGAAAACAGAAAAAAATCCTAATCCTACTGCAAGCATGGTACCAAATGGATATCTATTAATGTTTGGGCCAGAACATGCAGACGAACAATATAGGGCTCTTGAAAATCATAAAGCATGTGACGCTGGAACAAAAAACATCAAAGGTTCTGAGTTAGACAAGTTTTTTCCTTATATAAACAAAGAAGGAATAGAAACGGCTACATTTACTGACAATAAAAGTGAAGGATGGATTGATCCTTCCCTTTTTCACACAGCATTAAAAAGTAAAGCGATAGAGCAAGGTGCAGAATTTGTTAAAGGTGAGGTTAAGTCTTTATCGGAAATAAATGCTAAAACAATAGTTTCTGCCGCTGGATGTTGGACAAAAGAATTATTGGAGGATATTCCTGTAGAGCCTCAAAAGCACACAGTTTTTAGAGTTAAGTGCCCAAAACATATTCCTGAAATGCCATTAACTGGAGATTTAACAACAGGAGTTTATTGGAGACCTGAAGGTAAAGAGTATTTAGCTGGCTCACCAAAATCAGTTTTTGATGCTACAGATCTTGAACCAGCCTGGGATGATTTTGAAGAGTTGGTTTGGCCTGCTTTAGCTAAAAGAATTCCAGTATTTGAAGAATTGAAGTTAACCGGTGGTTGGGCAGGTTATTATGATTGTAATAGATTAGACAATAATGCGGTTGTAGGAAAACATCCAAAGTTTGAAAACGTTTATTTAGCGACTGGTTTTACTGGAAGAGGATTAATGCAAGCACCAGGAATTGGAAGAGCTTTAACAGAACTAATCACAACAGGCTCTTATCAATCGATTGATATTTCAAATATGGCAGTAGAAAGAGTATTAGGTGCGAAAGCAAGACCGGAACCTTACGTGCTATAATTTACTTTTAAATGCTAAAAATTTTCTAATTAATTAATAAAATTAAGTACCACAGAAAGTTTTGTAATCATTAAAAGAGGTGTCCATTTTCAGATAATCCGAAATATTTTCTTTCAGGTCATATGGTGCTTTTAAAATTTCTAAAAGTTCATTGAATGGCTCAAAATTACTATCGTTGGCTTTTTCTAATACATTTTCAATTTTGTGATTTCTAGGAATCACAAGAGGATTAACACTTCTCATTAATTTTGTGTAATTTTCTTGAGTATTATTATTTAGTTTTAATCTCTCTAGCCAATTTTTTTTCCAGTTTTGAAAATTATCATCTTTATATAAGTCATCATCATAATCTTTAAGATTCATTAAATGACAAAAAGTATTTGTATAGTCTACTTTGTTTTGATGCATCCAAGTTAGCAAATCAACAATTAAAAATTTATCTTTGTTATCTTCACCAAATAATCCAAGTTTTTTCCTCATCATGATCAACCATTTTTTCTCATATTTTTTACCAAAAGTATCAATTAACTCTGTTGCGCTTTTAACCGCCTTATCCTCATTTTCATCAATTAAAGGGATTAAACACTCGGCAAATCTTGAAAGATTCCATTTTGTAATAGCTGGTTGATTACAATAAGCATATCTTCCCATCCTATCAATCGAGCTAAAAACAGTTTTTGGGTCATAGGCATCCATAAATGCACAAGGACCATAATCGATTGTCTCACCAGAAATTGTCATGTTATCAGTATTCATAACACCATGAATAAAACCAACACGCATCCAATTAACTACTAGATCAATTTGTTTATCTATAAGGACGTTCAAAAGGTCTAAAGCTTTATTGTTTGAATTTATTAGTTTTGGATAATGTCTTTTAATCACATAATTAAGTAAAATTTCTAACTCATCTTTTTTATTACGTGCTGCAATATATTGAAAAGTTCCAACCCTAATATGACTTGAAGCCACTCTAGTTAGGATAGCACCTTGCAATGGAGTCTCTCGCATTATTTCCTCACCTGTTTTAGCTACTGCTAAACTTCTCGTTGAGGGAATATTTAGGTGATGCATCGCTTCACTAATTATATATTCTCTTAACATTGGACCCAGTGCAGCTCTGCCGTCACCATTTCTTGAAAATGCTGTTTTACCTGAACCTTTAAATTGAATATCATATCTTTCATTATTTTTCGTTAAATGCTCTCCTATTAAAACTGCTCTTCCATCTCCTAACATTGTGAAATGTCCAAATTGGTGACCAGCATAAGCTTGAGCAATAGCATTAGTCCCTTCTGGAAGAATATTACCGGTGAATAAAGCTGCTAATTCATTTTTATCAATTTTGGAAAAGTCCAAGTTTAATTCTTTAATTAAATCTTCATTCATTAAAACTAATTCAGGATTTTTTACAGCAATAGGTTCAATATGTTCTTTAAATGCATCAGAAAGTCTTGAATAAGAGTTATCGAAATTCCAATTCATATTGTTCTTCATAAAGTTTATTGGCTCCAGATTCTTTTTAATAATTCTTCTCTTCCACATGCCTTTTTATATTTAAGATATCTTTCTAATTTAATCTTATAAAAATCTTGATGATATTTCTCTGCCTTATAAAATTTTTCAAAATTCCTAATGTATGTAACAACTTTTTTGTTAAACTTATTTTGTAAATCTTTTATGTCTTTTTCTATTAATTTTTTTTCGTCATCGTTTTGATAAAATGCAACTGATCTATAACTATATCCTTTGTCACAAAATTGACCGTAAGCATCAAATGGATCAATATTAACCCAAAAATTTTCTAGTAACTCCTTAAATGAAATAACTTTTTTATCATAGATTATTTCTACAACTTCAAAGTGACCAGTATTTCCATATGTAACTTCTTTGTAAGTTGGGTTTTCAGTAATACCTCCAGAATAACCAGAAATTACCTCTTCCACACCTTTCAATTTTTCAAATGACTCCTCAACACACCAAAAACATCCCCCAGCGAAATATGCCTTATCTTTTTGAGCAGAATATGAAAAATTTATATCAATTAAAAAAAAGAAAATTATGAAAAAATACTTCATTAATTATCATAAACAAATTCGTTATGATAAGTCCAGATTTTAAAGGTAGCTACATACAAGTAGCCACCTTTATTAACTATATTTGAAATTATTTTTTTTTGTATTTTGCTGCTTCTTCGGATCCACCAGTAGCTGAACCTTTACTGTATGAGTGAGCACCCATACCAGCTAACTGACCGTCTTTTACAATCAAATATTGATTTCTAATTTCTTTACCTTCAAAGAAACATTCCAATATTTCTCTTACACCATCAGCATATCTTGATTGTGCAGTCAAAGATGTTCCAGAAGTATGAGGTGTCATACCATGATGTGGCATGCTTCTCCACACGTGATCATTGGGTGCTGGTTGAGGAAACCATACGTCTCCAGCATAACCACTTAATTGACCACTTTTTAATGCTTTTGCAATAGCATCTCTATTACAGATTTTACCTCTTGCAGTATTAACAATATAAGCACCTTTTTTCATTTTACTTATCATTGCTTCATCAAATAAGTTTTCAGTTTCAGGGTGAAGAGGACAATTAATTGTCACTACATCACAAACTTTTACCATTGACTCTACAGACTCATGAAATGTAAGGTTTAATTCTTTTTCAACTGAATCAGGTAGTTTATGTCTATCAAAATAGTGCAAATGAACATCAAATGGTTTCATTTTTCTTAATGCATCTAAACCAATTCGTCCTGCAGCAACTGTTCCAATGTGCATACCTTCAACATCATACGATCTTTGAACGGCATCAGCGATATTCCAGCCACCTTCATTAACAATTCTATGTTGATTATGGTAATCTCTCACCATTGAAACAATCATCATAACGATATGTTCAGCTACAGATCTTGAATTACAATAAGTAACTTCTACAACATCAATTTTATTATCCATTGCAGCTTGTAAATCAACATGGTCTGAACCAATTCCTGCTGTGATTGCCATTTTCAAATTTTTAGCTTTAGCAATTCTCTCTTTTGTTAAATAATATGGAAAGAACGGTTGAGAAATTACAATGTCAGCATCAACAATATGTTTGTCAGCTTCACACCCATCTCCATCTTTACTATTAGTCACTACTAACTCATGACCATTGCTCTCTAAAAATTTTCTTAGTCCTAACTCACCAGACACACATCCTAGTAATTGTCCTGGTGTATAATCTCTTCCTTTAGGGGATGGCAAAGTCATTCCATCTGGATATTTTTCTATTTTAGGTAATTCTGAAAGTGCATATGATTTAGGCATTCCACCTTTTGGATCATCATATAATACGCATAATATCTTCATTTAAACTCCTGTATATTTTTAAATTTATTTAAGGCATCTAACATTATTTTAGGATCTCAAGCAATGAATTATTTTTGACATGGATTAGTCTCTTTAAAAATAAATTTATGAATATGAATTGTAAAAACAATAATTATTAAATGACTTACCAAGTAATCAAAGGAGACACTTTAATTATAAAAAATTATTGAAATTCTTCCTGATTGAGTGTGGAAAATATTAGGTAAAATCATCAAGTTGACTGTTAAGTTTCCGCTGTAAATAGAATTATTTGTAAAAAGATAGAAACAATCCTAACAAATATGATTTTTTTCAACTTATGATTTATTTCATCTTATAGTTGTAATGCGACATTAAGGTGCGAACTGGAATGATTAAAATTTGCACAAAACTGAAGCATGTGATTAACTTAATCATTAACTTAATAAGAGGGATAAAAATGTTAACTAAAACGTTAAAAAGGCTAGCATCTACTTTCACAGTAGTTGTAGCTTTATTTTCTTCACTCGCTTTACCTCAAAAAGTATTTGGAGCGGAAACTCAATACTTTCCTGTAGCTAGTAGCCGTGTTGGACCTTATTCAGCAATGGGGACTGGTTACTATGGGGCTCAGATTGACTACATGAATTATGTCAATATGACAGGCGGAGTGAATGGAGTCATGCTTACATGGCAAGAATGTGAAACTGAGTACAACGCTGTAAAAACAGTTGAGTGTTACCAAAGACTACTTGAAAAAGATGGTCAAAGAATAGTTGTATTTGATACTTTGGGAACACCAGGAGCATATGCAGTTATTAACCGTATGGCAAAAGACAATGTTGTTTTAGCTCAATATGGTTATGGAAGAACTGACGGTGCTGATGGAAGAGTATGGCCTTGGGTATTTAATGCTGCAAGTCACTACTGGTCACAAATAGCTGTTAAATTAAAATTTATGGCTGAGATCGAAGGCGGAATTGATAAGATGAAAGGTAAAAAAATCGTTCACTTACACATTGACTCTGCTTACGGAAGAGAGCCATTACCGGCAATGAGAAAAATAACTTCTGACTGGGGAATGAAATTAGTTGAAATTTCAATTCCACCTCCAGGTCTAGAACAACAATCTCAATGGCTGCAAATCAGAAGAGAAAATCCTGATTGGGTTACTTTCTGGGGAGCAGGTTCTGGAATGAATTCAACAGCAATGACTAATGCTGCTAGAATTAATTTCCCAAGAGATAGAATGATGTACGTAACATTCGGTGCTGCTGAAGAGGATATGTATCCAGCAGGTGATGCTGCAATAGGAACTTACGCAGTTGCTAATGCTTTACCAGGCGAATATCCTTTAGTTAAAGACATCAAAGACAAAGTATATGGTTCTGGAAAAGGTAACTTAGCTGATCCAAATAGAATTGGTTCAGTTTACTGGAATAGAGGACTAGGTGCTGCAGTTATGTGGATTGAGGCTTTGAAAAATGCTCAAAAGATGCATAACAAAGTTGGTAAAGCAGTGACTGGTGCTGAGTTTAGAGATGGTTATGAAGCTTTAAACATGACTGAGGCTAGACTTGAAGAACTTGGAGTTGGGGGAATGTTAGCTCCATTTGCTATTTCGTGTGCAAACCATGAAGGTGCCGGTAAATTTGCTGTAATGCAGTGGGATGGAAAAAAATTCAATCAGGTAACTGGTTGGGAAGCTCCATTAGACCCTAAATTTATTAGAGGTTTAGTTGAAGACTCTGCAGCAAAATTTGCTAAAGAAAACAACATTACACCAAAAAAATGTGGATAATTAATATAATCAATTAATATTCACATGAGTGGGAAGCTTAAACAATTTCAACTGTTTCAAGCTTCCCATTTAAACAAAATTTAAAGAAAAAAAATAATGAGTGGTAATTCTGTAAACATTCTTGATATAAAAAATATTGAGGTAATGTATGACAACGTCATTTTAGCTTTACATGATGTTTCTTTAAAAGTTCCCAAAGGAAAAGTAGTTGCTTTATTAGGAGCAAATGGAGCGGGTAAAAGTACAACACTAAAAGCAGTTTCAACCATGCTAGCTTCTGAAAGAGGTAAAGTTACAAAAGGATCAATCGATTATGATGGAAATCTAATAGAAAAACAAAACCCATCTCAAATGGTTGGACTTGGAATGGTTCAAGTATTAGAAGGTAGAAGATGTTTTGGTCATTTAACTGTTGAGGAAAATATTATTTCTGGAGCTTATTCAAGAAAATTATCTAAAGGAGATATTGATCAAGAATTAGAGAAAATTTATACTTATTTTTTAAGACTAAAAGAAAGAAGAAAAAGTCAAGCGGCATTTACATCAGGCGGAGAACAACAAATGATTGCAGTTGCAAGAGCAATGATGGCAAAACCTAAAATGTTGTTATTAGACGAGCCAACAATGGGTCTAGCGCCTCAATTAGTTGCTGAGATTTTTAATATTGTAAAAGAGTTAAATCAAAAAGAAGGAGTTAGTATTTTGCTTGCTGAACAGAATACTAATATTGCACTAAAAAATTCTGATTATGGTTACATCATTGAAACTGGAAAAGTGATGCTCGAGGGGACCGCGGAAAGTTTATTAAACAATGATAAAGTAAAAGAATTATACTTAGGTATATCAAAAAAAGGTAGAAAAAACTTTAGAGATGTTCTTAAAGAGGAAAGTTTAAACAAAAAGATTAATTAAAGATGGCATACGAAAGAAAGTTTAAAATAGGAAAGCCAATTTTAGAGGTGAATAATATTTCACTAGCCTTTGGAGGTGTTAAGGCTATCACTGATACATCATTTAATGTTCTTGAGCACGAGGTTAGGGCAATAATCGGACCTAATGGGGCTGGAAAAAGTTCAATGTTAAACTGTATTAATGGGATTTATAAGCCTCAACAAGGAACTGTCTCTTTTAGAGGACAGGTAGTACCTAATATAACTCCAAATATTATGGCTCAAATGGGTTTATCTAGAACATTTCAAAACTTAGCTCTTTTTAAAAGAATGTCAGTACTGGATAATATTTTAGTAGGTAGAAAACTTCACACAAAGACCAATTTCCTTGAGGTAGCTTTACAACTTCCAAAAGTAAAAAAAGAGGAAAAATTAAATAGAGAGAGATCAGAAGAAATAATAAGTTTTTTAGAGATAGAAGACATTAAAGACACTCCTGTAGGAAAACTGCCTTATGGATTACAAAAAAAAGTTGAGTTAGGTCGAGCTCTTGCAACCGATTCTTCAATAATTCTATTGGACGAGCCAATGGCAGGGATGAATGTCGAAGAAAAAAGAGATATGTGTAGATTTATTTTAAAAGTAAATGATGAACTTGGCACAACAATGGTTTTAATCGAGCATGATATGGGAGTAGTGATGGATATATCTGATAGAGTTGTTGTACTTGATTATGGCAAGGTTATTGGTGATGGAACACCAGATGAAATAATGGCAAACCAAAAAGTAATAGATGCTTACTTAGGAGTAGAACACTAGGATTAAAATATGGCAAATGAACTATTATTTTTTATGGAAGTTCTAGTTGGTGGTTTACTTGCTGGTACAATGTACTCTTTAGTTGCTTTGGGATTTGTTCTTATTTTTAAAGCTTCAGCAACTTTTAACTTTTCACAAGGAGCTATGGTTTTTTTCTCTGTGCTTGCTTTCTGTGGTTTCATGCAAGATTTTAATATACCTTTTGTACTCGCGTTTATTCTAGCTGCTTTTTTGATGGTTGTTGTTGGTCTTTGTACTGAAAGATTGGTTTTAAGACCTTTGATGAATGCCAGCGAAGATACAGTGTTAATGGCAACAATTGGCTTAGGATATGTTTTAGAGGGACTTGCTCAAGCAGCATGGGGAGTAGAAGTAAGAAGATTAGATTTAGGTATAGGAGATTTTCCCGTACCATGGATCGCAGATAATTTAAAATTATTTATTAGTGCACTTGATATCACAGCAGGATTAGTTGCAGCTATAATGATTATCGGTCTATTTTTATTGTTCAAATACACAAAAATTGGATTAGGTTTGAGGGCTGTTGCAGATGATGCAGGAGCAGCGAGTTCTATAGGAATTCCTTTAAAACATATAATGTTGTTAGTTTGGTCTGCTGCAGGTGTTGTAGCTTTGGTAGCGGGAATGATGTGGGGAGCAAGAGCTGGTGTTCAATTTGCTCTTGTTGATCTTGCACTAAAAGCTTTGCCAGTTTTAATTATTGGTGGATTCTCGTCTATTCCAGGGGCAATTATTGGTGGTTTAATTATTGGTGCAGTAGAAAAAATATTAGAGGTTTATATCGGACCGTTTTTTGGGGGAGCTATTGAGGGATGGGCTCCATATGTATTAGCAATATTCTTTTTATTATATAGACCGGAAGGTTTATTTGGAGAAAAAATTATTAGGAGAGTTTAATTTATGAAACCAGTTTTTATGACTTACACAAAAAAAGACCTGATCAACTTAGCTGTTTGTATGGTTTTAAGCGTATTAATAATACCAACATTTATTAAAACAGAATATTGGTACACTTCCATATTAATTCCTTGGCTTTGCTTGGCTCTTGCTACTATTGGACAACAAATTGTAATGGGTTACACAGGGCAATTAGCTTTGGGTGCTGCTGGGTTTATGGCTGCAGGTGCTTTCGCAATGTTTAATCTTATTTTACGAGTGCCAGATCTTGGTTTCGTTGGCTCACTAATAGTCTCAGGTTTAATTGCTGCAGCTTTTGGAATTTTATTTGGTTTACCAAGTCTAAAGGTAAGAGGAATTTATCTAATGGTAGCAACACTAGCCTCACAGTTTTTTATTATATGGATGATAGATAAATTTGGATGGTTTAAAAACTATGACTCATCAGGAATCATAACTGCGCAAGATATAGTAATCTTAGGAAAACCATTTACAACCCCACTGGCTATGTATTTTGTATGTTTGGCTGTTACCACAATTTTAACTTTACTAGCTATGAATATGGCAAGAGGAAGCACAGGCAGAAACTGGATGGCAGTTAGAGATATGGATATTGCCGCTGAGTCCATGGGAGTTTCATTATTAAGAACTAAAGTTCAGGCATTTGCTATCAGTGCATTTTATTGTGGTGTAGCTGGTGCACTTTTTGCATTTTGTTATCTCAAATCTTTGGAGCCAGTTGCTTTTGATATTAAATTATCTTTTAAAATCTTATTTATGTGCATTCTTGGGGGACTTGGGACTATTAATGGAGCTTTTATAGGAGCAGCATTTATTTTGCTTTTTCCAGTTCTTTTAAATGCTATAGGAAACAATGTATTTCACGGAGCTATTGATGCTACAATTATTTCATCAATCGAACAGGTAATATTTGGTTTATTGATGATAATATTTATGATTTATGAACCTTTAGGAATGGCTAAGCTTTGGGAAAATCTTAAGCAAAGTATAAGATCAAAATTATCTTCATCAGGCATCAAAGGTATAAAATCTCCAGTACTAAAAAAGTGAATAAGAAGAAATTAATTATAGCATTAGCAATAGGAATATTAATAGGTCTACTTATTGAAAATAATTTTATTATTTCATAAAAAATTATTTTTGGCTTGGATAAGACTTTTTCAAAATAAATTTGTTTACAATTATTGCAAAAATAATAATTATAACTGATCCTGATATTACAGGACTTAGCAAGTAATCAAAAGAGACACTACCAATAATAACTATTATTGGATTACCACCTGCAGGTGGATGAGTAACATTTAATAAGATCATTAAGCCAACCCCAAATCCAACCGCTAATGGGATAGTTAAGAAAATTGGTAATGGAAGAAAGTTTAAAAAAAGCAAACCTACGATTGCTGTAATCAAATGACCAAAAAAAACATTTTTCGGTTGAGCAAATGGACTTTCAGGATATCCGTAAAGTAGAACCATAGATGATCCAAATGAGGCTAACAGAAAAATCCCAAACTCAGTTCTATAAGTTAGGAAAGTTAAAATTCCTATTGTAATTATTGAAAATAAACCAGCTAAAAGAGATTGTTTAAGATTACTCATATCTTAGTTTGATACTATCTTTTTTAAAGTTTTGAAAGGTAACAATATACAATCTTTTTTATTGATATTTTTCTTTTTGATTAATTTTTTCAAAGAAATCCATTTTTTATCTGCAATTTTTACATCATCATTGAAATATGACTCAGCCCTATCACATAAATCGTTAATTTTTTCTTTTTGTTTATTAATGGAAATTTTTGATAACAAACTGGCTGAAGCTTGACAGTATACACAAGATTTACCTTGATAGCCAAAGTCTAAAATTTTTTCGTTTTTTAATACAAGCTCTATTTGCATTTCGTCCCCACATAAAGAATTTTTTAATTTTGAAACATGTGTCCTGTTCTTAATATCTCTGTTATTATCTGTGTCAGCAGCAATATTTAGCACTTCTAAATCCATATTAATTTTTAATTATATGACAAATAAAAACCAATCAAGAATAGAAATATTTTCAACACAACTTAAAATGGAAAAGTTATATTCAAGGTTAAAGCTACCTCATTTTTGTTGTAGTTATAAATTTTTAGATTTAATCTCCGCAGATGCTAGAATTAAAAAATCCCAAAATTGCAGTTCCAGTAGTTTTGTTTGCCGGAATTTTATGGTCTTTTGGTCCTCTTGTTGTGAGATATATGGATAATCCTAACCAAGTTCCATGGCAGTACATATTTGGTAGAGGATTGACAATTTTTATCCTTTTAAATCTTTATCTTTATTTTGAAGAGGGGATTAAATTTTATAAAAATTATTTGAAGATGGGATACTCAGGCATTATTGGTGGAACTGGATTAGGAATTGCTATGATAAGTTTTATTTATTCAATTACTAATACATCAGCTGCAATTACACTACTTTGTTTGGCTGCAATGCCTTTTTTTACTGCACTACTTGCTTTCTTATTTCTTAATGAAAAAATTTCATTAAATGTTTGGATCTCTATTTTTATTGCGACAGTTGGAATAATAATAATGGCTTTCGGAAGCACTGGATCTAATTCCGTTGTTGGTTTTATTTTTGGAATGCTTTCTTCAATTGGATTCTCTGTTTTTTCTGTAACTCTTAGGTGGAGAACAGAGACCCCAAAGTTTACAACTGTAGCTTTTTCTGGTTTCTTTTGTTTTGTTTTTGCATCTATAATGCTTTTAAGTACCAAACAAGTATTCTTTTCAACAAGTTATAATGGAGCTTTATTTTCGCTTCATGGAACATTGGTTTGCTTAGGACTAATTTTATATTCTATTGGCTCAAAAGCTATTCCTGCTGCAGAATTAACATTATTATCATTGACTGAAGTTATTGGTGGAATTTTTTGGGTTTGGTTACCTATCTTAGGCATAAATGAAGTGCCTGATACTTACACTATAGTTGGAGGTTTTTTTCTATTTATTTCATTAATTTATTACAGTTTAGTAATGCGATGGAATAAAAGATTTATAGCTTTAAATTAATTTATAAACAATGAGCAAAGATAAAGTTATTGTTAATAGCTGGAATGAATGGGATCCACTTAAACATGTTATTGTTGGAAAAGCAGATGGTTGTTGCATACCTGCGCCAGAACCTGCTTTAGATGCTAAAGTGCCTGAGGACTCTGATATGAAAGGTTCTCACGGACCACGTACTAAAGATACAGTTGATAAAGCAAATGAACTATTAAACAATTTTGCATCGATGTTGAAAAAAAGAGGAATTAAAGTTGATAGACCTTTTCCTATTAATCATAATCAAAAAATTTCCACTCCTGATTGGAAGGTTGATAGTATGTTTGGATGTATGCCAGCAAGAGATATTATTCTTACAGTTGGCAATGAAATGCTTGAAGCAACAATGAGTTATAGATGTAGATGGTTCGAATATTTGAATTATAGACCTCTTATAAAAAAATATTTTGAACAAGATAATAATATGCGTCATGAGACAGCTCCAAAGCCTAGATTAACAAACGCTGATTACCATGAGGATTATTTGTCAGACAAAATTGGAATTCAAAAGAGACTTAAATGGACTGAGGAAAAATTTTTTGTAACTACAGAGGAAGAGCCTTTATTTGATGCAGCAGATGTTCTTAGATTTGGTAAAGACTTAATTGTACAACACGGTTTTACAACAAATTTAAAAGGAATTGATTGGCTTAGAAGACATTTTAAAGATCATAGAGTCCATGCAGTTAATTTTCCTGGAGATCCTTACCCGATTCATATAGACGCAACTTTTACACCCATTAAAGAAGGTATTATAATCAATAATCCTCAAAGGAGACTTCCTAAAGAACAAAGAAAATTATTTGAGGATAATGGATGGAAAATAATTGATAGCGCTCAACCTGCACATAATGAACCACCACCACTTTGTTATTCATCAGTATGGTTATCTATGAATGTTTTAGTTCTGGATCCTAAAACGGTCTGTGTTGAAAAAAGTGAGGTTTATCAAGCTGAACAATTAGATAAATTGGGAATGGAGGTTGTTCCTGTTGAATTAAGAGATGCATATGCTTTTGGTGGCGGTATTCATTGTTGTACTGCTGATGTATATAGAGAAGGTGATTTGAAAGACTATTTTCCTAATCAGAAAAATTCTTTATTATAAGTTTTGTATTCATTTCTAGTTCATATTTGATAATTTCTTTACTCATATTGATTTTATCAAATGACTTATCATTAAACTTATCCATTAATGTTTGTGCCATTTTTTCGTAAGAATATTCGTCAATTATGTATCCATTTTGATTATTTATTAAGATTTCATTTGCACCTTTTGTATTAAAAGAAACAACATGCAGTCCTGCAGCAAGTGCTTCTATAATAGTTACACCAAAAGACTCAATTCTAGCCAAATTTACATAAACATTATTATCTTTGTAGATCTTAACTAAATCTGAATGTGGAAAAAATAATTCATCAGTGTTTTTTATTTCATCTTTTATAATAAAATATTTTATATTTTTATTTATGAATTTTTTATTTAGCAATAAGCTGGAATTTCTACCAACAAGCGTCCAAGAAAAATTTATATTATTTTTGATAAGAATATCTGATATTTTTTCAATAAGGTCTAAGCCCTTTTTTTTTTCGTAAAATCTAGCCACAGTGATAATCCTTAGCTTTTCAGACTCAATTTTGTTATTACCAAAATTAGATATTTTATTAATTTCAATTGAATTAGGAATCTTAATTATTTTTTCTTTTGGAAAATTGAAAAAATTTAATTCTTTGATTATATCATCTGATATAGCAAAAACTTTATCAAAAAAATGTATAGTCTCAGACAACAAATTTTCATATTTTTTATCAAATCTATATCCGTATAAAATTTCATCATCTTTTTGAATATCTGCACCATGAAATGTAACCACAACTTTTTGTTTAAGATTTTTTAGTACTTTTACATATAACAAAGTTTTATAATTTACAGATTGGAAATGCCAAATATCATACTTTCCTTTTACACAAATTTTTTTAAAATAATATTCAAGCAAGAAAATGAGATTTAATTTAAAATAATATATTGAAACAAAAATAAAATTTATTAATAATTTATTTAATTTAATAGTATTGTATTTTTTGTTTTCAATTTTATTTTTCTCTAAAATAAATATATCTACATCATTACCAAGTTCAGCCATTTTATTGGCAGTGTTGTGCGTTTGTATTTCAGCACCTCCGATCCAGGGCAAAAATGTAGAAGGTATGACAGCTATTTTCATTTTTTTAGTCTTTTATTTTTCTATTATACCTGACTAGATTAAGAATTTATCAATGATAATATGTATCACATAAAAGTTTATAATACTTGTCTAAATTTATATTAGAAAATTTATGTAATTTTTTTTTTGCTCTTAGAACTTTATTTTTTGCAATAAAATAATTTTCCATCACAAAAATTATTCTTTTTTCTAATTCATTTTGATTGTTTACAGGAACTATAAATCCTCCAGAGTTTTTGTGTAATATATCACTTGCTCCACTGCAGTTCGTTGAAATAATTGGTATTTCATTATTTACAGCATCAATCAAAACATTTGGCAAGCCCTCGTAGTAAGATGGCAAAACAAATAAATCTGAATTTAAATAATATTTTTTTAGTTCATTTTTCCAATTAATTATTTTGATATTTTTCTGGTTTTTTATTTTATTTGTGAGTTGATTTTTGAGGTCACCATTTCCTATTATTAATAAATTTATATTTCTATATTTTTTTGATAATTTGATTACTGTATTAATTAACAAAATAAAGTTTTTTTGTTTTGTGAGTCTGCCAATTGATAAAATATTAAAATTATTTGATTTTTTCTTCATTATTTTTTTTATCCTAAAAATTTTTTCTAAATAAGGATTATAAATTAGAGTTACTTTTTCTTTTAATAAAACTATTTTTTGTAGTGAATGTTTTGACCTAGTTGATATTGCAATAATTTTGTCTGAAAAGTTATAAAAAATTATTTTTAAAAATAATACAAAAAAACTTAAGATCCTATTATCACCATAAAAAGTGGCGCTAATTGGCTCTTCAGAATTTCTAATCACAATTTTTATTTGATTAATTTTTGCAATGATAATGGCAGGTATATGACTTTGCATAGAAAATATTATTGAGTTCTTTTTATTTTCTTTTAAATAAAAATTTAAATTCATCATTGAGGATATTGCTAAATTCCATCTCATTGGTAAAAAATTTAATTTTTTTAGAGGTTCTGTATTAATGATCTTTAAATTTTTATTTTTAATAAAATTATTTTTGTTAGCACCACGAGTAAAAAAAAGAATTTTTATTTTTTTTTTAAGTAAAAAATTAACTATTCTTATCAGATTTTTGGTAGCTCCACCTTTCTCAAAAGATGGATAAAAAAGATATACTGTTTTAAGCATTTATTTTTTTCTTATAAAAACGATATTAGAATAATTAAAATAATTATGTTCTGGTTTTTCAGTATTAATTTTAAATAATTTTTTACTAAATGGTAGAATTTTAAAAGTATTATAATCTTTAAGAACTTTCGAAAAATAATATAGATTGGTATTTTTAAATAAATGATGCCAATTATATTCTAATTGAATATATTTTGGTTTTAATTGTTTGATTGTTTTTTCAGCACCTCTTAAAACTTCTAATTCAAATCCCTCTGTATCTATTTTAATAAGATCAATTTTAGAATTTATAATCTTTCTATTTCTTTTGATGAAATTATCAAGAGTGTCTAAAGAACACATAATTTTTTTTTTATTATTTTTTAAGTAATCAATTTTGTTCACTTCTGAATTAAAATTAGCCCACTGTAAATTGTCCTTATCAAAATAAATAACTTTTTGAGCTTTTTTTTGTCCAAGACCCATTTGATTAATAAAAAAACGGTTCGGATATTTTTTTTTTAATTTGATTAATTCATTAAAAGTTTTTGGCATTGGCTCAAAAGCTATTATTTTTGCTGAACTATTTTCAAGCAAATAACTCGAATATTTACCAATATTTGCTCCAATATCTAAACATATTCTTGGGTTTTCTCTGCAAACCTTTCTTAAAAAATGAATTTCACCACTTGAATAAAAATCTTTATAATTATTATATCCTAAGAATCTCAATATAAGTTTTAAAAAAATAGTATTTAATGGAATTAAAAATTTTCTTGCAAAAAAAAATTCTAAAAAACTTATTGTTATATTTGTTAGTATTTTCCTCATGATTTTATATTTTTAAAAGTTTTAGAATATTTCAAAGTTTACTTTTTTTTATTTATTAATCTATTAATAATATAATGTTATTGAGAATTAGTAAATTATGTCTAAAGTTTGTAAACTTGGAATTAGTAATGATAATCATAAAGATAACAAAGAAAAGACATGTTTACTGATAGACATTTTAAGGATTGTAATATTTCAGATTACCAATTTTCGTTTGCAGATATTTTGAGTAAAATGATATTTTCTCAGAATTTCTTAGAAGAAAGGGTTTTAATATCTAATTAAAAGTCTTGTAAATATTAATATAATTTTGGTATTTAAATTTAAGATTATTTGATTAATTTTCTTTTGTAACATCTATTTTAAATTTTTCTAATCCAGAGGAAAGGTTTTTATCAACAGAGGTCTCTTTTTTTTCATAAGATTGAAGTTTTTCTAATTCTTTTTGTCTTAATCTTTCCTCTCTTAAATTTTCCCTATGTTCTTTTGCTTTTTGTTCTCTATCAAATTTTTCTTCCCATTCTTTTATTTTGATATACTCAAGCTCCTTCTGTTTTTCCTCCTGTTCCTTGATCATTTTTAAGGTTCTCTCTTTTCTTCTTTTTTCTTTAAGCTCAAGGTTTCTTTGCTCTTCTTCTCTAACTTTTAAATCAATATCTCTTCTATTTTGCGCTTCATCTCTAAGCTTTAATTCTTTTTCTTTAGCTCTTAGTTCCTTACTTATTAATATTAATTCTTCATCTTTTTTTACCAATCTCGATGCCTCTAGCTTTTGTGCATCATCTTTAATTTTAATTTCTTTTTCTTTTAATCTCAATTCATCCTCACTAAATTTTAATTTATTACTTTCTTTTATAAGCCTTTCTTCCCAAACCTTAAGATCTTTTCGTTCTTTAAGAATTTGATTTTTTTCTTTTAATTTTTCTAATTTGATAGCTTTAATCTTATTAAGTTCTTTATTTTTTTTGTAATTAGAGAAAGCATTACTCAAAAAGGATTTTGGAGCTAGTTTACTAATCTTTACTATCCCAGTACTTTTTTTTAAATTTTTTTGTTTAGTTTTTTTTCTAGGCATATTTTTATAATTTGAATAGAAACAAATATTTGACCTACTTTCAATATTTCAGTCTTGTAATGAGGTAATTTGTGCTTATTTTGAGTTTCAACCTGTAAGTGATTAATATCTGAAAAATTCAATAAAATTCATAATTTTTTTGCATAAAACAAATCTAAATATTATTAAAGTTATGTGAGAAAATTTAAAAAATTAATAATTGCTTGTGATGGAGAGTCAGCAAGTGGAAAAAGCACTGCAGCAAAACTCATATCTAAAAAATACAAATTATTACTTATTAATTCAGGGTTATTGTATAGATATGCTAGTAAAGAAATCATTAATTATAAACCGAAGAATAATATTAGTTTTTTAAAAAAAAGATTTAAAAATATTTCTTATAAAAAAATAGTTAAATTTAATTTACACTCTGAACAAATTAGTAACTATTCTGCTATTATTGCTAAAAACAAGAATATTCGAAAAATAATAAATACTTTTCAAAATGGATTAATAAAAAAAAATAAAAAGATTTGTGTAGAGGGCAGAGATATAGCTAGTAAAATATTAGCAAAAAATCCAAAATATGATTTAGCTTTTTACTTTAAGTGCAATATTAAAGTTGCAAGTTATAGAAGATGGCTAGATATCAAAAAGAAGGTTTCTCTTCAAAAAGTTAAAAAATCATTAACTAAAAGAACTTCAATGGATAAGAAAAGAAAGAATAGTCCACTAGTTAAAGTAAAAGATGCAATTTTAATACGAACAGACAAATTAACTAAAAAACAAGTTTTATCTAAAATGTCTGAGCATATAGAGAATCTTAATTAAATCTCTCTATTTTCATCTTTAACTGGTTCCTCAATGGGTTCTGTTGTAGGATTTAATTCGATCCCAGCTGGTGTAATTGTTTGAGGCATTGCAACAAATTGAGAGTCTGGATTTTCCACAGTTTCTCTAACTCTCATTCTATGAATTCCGTAAACTCCTATTAAAGAATGAAAGAAAAATAAAAAAACAAAAAATCCATTAGAGCCAACAATGTTCATAAATATTGAACATAAAAAAGGACCACTCATTGCACCTAAACCAAATATAAATTGAAGCCCAGCACCTGCCGCTACAAACTTATCTTTTGTAATATAATCATTAGTATGCGCAAGAATTAATGAAAACATGGGCAAACTACAAAAAGAAAATAAAACAAAAAACATGTAAAACCATTTCTTACTTGTTGCTAATCCATCAGGTAAATACATTTGTCCTGAAACAAATATTGTAATAAGAGCAAATATTGCAGCTCCAAAAGTAGATGCAATAATTACTTTTCTCCTATCATAAACGTCGGAAATTTTTCCAACTGGAAATTGAGCGATTGCACCAGAAATTGCTAGTAAAAAAGTTACTATTGATATTTCTAAGATAGTGAAATTCATTGATGTTGCATAAACTGCCAGTAAGGTGAATAAAGCAGACTGAATTGTTCCATAGAAAAAAGAGCTTACCATTCCAAAGGGTGAAGATTTATAAAGTTCACTAAATGACATAACGTTTATTTTTTTGAAAGTTGGTGGTTTTTTTTTAGTAAGCAAAATAGGTATTAATGCCACTGAAGTGATCACAGAAATTAATATGAAAGGTTCAAAATTTTTCGGAGCGCTGAAGTTTAGCAAAAACATTCCAATTCCCATTGACCCATAAAGAATCACCATATAAATGGATAGAACACTTCCTCTATTTTTATTACTGGATCTATCATTGAGCCAACTCTCAGCAACTGTGTAAATACAAACCATGCTTATTCCTGTGAAAACTCTTAACAAGAACCATATAAATGGATGAATTAAAATTGCATGAACCAAAATAATTAATGATGCTAAAGACGCAAAAGCTGCAAAAACTCTAATATGACCAACTCTTGAAATTATATTTGGAATAGTTGCTGCCCCTATAAAGTATCCAATAAAATAACCAGACATCATAAAACCAGTAGCTGTTAAACTAAATTCTTCCTGAACAGCTCTCACTCCAAGTAATGACCCCTGAAAGCCATAAGCCATCATTATAAATCCCATACCTAAAAACAGTGCCCAGGAATTCTTTAAAACTTTATCCATAACATCGCGCTAATTATCCGTCATCTATTATTAAATCAAGACTTAATTGTGACGGAGATTAAGATTGTTTTAATTTCAAAAATGAGTGAATAGCGATCGTTGCAATTATAACAACTCCACCTTGAAGTGTTTCAATACTAGGCTGTTCTTTAATGATCAACCAAACCCATATTGGACCTATGATTGTTTCTAATAAGAAGAAAAGATTTACCTCAGCAGCCGGTATAAACCTTGGAGCAATAGTTACTAATACAAATGGTATTGCAACACATAAAATACACATTAGAGGTACTATGATAAGATCACTATCTAAAAGTGCAAAACTCTCAATAAAAAATAGAGCAAATGTAGCAACAAATAGCTTACCCACCACTGCAGCTGGAACTAAATTTTTAGATTTCGCAGATCTGATAGTAACCGCACCTACAGCAAGACCAATAGCAGTAATAAATCCTAAAATATCTCCGTAAAAGTTACCTAATTTTAGGGAGTCAAAGAAAATGTAAATAATTGCTGCAAAAGTAATAATTATTGAAACCCATGTCTTTCTATCAGGAGGTTCTCTTAAAAAAATTGATCCTAGTATGGCTGATAGCATTGGCGCAGTTGCTATCATTACTAGTGTGTTTGCAACATTAGTATTTTGAATAGAAACTACAAAAGTAATATTTGTAATACTAAAAGTAACTACATAAATGAAACCATGGTAACCACTTTTTAAAAGTATTTTAAAAAAATTTAGTTTATAGATTAACAACATACCAAAAAAAACAGTTAAGAATGGAATTATTCCTCTATAAAAAACTAGACCCCAAGTATCAATATTAGAAAGTCTAATAAATAAAGAATCGGGAGTTATAAACATAACAGCAACAAATGCAAGCAACGATCCCTTTTGTTGATCTGTCAAGTGTTTCATGCTTTTAGACATTTCCAAAAAATTTTAGCAAGATTGACTTTGGAAATATCAAACAATGTTTTTAAACCAGTAGGGGATGTAACATTTATATCTCCATTGAGTTTTTGATCAATAAAGTCGATCCCGGCAAAAAAAATTTGATCTTTTTTCAAATCTTTAGCAATTAATTTAGAAATACTTTTTTCAAATTTTGTTAATTGAGTATTTTTCGCAGTTGCACCTTTACTCATATTACTTAGATATGAGCCTTTTTGAGGAACTCTAGATATAGCACCACATATTTTTCCATTAATTAGAAATACTCTTTTATCTCCTTTACTTATTTTAGGTAAATATTTTTGGCACATTATATAATTATGTTTTTTTATTAATCTTTGAACAAACTTTAATTTAAATTTATTTAGTAAGTGAATATCATTTCCACTGAAACTATGAATAGGTTTTAAAATTACATACTTATTCTTTTTAAAAAAATTTTTAATCTCTTGTATATTTTGTGTAAAAATTGTATTTGGCATAAACTTTTGATATTTTACTGAATAAAGTTTTTCAGAAATATTTCTGATTGCTGTAGGATTGTTAATTATTTTTACTTTATTTTTAATTGTCTCAAGTATAAAAGTGGAAGATATATATTCTAGATTAAAAGGAGGATCTTGTCTTATTAATATGTATTTACATTTGATAAGATTTAACTTTTGTTTTTTTAAAATTTTATAAAATTTTTTATTATCATAATTAAACTTTATAAAAAAACCCTCAGCTACTACTTTTGAATTTATAATTGATAAATTTTTAGGATCATAATAAAAAATTCTATAATTTTTTTTTTGAATTTCATTAGCTAAAAAAACACTCGTATCTGTTTTTGGAATAAGTTTAGAAGGGTGGTTTCCTTGTATAGCAACAATTTTATTTATCATATAAATCGTTTAAATCTTCGTTTTTAGAAAATTTATTAATCATGTGATCTGCATTTGTTGTTTTATTATCAATAACTTTTTGTAGGTGATTTAAAAACAAACTTTCATTTTTTCCACTTTTATTTAATATATCTCTACTATTTAATCCTTTTTTTGAAATTTCTAATAAAGTTGATGCCCAATAAAAAAGATCTTTACCCATTAATTGAGTATTAAAACCTTTTTTAGGAGCATCCAGATAAGCATTGATTATCTTATTCTTGTCCCATGAAGATATTAAATCAAAAACTTCTTCTAAATTACCATACAATAGTCCGATATAAAATGCAGGTCCTGCACAAAGACAATCCCAGCCGCAGGTATCCATAGATCTTAATTCAATATATTTTTTTAATCTATTCTCAGTAAATATAGTGCTTAAGTGTAAAGATAAATCACTTTCAGTCGGAAGACGATTTTTTATTTCATTTATCCTTCCCTCCATAAAATCTTTAAAAGTATATTTATTACCAGAAAAATAGTTTTGCTTGTCTTGTATAAATAAAATTGGAAAATCTATTATATAATCAGCATATTTTTCAAAATTTAAATTTTCAAAAAATAATTTTGGAAGTCCTCCCCTAGAAGTATTTTGCCATACTTTCGATCTATAAGATAAGTAATTGCTATTTTTTTTTTCAACAATTGATGAATTGGCAAATAAAGCTATAGAAATTGGAACTATTGAATTTACTATTTTAAATTTTTTGAAAAAGTCTTCCTCTGAGGAATAATCAATATTTAATTGAGTTCCACAAGTTCTGTACATCATATCTAGACTTAATTTCCCTCCTAATGGCATATCTTTTGTCATTAATTTATATCTTTGTTTGGGATTATTAGGAACTTCACCAAGCTCTGAAATGGGATCAAAACCAGTGCTCACAATATTTATATTAAGTTTTTTTGTGACTTGTTTTAGTTCAAATAAATAATTATAAGATTCTGAGCATGCTTCATGAATATTATTTAGCTTCTCTCCAGATAATTCAATTTGGTTTCCTGGTTCAAGAGTAATATTTTTACCTCCTTTATTTAAACCAATAATATTTTCACCCTCTTTTATTGAACTCCAACCAAATTCGTTTAAAGCGGAAAACATTTCTTTTACTTTCGAGTAATCAATTCTTTTATTGTTTTTGCTATTGAATAAAAATTTCTCATGTTCAATACCAATCTTGAAATTTTCCTTTTCTTTTATTCCAGATTTAAAGTATTCAATTATTTTTTCTTTAGAAATGATCATATTTAATAATATAGCTTATAAAATTTTATACTGAAGAATATGGTTTTCTTGAAAAAACTTTTTTGACATAGGGTTTAAAGAAATCTAACGGCAAAGAGTCATAATTTGGATCAAAAGAGTTTTGATCATATTTTTCACAAAAATTGACAGTATCTTGATAATACTTATGATTTTTATACTCATCTCTTTTATTCTTGTTTCCTCCTAAATGGTGAGCGTAATAATACATCTGAAACTCACCGTGTTTCTCAACAATCCAATGAGTTTTTTCTGACACATAGGGTTTAAGAACTGCCGCAGCATATTCTGAATGGTTCATTGGAGCTAGTTCGTCACCAATATCATGTAATAGAGCAGCCACAATCATTTCATCACTTTCACCATTTCTATAAGCTCTTGTAGCACTCTGAAGTGAATGTTCTAATCTTGAAACCTGGTATCCTTCTAAAGTTTCAGTAAGTCCAGACATAAATTTCAATATTCTATCTGCTGTTTTGCTTGCAAAATCTTTTTCATGTTTATCAAGAAAAAGATAATCCTCTTTGGTTCCATTTTTCATTTCTGTGAAACTTACTTTTTTCATAAATTAATTATTGGATGCAGTGCTAAGTAAAGAAAGTTGTGTTATCTTACTATCACCTAACTCATCAATAGGTTTTACAGGATAGTCTCCAGTGAAATAATGATCTGTCAACTGTGGATAATTTTCATTTCTTTTATCAAACCCAATAGCTTTATACATGCCCTGAACAGATAAAAATTTTAATGACTTAGCGCCAATATATTGACAGATTTCATCATTGTTCTTGTTGGCAGCTAATAATTCTTTTTTCGTTGGTGTATCAACTCCATAGAAATCTGGGTATCTAATCTCAGGGCAAGCAATTCTCACATGAACTTCTTTTGCACCGGCATCATAAAGCATTTTTACAATTTTATGAGATGTGGTTCCTCTAACCAAAGAGTCATCAACAAGAATAATCTTTTTGTTTTCTATTGTTGTTTGGTTAGCATTAAGTTTCAACTTAACTCCCAAACTTCTTATTTTTTGACTTGGTTCAATAAAGGTTCTTCCAACGTAATGATTTCTAATTAGTCCATGCTCATAATTTTTATTTAAGTGCTGCGCGAAACCTAAGGCAGCAGCATTTCCAGAATCAGGAACTGGAACAATAATATCAGCATCAATATTATTCTCTTTTGCTAATTCTTTTCCTAAATTTTTACGATGTTCATATGCAGTTTTTCCACTCAAAATACTATCTGGCCTTGCAAAATAGATATATTCAAAAACACAAGGTCTAATTTTTTTTTCAGGAAATGGTTTAATACTTTTTAATTTATCATTTTCAATTAAAACAATTTCACCATTGTCAACTTCTCTTATAAATTTTGCCCCTATAATATCTAGAGCGCAAGTTTCAGAAGCAAGAACATAGCTATTTTTTAATTTACCTATGACTAGTGGCCTTATTCCATAAGGATCTCTTACACCTACTAGTAAATTTTGTGTCAGCATAACTAATGCATATCCACCTTGAATTTGAAATATAGCATCAATTATTTTATCAATAGTTTTTAATCTCTTTGATTTTGCAATCAGTTGAACAATAGTTTCAGTGTCAGAGGTCGTATAAAAAATTGCGCCCTCTTCAACCAATTTATTTCTTAAATAAATCGAGTTTGTTAAATTTCCATTGTGAGCTACTCCAATTCCTCCAGCATTTGTATCTGCAAAAAAAGGCTGAATGTTTCTTAATGTATTATTTCCAGTAGTGCTGTATCGATTATGACCGATTGCAAAATTACCTTTTAGATTATCTAGAACTTTTTCCTTATTAAAGTTGTCCCCGACTAATCCAAATCTTTTTTCTGAATAATATCTTTCTCCATCAAATGTTACTATTCCACACCCTTCTTGTCCTCGATGTTGGAGAGAGTGTAATCCAAGAGCAGCTAAAGCTGATGCATCTTTTACATTACTAATTCCAAATACACCACATTCTTCATTTAACTTCGGATTATAAATCTTCAATTTTTTCTTTAGAGTCTTGATACGTTTTTTCATTTGGAAAAACTTTTAATAAGTAATTACTACCTTTTTCAAGATATGGAAAGGTGTATGATTTGTCCAAATTTATTGGCCATTTGTCGTAATTATACACGATGTGTATTCCTGAAAATA
>CABZAZ010000003.1 GCA_902523895.1 uncultured Pelagibacteraceae bacterium | reverse complement strand
ATACTTGGCACACAGTATTTTATCTTGATTATTTAATTTAATTTTTATTTTGTTTTTAGTTTTATAGATATCTATGATTTTAGGTAAATAAACAAAATCAACTTTTAGCTTTTTTAAAATTTTTAGATCTTTTTTTATATTTCTTGGATATTTCTTGTAATCTTCTTTGTTATTAAATTGTTTAGGATTTATGAATATACTTACAATGGTTTTATCGCATATTTTTTGAGATTTATTAATTAATGAGATATGACCATGATGAAGGCTACCCATAGTTGGTACGAATCCAATATTTGAATTGCCAATTAATGCCTCATTTAAATCAATATTGTTTAATAAAGTTTTCATTTGTATAAAACACTTTAATAAGTAAAACATTTAAATGATTAAACAAGCAATTATTCCATTAGCCGGTCTAGGCACAAGGTTATTACCTTTAACCAGTATATTTGCCAAAGAACTTCTTCCTATTAATGGAAAACCAGGAATTGAGTATATTTTAGATGAGTGCGCAGATGCTGGTATTAAAAAAATAGTTTTTATAATTTCAAAAAAAAAACGAATGATAAAAGATTATTTTTACAAGGATAGCTTTTATAAAAAGATAATAAAAAAGAAAAAAGATCCTAGAGTTATTAAAGAATATAAAAAAATTTTGAAATATAAAAAGATGATTAAATTTGTTTATCAAAATAAACCACTGGGAACAGGCGATGCAGTATTAAAAACAAAAAAATTTATCACAGATGATTTTTTTCTAATGTTATTACCTGATGATCTAATAATTAAAAAAAATTGTTCAAAGTCGATGATTAATATACATAATCGCTATAAATCATCTGTAATGGCGAGTATTAATGTACCAAAAAAAACTGTCTCAAGGTGGGGAATTTATAAATTAGGAAAAAAAATAAATAAAAATAATTATGTTATAAATGATGTTATCGAAAAACCCTCAATCTCTACAGCACCATCAAACAAAGCTGTAATAGGACGATATATTCTTCCAAAAAAAATATTTTCTAAATTATTAAATCAAAAACCAGGTAAAGGTGGCGAAATTCATATCACTGACGCTATACAATCATTGATACAAAACAATGAAAAATTTATTGCTCATAATTTTACTGGGAAATATTTGGATTGTGGAAGTATGAATGGCTATATCAAATCAACATTAGAAATCGCAAAATCATGAAACTTTGTATGATAGGAACGGGTTATGTAGGTTTGGTTAGCGGTGTATGTTTTGCTGATCTAGGAAATAATGTCATTTGTGTAGATAAAGACATAAAAAAAATAGATTTACTTTCTAGAGGAAAAATTCCTATTTACGAACCTGGACTTACTGAATTAGTGAATAAAAATTATAAAAATAAAAGATTAAAATTTTCATCAGATTTAGGAAAATCAATAAAAGACTCTGATATAATTTTTATTTGTGTTGGAACACCAACAAAAAAGGGAGGTAGTAGTGCAGATCTAAGTCAAATTTTTCAAGTGGCAAAAGAGATAAGTTTATCTATTAATAAATTTAAGATAATAGTTACTAAGTCAACGGTACCCGTGACAACTGGTGATGAAATAGAAAAAATTTTACTAAAAAAAAAAAGTAATAAGAATAAATTTTCTGTTGTATCAAATCCAGAATTTTTAAGAGAAGGTGAAGCTATCCGAGATTTTATTTTTCCTGATAGAATAGTTGTTGGATCTAATGATAAAAAGTCTAACCGAGCAATGAATAATTTATATGCACCTTTAATTTCTAAAGGAGCTCAATATATTCATACATCAAGAAGAGCTGCAGAATTAATCAAATATGCATCGAATGCTTTTTTGGCTACGAAAATTACATTCATTAATGAAATCGCAAATTTGTGTGAAAAAATAGGTATAAATGTTGAAGATATTTCAATTGGAATGGGTCTAGATAAAAGAATAGGGAGTCGTTTTTTAAGAGCAGGACCTGCTTATGGTGGATCATGTTTTCCAAAAGATACTAAAGCTATAATTTCTACTGCGGACAAGTTTAAAATAAATCTTTCTGTTATAAAATCAGTTATAAAATCAAATGAAAATAGATCTAATTTTTTACTTAATAAAGTCTATAAAATTTTGAATAACAAAATTAAAAATAAAAAAATTACTTTCTTGGGTGTCACATTTAAGGCTAATACAGATGACATGAGAGACTCTTCTAGTTTAAAAATGATACCTGCACTCTCAAAAAAAGGTGCTAAAATAAATTATTTTGATCCGACAGGTCTTAAAAAAGAGCTTTCAAAGATCAAAAATGTTTTTTATATTGATAATATTAAAGAGTCTGTACAGGGTTCGGATCTTGTAATTATTCACACAGAATGGAATGATTTTAAATCGATCAATTTTAAGAATTTAGTAAGAGGTAAAAAATTTATTATTTATGATATGAGAAACATATATTCTCCAATGAAAATTAAAAATCAAGGTTTCAAGTATTATAGTATTGGAAGATAAATTTTTAATTAAGCTCAAATATAGCATCAACTTCAACAGCAACACCCAGAGGAAGACTATTAACACTTACAGCCGCTCTTGTGTGCATTCCTGCATCTCCAAAAACAGATGCAATTAAATCAGATGCACCATTTATTACTTTAGGTTGATCCTGAAAATTATCAGTAGAATTAACAAAACCTGTTAGTTTAATACAAGATTTGATCTTTGTTAGATCATTATCAGATGCCTTCATTATTTGAGAAATAATACTTAAAGCACATCTTTTAGCTGCATTATATCCAGAGTCAACATCTAAATCTTTTCCAACTTTTCCTTTTATTAGTTCACCTTTTTCATCAATTGAAATTTGTCCTGACACGAATAACAACTTTCCTATTATTTTAGTTGCAACATAATTTCCAACCGGTGCTTTAGCATCAGGAAGTTTTAAACCAAGTTTTTCTAAATTTTTTTGATAATTCATTTTTTCTTTTTTTTCTTTTTTGTTTTATCGTATTCTTTTCTTTTCTCAATCAATATTAATGCTTCCTCCATTGTAAGTTCTGTTGGATCCTTTTCCTCAGGTATTGTTGCATTTAGAGATTTATATTTGATATATGGTCCGTATTGTCCCTTCATAATTCTAACTGGTTTTTTATCCTCAGGATGTTCACCTAAATCTTTAATCATCGAAGAAGACATTCTCCCTGGTTTAGCCTCAGCAATTAATGTTATTGCTCTATTTAAACCAATAGAGAAAATTTCCTCAATATTTTCTATTCGAGCTGATTTATTTTCACACTTTAGGTAAGGACCAAATCTTCCGGTGTTTAAAGTAATTTCTTTTTGATTATCAGGATTTATTCCTAAAGATTTTGGTAGTGAGCATAAAAATTGTGCTTTTTCTAAATCTATACTCTCTAGTTCTAAACCCTTTGGAATAGAGACATTTTTTAAAAGTTCATTTACATCCGGTTTAAGTTTTTTTGTTTTCTTTTTTTTATTTGGTGTTTTTTCAATTTCCATATCCTCTGGAATTTTTTCATATTGTAAATATGGACCGAATCTTCCATTTTTAAGATATATATCATTGCCGTTCTCATGTTTCCCAATAAATTTTGGTTCAGCTAATTGTGCTTGTGCCGCTGCTTTAGCTTTAGACAAAGGTCTTGTAAATTTACATTCTGGGTAATTTGAACAACCAATAAACGCTCCACCTCTAAAGCTATTTTTTAAGCTTAGTGTTCCTGAATTACATAATTGACATTTTCTTACAATATTTCCTTTATCATCCTTATCGAAAACCAAATCTCCTAAACTATCATTTAATAGATCTAAAACTTCTCTTGTTCTTTTTTCCTTTACTTCAGCCACATTGTTATTGAAGTCTTTCCAGAACAACTCCAAAACTTTTATCCAGCTTTCTTTACCACTTGTAATCTCATCTAATTGATCCTCTAATCCAGCAGTAAAGTTATAATCCACATATTTTGAGAACAATTTTTCAAGAAAAGCTGAAATAAGTTTTCCTCTATCTGTAGGAAAAAATCTTTTATTCAATATCTCAGCGTAACCTCTATTAGCTATTGTGGAAATTATACTTGCGTAAGTAGATGGTCTTCCTATTCCTAATTCCTCTAGTTTTTTTACTAAGCTAGCCTCAGAATATCTTGGAGGAGGTTGTGTAAAATGCTGTTCGTCTATTAAGGACTCAATATTTACAAGTCCTTTAGACACAGAGGGTAGAATGTCTTCATCATCGTCCTTACCTTGATTATTATATATCTTTAAAAATCCATCAAATTTGAGAACTGATCCACTTGCTTTGCATACTGTATCATCATTATTTGTTGTAATAGTTATAGTATTTCTATCAAATTTAGCAGATTGCATTTGAGAAGATAAAGCTCTACTCCATATCAAATCATAAAGTTTATTTTGATCTGTGCTTAGATACTTTTTTACACTTTGAGGAGTTCTGATAATATCCGTGGGTCTTATTGCTTCATGTGCCTCTTGTGCATTTTTTGCTTTTTTACCAGAATAATTTAAAGCACTTTCAGGTAAATATTCATTACCGATTTCTTTTTTGATATAATCTCTAAAAGCCACAACAGCATCTTTTGACAAATTAGTGCCATCTGTTCTCATATATGTTATCAAACCTATTGTTTCTCCTTCAATTTCGACCCCTTGATAAAGCTTTTGAGCAATTTGCATAGTTCTTGATGCACCAAACCCTAATCGACTTGATGCTGTTTGTTGAAGAGTGGATGTAGTAAATGGTCCTGATGGATTACGATTTACCACTTTACTTGATATATCAGTAATACTAAATTTTTTTTGATTGATACTTGATATAGCTTTATTTATGTCATCTTTATTTCTAAAAGAGAATTTTTCAATTTTGTTGTTATCTAGTTGACTAATACTAGCAAGAATATTTTGATTTTTTTCATCTTTAAATTTGACACTTAAAGTCCAAAATTCTTCTGGCTTAAAGGATTCAATTTCATGTTCTCTTTCAGTAATCAATTTTAAAGCTACCGATTGAACTCTTCCTGCAGATTTAGAGCCTGGAAGTTTTGTCCATAATATTGGTGAAATATTAAATCCAACCAAGTAATCTAAGGCTCTTCGAGCCATGTAAGCATCAACTAAAAGGGGTTCAATTTGTCTTGGATTTTCAATGCCATGAATTACTGCTTTTTTTGTTATTTCGTTAAAAACAACTCTCTCTATTTCTTTATCTTTAAGAAGTTTTTTTTCATTCAGATACTCTTTTACATGCCATGCAATTGCTTCTCCTTCACGATCAGGATCGGTAGCTAATATAATTTTTGAAGAGTCTTTAGCTGCGTCAGTAATTTCTTTAAGATATTTTTTTGAAAAGCTGTCGATCTCCCATTCCATTTTAAAATCTTGATCTGGATCAACAGAACCATTCTTAGAGGGTAAATCTCTAATATGACCATAACTAGCTAATACTTTATAATTATCACCTAAATATTTATTGATAGTTTTGGCTTTAGCTGGACTTTCTACAATGACCAAGTTCATAAATGACAAACTACCTAAAAGAGTTAGATAGTCAAATTAATAAATTTTTGTCTTAGTTTCTTCTTTATTTTTCAATCTTTTAATATTTTCTCGATGGGTAAAAAATATTAACACAAACATGATTATAAAAAAAAATATATCTTCGAATTGACCCGTGACCAGTAAATAAACAGGAACTGATACAGAAGCAATTAATGAAGATAAAGATGAAAATTTTGTTATAGTAAAAAATACAAACCAAGATAAAGCAAAGATAATTCCAAAATAAATATTTATAGCAAATAGAATACCAACGTATGTTGCAACACCTTTTCCTCCTTTAAATTTAAGCCATACAGGAAATACATGACCTATAAATGCACATAATGATGCCAAATATAAATAATCTGTGTAATAAATTTTAACAAATATTACAGGGATTATAGCTTTTAAAATATCAAGAGATAACGTGATGTAACCAACTGTCTTGTTACCAGCTCTAAGTACATTTGTGGCTCCGATATTTCCAGATCCAATGTCTCTTATATCTTTTTTCAAAAAAATTTTTGTTAGTATCAATCCAAACGGAATTGAACCCATCAAATATGAAATTATACCTATGATTAAAATATCCATGCTATAACTTAAATAATTCTTTACCGTTTACAAATGTATTTGTAACCTTGCCTTGAAGTTTTTTATCCTCGATAGATGTATTTTTTGACTTTGAGATAAGTTTATCTTTTTTTACAATCCATGGTTTATCTATATCTACTATACAAAGATCTGCATCATTACCAATAGATAGGTTCCCTTTATTTATTTTTAATATTTTAGCAGGGTTTGATGTTAATGCTTTTATTATTGTCTCTAATTTGAGTGATCCATTATGATATAATTCTAAACTTAGAGACAGCAAAGTTTCTATCCCTGACGCACCAGTTGCCGCTTGAGCAAATGTTAATCTTTTTGACTCTTCATCTTCAGGTTTGTGATCTGAAACTATTACATCAATTAAATCATCCTTTAAACCCTGTACTAAAGCTAGTCTATCTTCTTCTCTTCTTAATGGTGGAGACAATTTCAAAAATGTTTTGAAATCTCCTATGTCGTTTTCATTTAAAGATAAGTTATTAATCGAAACACCACATGTGAATTTTACTATTTCCTTTCTTGATTTAATTACTTCGACAGACTTTTGTGATGACAATTGAGAGATATGATATCTGCATTTAACTTTTTCCAGTAATGTTAAATCTCTCTCGATCAGAATACGCTCAGCGATCTCAGGTATACCAGATAGACCTAATTTTGAAGCAATTATTCCAGAGTTAATCATACCATTTTTTGCTAGTTCATAATCTTCAGCGTGCTGCATTATTAAACTACCCAAATCTTTAGCAGAGTTCATTATTCTAGACATCAGTCTTGGGTTTTGAATTGTTTTAACGCCATCGGTGAATGCAATTATTCCTTTATTTTGTAACAAGCCAAATTCAGTCATATTTGTACCTTCAGTATTTTTTGTTAAGGAGGCACATGGAAAAATATTTATCTTTGACTTATCTCTTCCTCTTCTTTTTAGAAAATCGACTATGGAAACGTTATCAATTACTGGATCTGTGTTAGGCATTGTTACAACAGAAGTAACACCACCTGAGAGTGCCGCATTACTTAGAGTCCTGAAATTTTCTTTATACTCATAGCCTGGTTCACCAACAAAAACTCGCATATCAACTAATCCAGGGAAAATATACTTACCTTTTAAATCAATTGGTTTATCTCTACTCGGTAAATTATTAATATTTACTTTCTTTCCTATGGCTTCAATTTTTCCATCTTCACTTATGATCAGACCCCCATTCTCATTCATTGAGTTATAAGGATCAATTATATTTGCGTTTATAAAATATTGTTTTTTCATTATGCACAAAATATTTTAAGACAAGCCATCCTCACCGCGACACCTAATTCAACCTGCTCTTTAATCACACTTTTGTTGATATCATCTGCTAGCATTGTATCTATTTCTATACCTCTATTCATTGGACCAGGATGCATAATTAAAGCATCAGATTTGGCATGTTCTAATTTATCAGGAGTTAATCCATAATATTCGTAATATTCTCTATTAGATGAAAGATATGAACTCGTCATTCGTTCATTTTGTAATCTCAACATCATAACAATATCACAATCTTTCAATCCTTTTTTCATATCTGTAAAAGTATTCACACCAAATTTTTCAATTTCTTTTGGCATGAGATTTGTTGGAGCAACAATGTTTACCTCTGCTCCTAACATACTAAGTAAATAAATATTTGATCTAGCAACTCTTGAATGAAGTATATCTCCACAGATTGCTATTTTTAATCCTTGTATTTTTTTTTTACGAGTAATAATCGTTAATGCATCTAACAAAGCTTGAGTAGGGTGCTCTCTTCTTCCATCACCAGCATTAAGAACTGCACAGTTTACTTTTTGTGAAAGTAGATTACATGCTCCAGAATCTTGATGTCTAATTACGATAATATCAGGATGCATAGCATTTAGTGTCATTGCTGTATCTATCAACGTTTCACCTTTTTTAATTGCTGAGTTGCTAATATTCATTGACATAACATCAGCCCCAAGTCTTTTACCGGCTAATTCAAAAGAGCTTTGAGTTCTAGTGGAAGGTTCAAAAAATAAATTAATTTGAGTTTTACCTCTTAAAACATCAACTTTCTTATTTTTACTTTGATTTACTTTAATAAATGAATTTGCTTCATCAAGTATTAGGTTAACATCATTTATTGATAAATCTTGAATACCTAATAGATGTTTTTGAGAAATTTTAATAGCCTGATTTGATTTAATTGCCATTAAAACCAACTCTATAACTATAAACCTCTATAATAGCAAGTATTAATTATTCAAAAAATCTAAAGCTCCTTGTAATATAAAAGCAGCAGCGTTTTCGTCGATCTTTTTTTCTCTTTTACTCACATTAATATCTAACTGGCTAGACAGATTAAAAGCACCAACAGTTGAAAGTCTCTCATCCCAGAGACAAATTGGAATATCCAAGTTTTTTTCAATATTTTCAGTTGTATCTTTTACAGATTGAGCTGACCTACCTGAGGATCCATCCATATTTAAAGGATTTCCAATAATAATTCCTTTTATATCATTTTCATTAATGATTAATCTTAGTTCATCAACGAGATATTTTAACGAATTTCTATTTATTGTTTTTAATGGAGTGGCAATTAGTTGTTTGTCATCACAGATTGACACACCAATTCTTTTAGATCCAAGGTCTAAACCTATCAATCTACACTTATCTGAGTGTTTTTTTTTAAATTCCTCTAAAGTGATCATATTGTATATTTTAAACTTAAGTGATACTTTGCGTCATATTTAAATAGCATATGAGTATAGATCTTAAAACAATAAAACATATATCTAAATTGGCAAGAATTTCAGTTGATGAGCAAAGAGCTAAAAAATTAGCTGGTGATTTAAATTCTATTTTTGATTTTATTGAAAAACTTAATGAATTAAAAACTGACAATGTAGAACCTTTAACCTCTATTGCAGAAACAACCTTAAAATTAAGATCTGATGAAGTAAAAAGTAAAAATATCAGAGAACAGATTATTAAAAATTCTCCTCAGGAAAACGAGGATTATTTTGTAGTACCCAAGGTGATTGAATAATGTCAGATATTACAAAACAATCCCTTACAGAACTGGTTGAAAATATTAAAAATAAAAAACTTTCCTCAACAGAAGTGACTAAAGCATTTATTGATAGATCTGAAAAATCCGAGAAATTGAATGCTTATATTACAAATGACTTTACATCCGCTTTGGATAAAGCAAAAAAAATTTGATCAAAAACCTAATTTTAATTTAAAACTGCCTGGTATTCCAATGGCAGTTAAGGATTTATTTTGTACAAAAAATATTAAAACAACTGCTGGTAGTAAGATTTTAAATAACTTTGTACCAACTTATGAGTCAACAGTAACTGAAAATATTTGGAATGAAGGTGCAATACTTCTAGGTAAGCTAAACTGTGATGAGTTTGCAATGGGTTCATCAAATGAAACAAGTTTTTTTGGTAATGTCCAAAATCCTATTGACAAAAATTTAGTTCCTGGTGGATCATCTGGTGGTTCAGCCTCAGCGGTGGCTGGACAATTGACTCCTGTTACAATTGGTACTGATACTGGTGGATCAATTAGACAACCAGCTTCTTTCACTGGTATTGTTGGATTGAAACCTACTTACGGAAGTTGTTCAAGATATGGAATAGTTGCTTTTGCTTCATCATTGGATCAAGCAGGACCAATGGCACAAAATGTCAAAGATTGTGCTTTATTACACGAAGTGATTAGTTCCTATGATCCTAAAGACTCTACTTCAATAGATTTTAAAAGAAATCATTACAGCCAAGAACTTACAAATAACATAAAAGGAAAAAAAATTGGAATACCAAAAGAATATAGAGTCGACGGTATGCCAAAGGAAATTGAAGATCTTTGGCAAAAAGGTATTCAATATATTAAAGATTGTGGTGCTGAAACTATTGATATTTCTCTACCAAATACAAGTTATGCCTTACCAACATATTATATTGTTGCTCCAGCAGAAGCTTCATCAAACTTAGCAAGATATGATGGTGTTAAGTATGGATTTAGAGCTAAAGGTGAAAATTTAATTGATATGTACGAAAAAACTAGATCAGAAGGTTTTGGAGCTGAAGTTCAAAGAAGAATTATGATCGGAACTTATGTTTTGTCTTCCGGGTACTACGATGCTTATTATCTTAAAGCTCAAAAAGTAAGGAAACTTATCAAAAATGATTTTGATGAGGCTTATAAAAAAGTCGATGCAATTTTAACTCCATCAACACCTAGCTCAGCATTTAAAATAGGTGAAAAAACAAATGATCCAGTTTCAATGTATCTAAACGATATATTTACAGTTCCTGTTAATTTAGCTGGACTTCCAGGTATCTCAATACCTGCAGGACATGACTCTAAAGATTATCCTTTAGGTTTACAAATTATTGGCAAAGCTTTTGATGAACAAAATATATTGAATATAGCTTATGCTATGGAGGAAAAGATCAACTTTAAAAACAAAATTACTGATTGGTGGATAAAATGAGTAAAAAAGATTCAGAATATTTGATCAATCGAAAAGATAATCAGTATGAAGTAGTAATTGGTTTAGAAGTTCATGCTCAAGTTTTATCTGAGTCTAAATTATTTTCTACTTCAGCAACAAAATTTGGAGCAGAACCTAATACACAGGTTAGTTTAGTTGATGCTGCATTTCCAGGAATGTTGCCAGTAATAAACGAATATTGTGTCAAACAAGCGATTAAAACTGGTATTGGCCTTAATGCAAAAATTAATAAACGTTCAGTATTTGATAGAAAAAATTATTTTTATGCTGATTTACCTCAAGGATATCAAATATCACAATTTAAAGATCCAATAGTAGGCGAGGGTAGAGTTATTTTGGATATGCCTAATGGCCAAAAAGAAGTTGGTATAGAAAGATTACATCTAGAACAAGATGCTGGAAAAAGCATACATGATCTTGACCCACAGAATACATTTGTTGATCTAAATAGATCAGGGGTAGCTTTAATGGAAATAGTGAGCAAACCTGATCTAAGATCACCAGATGAGGTTAATGCTTACATCAAAAAACTACGATCTATAATGAGGTATCTAGGAACTTGTGATGGTAATATGCAAGAAGGTTCTTTAAGAGCTGATGTAAATGTTTCTGTCAGACCAAAAGGGTCAAAAGAATTTGGTACACGATGTGAAATTAAAAATGTTAATTCAATAAAGTTTATGCAGATGGCCATAGAATATGAGGCTAATAGGCAAGTTGATTTAATTGAAGAGGGTAAAGTTATTGATCAAGAAACTAGACTATTTGATACGAAAAAAAATGAGACAAGATCAATGAGATCAAAAGAAGATGCTCATGATTACAGATATTTTCCTGATCCTGATTTATTACCTCTAGAGGTTTCAGAAAAATTTATTGAAGAACTTAAAAATGATATTCCAGAACTCCCAGATGATAAAAAGAAAAGATTTATTGAAGAGTTTAAATTGTCTTCTTATGAGGCCAATATTTTAGTGTCTGATATTGATACAGCGAAATACTTTGAAGAAGTTGTAGCAAAAATGGGCAAAAACAAAGATATTAAGTTAGCAGTCAATTGGATTACAGGAGAACTATTTGCTGTTTTAAATAGCAAAGGTTTAGAAATTTCTCAAAGTCCTGTGAGTGCTAAGAATTTCGCTATTTTGATAAATCTAATTAAGAATGGAACTATCTCGGGAAAGATAGCAAAAACTGTTTTTGAATTAATGATTGATGGAGATAAAGATCCACAAAAAATTGTTGAGGAAAAAGGACTAAAGCAACAAAGTGATCCAAAGGCTTTAGAAGCTTTAATTGATAAAATAATTAATGATAACAGAGAAAAAGCTATTGAATATAAACAAGGTAAAGAAAAATTATTTGGTTTTTTTGTTGGTCAAGCAATGAAGGCATCAGGTGGAAAAGCTAATCCTCAATTAATCAATGAGATTCTAAAGAAAAAATTATAAGGTTATGGGTTCAGACCTTAATATCACAAAACATTTACAAGATTATATTTTAAAAAATGGTTTGAAATTACATCCAATTCAAAGAGAAATAATAGATTACAATTTATCACTTGGTGATTCAAAAAGAATGCAAATCTCTATTTCTCAATGTCAATTTCTACATCTGATTATTAAGATTTCTAAAATCAAAAAAGTCCTAGAGATAGGAACTTTTACAGGTTTAAGTACACTGTCCATGGCCTTAGCCTTATCAGAAGAGGGTAGAATAATTGCGTTGGATAAAAATGAGGAAACTAACAAAATTGCTCAAAACTTTTTTAAAAAAGCTAATCAAGGTCACAAGATTAAAACAATAGTTAAACCAGCTCTAGAAAGTTTAATGAGTATTAGAAATGAAAAATTTGATTTAGTTTTTATTGATGCAGATAAGATGAATTATAAAAAATATTATGAAATTTCTTTAGATTTATTGAATAAAGAGGGTCTAGTGATAATCGATAATGTATTATGGCATGGAGAAGTTGTTAACAAAGATATAAATGATAAATTTACAAAAAGTATAAGGGATCTGAATGATTTTATCTCTAAGGATAAAAGAATTGAAAAGGTTATGGTACCTTTTGGTGATGGAATGACTGTTTGTAGGAAGATTTGATGTTCACTGTTTTTGGTTTTTATAAATTTCAAAAAATAAATGATTTAAAAAAAAATCAGAAAATATTGAGTAATCTTTTAGCTAATAAAAACATAAATGGATCAATTATAATATCCAAAGAGGGTTTAAATGGATCTATATGTGGAATAAATAAAGATATTAAGACTACAATTATTAGATTAAAAAAAATTTTGAATATTAGAGAATTTGATAGTGTCAATAATTCAATAAGTAAATTTAGACCTTTTCATAAACCTAAAGTGAAAATTAAAAGAGAAGTTGTTCCAATGGATCTAAAAATATCGAAAAGATTAAGAAAAAAGAATACTCATATTGATCCAACAAAATGGAATAAATTTATAAAAAAAAAAGAAATTCTTTTATTAGATGCAAGAAAACCTTTTGAACATAAAGTTGGATCTTTTAAAAAATCTGTAAATCCAAATATAGGTAACTTTAGAGATTTTCCAAAATATTTAAAAAAATTAAAAAAAAGATCAGTCAATAGCAATGTTTTGTACTGGTGGAATTAGATGTGAAAAAGCCTCTGTATATTTAGAAAAAAAAGGTTTTAAAAATATTTATCAATTAAAGGGTGGAATTCTAAATTACTTAAAGAAAATCAAAAAAAAAAACAGTTTATGGGAAGGTGAGTGTTTTGTATTTGATAACAGAGTAAGTTTAAAACATGGACTTGCACAGGGAACTTATTCAATTTGTGGTGGATGTAGACAACCAATCTCTGTCAAAGATAAAAAATCAAGAAAATATGAGGAGGGTGTAACTTGTCCTAATTGTTTTGATAAACTCTCAAAAAATCAAAAATCTCGTTTTAGAATGAGACAAAGTCAGATATACAAGGCAAAACTATCAGGAAAAAAATATAATTTTCAAAAAGAATTTAACTAAGGATTTATTTGTCACAATCTATCAAATTAACTAAAGATCCAATATGGTTTTTATTGAGAAAAGTTACTATTCCAGCAAGTGTTGGCTCATTATTTCAAACCTTTTACAATCTAGTAGACACATGGTTCGCAGGAAGAATATCTGCTGAAGCAATAGCAGCGATTGCAAAATCTTTTCCAATTTATTTTACAATTATTGCAATAGGTGTTGGATTAACTGCTGGAACTAATACTTTAATTGGAAATAATATAGGGGCTAATAATAAAAAGAAGGCGTCATTATTTGTTGCTCAATCAATTATTTTTGCAATCTTTTTATCCATACTAGTTACTTTTTTTGGTTTGAATGTTTCAGATTTTTTACTTTCTCTTATGGGATCAGACCAAGAAGCAATTATATTAACCAGAAAGTATCTAGATGTTATTTTCTATGGAACCATAATTGTTTTGATACAAATTTCTTTAAATGGAACACTAAATGCGCAAGGGGATACAAAAAGTTACAGAAACGTTTTAATTTTTAGTTTCTTTTTAAATATTATTCTAAATCCATTGTTTATTTTTGGTTATGGTTTTATTCCAGCATTTGGTATAGCTGGACTTGCAATAGCTACTGTAGTGGCTCAGTTTATCGGTCTTTTATATTTGGCATATAAAGTTTATTGTTGTGAATTAAAACAATACCTTAAGCCTGAGTGTTTTATTCCAAAATTTAATCTTCTAGGTGAACTTTTGTATCAGACTATTCCTGTAATGTTTAGCATGTTGTTGATTGGTGTAGGTTTATTCAATATCCTTTACTTTATTGGTCAATTTGGAGACTTAGCTACTGCTGGTTATGGTGCTGCTTTAAGAATTGAACAAGTTTTTTTACTTCCTGTAATTGGATTAAATACAGCGGTATTATCTATAGGGGGACAAAATTTTGGTGCAAAAAATTATGATAGATTAAGAGAATTATATAGAAAAGCTCTTTTGTTTGGATCATCTTTTATGATATGTGCAGGTATAATAATTTTTTTTGGCGCAGAGTTTTTAGTTTCATTATTTACAGACAACTCTGAGGCTATTAAGCATGGTGCAATATATTTAAAAGTTGCTGCATTAATTGGTCCAATTTATCCTGTTTTCTTTATAACCACTGCAGTATTCCAAGCGGTGAAAAAACCACTGTATAGTCTTTATTTAAGTATTCTTCGATTAACAGCTCTTCCATTTTTAAGTTTATGGTATGTAATTAATATTAAAGGAGGTGATTACGAGGATATTTTTTATACAATTTTAGTAACAAATTGGTTTATGGGAATTGCAGTTCTAATGTTTATTGGGTATTTTTTGAATAATGTTTTCAAACAAAATAAAAGTCTTTTTACTTACTAGTATTTGTCTAATATTTTTTTTTGTCACATACCTTGATGTAAAATCTAGTGAAATAAAGGTTATAGACGGAGATACTATTCATTTAAAAAACGAAAAAATTCGTTTTAGTGGCATTGATACTCCTGAAATTAAACAAATTTGTAATAAGAATAATGAGGTTATCAAATGTGGAATTCAAGCAAAACAATTACTTATTAATAAGATAGGTAAAAACAAAGTAAGATGTGTCAAGGAGGGCGTAGATAGATATAAGAGAATTTTAGCTGAATGTTTTGTAAATAATCAAAGTTTATCTAAGTATCTTGTTCGAGAGGGTTATGCTTTTGCTTACAGGAAATATTCAACAAAATACATTCTAGATGAGGATTATGCCAAAAAAAATAAAAAAGGTATGTGGGCAATGACTTTTGAATATCCTTGGGACTATAGAAGAAAAAATTAATCTTTTTGCAATTTTTTTTCTAATTTTCTAACAAGATAAGAAACAATTAGTATTAAGACTAAATATTCAAGAATTAGAAATGTATATATTTCTAGTGGCCGATAAGTCGTCACAACTAATTCGTTTGCTTTTCTAGTCAGATCTCCAATACCAATTATCGATACAAGAGAGGACATTTTAAGCACATATACAAATTGATTACCAATAGCTGGTAAAATATTCTTTATTGCCTGAGGTAGAATTACTAATCTTAATTTTCTAAAAAAACTTAATCCTAAAGAGCTTCCAGCCTCCCATTGTGATTTTTTTATTGAATTAATTCCTGCTCTAAATATTTCTGCTTGGAAAGCACTTTCGCTTATTGATAGAGCTATGATACCAGAAACGAATGGGCTAAAACTTATACCCGTCATGATTGGAAGACCATAATAAATCCATAAGATTAAAACCAATAAAGGAATTGCTCGTACAATCTCAACATAACCAATATTAAGGTAGGATAAGAGTTTACTTTTAGCCAGTGATGGAATAGCAACTAAAAGACCTAAAAAAATTGAAATAATGATTGAGACTATACTAATATAAATAGTAGTTGTTATACCACTTAATAAAAACTTCAGATTAGTTAATCCCTCAATATTGTTTGGTGATAAGATCAACCAGTTTAATTCACTTTTACCGCATGAAGTTAATGGAAAGATTAGAATTAATAAAAGTAGATTTTTCACTACATAACTTATAAAGAATAAAAAATTAATTACTAATTTATTATAAGCTTTTCAGATTATATTTAGCTAATAACTTGGCAAAGAAGCCTGATGATTTTTTGTCTTTAATCCACTTATTAACATAATCATTCCACTTAGTATCACCCTTTGGTACCATCATTGCTAAAAATGCTGGATTTTTTCCACCATCTGGAACGATTGCTAGCTGAGGATATTTAATGACCAATTTATTTGCTTCTGTTGAACTTGTAATATTACCATCAGCTCTACCTGCCAAAACTTCTTGAAAGTCTCTTGCTGGTGCTTCAATTGAATTTAATTTTGATTTTGGAAAAAATTCTTTTGCCTTTTCCTCTTGAGAAGTACCAAGAGTAGTTGCAATAGTTACATTTGAATTATTAAGCGAGTCCCAAGTAGGAAATTTTTTTAGGTTCTTTTTTAGAACAATTGGCACAGTAGCATATTTGTAATAGGTATCGGTAAAACCAGCTACCTCAGCTCTCTTCGGAGTTTTTGTAACACTAGTTGAAATATCATATCTTGCAGATGTTATTCCTGAAACAATAGTTTTCCATTCTGCAGGTACGAACTCAATTTTAACACCCATATCTTTAGCTAATTGATTCATAACATCAATATCGAAGCCTTTATATTTGTTAGTTGCAGGATCTTTGACTGTCATAGGATCCCAATCTCCAGTAGTACCAACTTTAAGTACTCCAGAAGACAAAATTTTATCTAGATTAGACTCTGCGTTAACTGAGAAGGGTAAAAGAGCAAATAATGCTACTAAGAATAATTTTTTCATATTTTTATTTAACTTATTTGAGATCTAAATGTGACTATAATCTTGACGCACTATCATTCATCCATGCGAATAAATGCTCAGAAAATGAGCGTCTTACAAATAAATTCACTTCATTTATATTTTGATTATGAATGATTACATCTATTTTTGCGAGAATTGTTTGGGTCACTGAGCCAATTTTACCCTTAAAATCATTAAAATTAAAAGGAGAGCCTGTTTGAAACAAATCATAAATCTTATCCCCTTTGAGATTAATCCTAACAAATTGATCTGTTACATCTACCACAGCTCCTAAATTTAATTTAGATATGTTTTTATTTAAAAGTGTTTCAGTTTCATAAGAGTTTGTATTTTCTTTAACAACACCATTTGAAAAGATCATCCATTCATCAGGACTCAACCATAGAGCAGTCAATTTTTCACTTTGAGTAGAAGTATTTGCTTTTGTAGGCAAAACCATATTTAAAGATTTACCAACAGCTGATAAAAATTCTCTTTTTTTACCTCTTACTATCAATTTCATGACAGGTTTAACCTCAGTCATTTGTAGACCTTGATATGATTTTTCCTCTTTAATTGTATGATTATAATTTAGCATTTAATCTTTCACCTTCTTTATCCAAAAAAACTGGATCAGCTACAGTCACATTAATATTTTTATTCTCCATTGGTATAATTAATTTTTGTCCAAACATATTCTTTCCACCTTTAACTACACCTAACGCAATAGATTTTTTTAAGTTTGGGCTGTAATAACTTGAGGTTACATGGCCAAGCATTTCAATAGGTGTTTTTTTTATATCAGCAACTATCTGTGCACCTTCTTCCAAAACTTCCTCAGGATTTTCTGTTAATAAACCAACCAATTGTTTTCTATCCTCCCTAATTGTATCAGATCTATATAATGATCTTTTTCCAATGAAATCGAATTTCTTTTTGCTTACTATCCAATCCATTTGTAAATCTATTGGTGTCATGGTTGCATCAGTGTCTTGACCAACTATTATAAAACCTTTTTCTGCTCTTAATAAGTGCATCGTTTCAGTTCCATAAGGCGTAATATTAAAATCTTTACCGGCTTCCATACATTTTTCCCAAACAGATTTACCATAGTTTGCTTGAATATTAATTTCATAACTATGTTCTCCAGTAAAACTAATCCTCATTACTCTACATTTAATGTTGTCTATTTTTGCATTTTTAAATGACATATGTGGAAACTTTTCATCAGAAAGATCTAAATCAGGAATAACTTTTGAGACAATTTTTTTACTATTAGGACCGCAAACACTTATTGTTGCATAATGATCAGTTACAGAAGATAGATAAACATCTAATTCAGGCCATTCTGTTTGAAGATAATCTTCAAGTTTTCCTAAAACGTTAGCCGCACCGCCAGTAGTAGTGGTCATGATATAATGATTCTCATCCAATCTAGTAGTTACTCCATCATCATAAACCATTCCATCTTCATTTAACATTAAACCATAACGACATTTACCCACTGCAAGTTTTGACCAAGCATTAGTATAAACACGATTTAAAAATTCTGAGGCATCAGTTCCCTGAATGTCAATTTTTCCTAATGTAGATGCATCTAGAATACCTGCTGAGTCTCTGGCAGCTTTACTTTCTCTTTGCACTGCTTGATGCATATTTTCATTATCCTTAGGATAGTACCAAGCTCTTTTCCATTGACCAACGTTTTCAAATTCAGCTTTGTTGGCAACATGCCAATCATGTATTGGAGTACGTCTAAATATATCAAAAAATTCTCCTACATTTCTTCCAACAATAGTTCCAAAAGTAAGAGGTGTATAAGGAGGTCTAAAAGTTGTAGTTCCGTGTTCACCCATTTTAGTTCCCGCTGTTTCTGAGATAATTCCAAGAGCATGCATATTACCAAGTTTACCTTGATCAGTACCCATACCAGTAGTAGTGTATCTTTTTACATGTTCTATCGATCTAAAACCTTCTCTTAAAGCTAATTTAATATCTTTTGCAGTTGCATCGTTTTGATAATCAACAAAAGATTTAGTTTTCCCTATGGATTTATCAGATGGTAGTAACCAAATATTTCTCTTTGATTGATTTAAACCTGAGATTGTTTCAACAGTTTTGTATTCAGAATTATCAATATCAAGAAACTTTTTAATGGAAGACAAGGTATTCTTTATTATTTCCTCTAAACCAAAGTCTCCATTACAAGATCCAATACTTATTTGATCTGAAGGATAAACATCAGGTATAAATACTTGGTCTTCTTCTCTAAATTTTAATTTACCTCCTGATTGTGTAAACAAGTGTACTGCTGGAGTCCAACCACCAGATACACCTAAACAATCACAATTCAACTTTGTTTTGTCACCAATTACTGTTTGACCATCTTTTGAAAGTTTCATGATGGATATTTTATTAATTCTTCTATATCCGTAAGTATCAACGACAGTATAACCTTTGTAAATTTTAATATTATTTTTCTCAACTTCGTATGAAATTTTAGAGTCAATTTGTTCTCTGTTATCAATTATTGCATTAATCTTAATTCCTCTTTGAATTAAGCTCATGGCTGTTTCATACGCGGTATCGTTATTGGTAAAAAGAACATTATTTTCACCACAAGCCACACCGTATAAATCAATATATTTTTTGATTGCTGAGGATAACAGTATCCCTGGACGATCATTATTATCAAATATTAAAGGTCTTTCTATAGAGCCAGTTGCTGTGATTACTTTTTTAGCTCTAATTTTTAATAATCTTTGTCTTACTTTATTTTCTCTTTGATTAATTGGTAAATGATCAGTGAGATTTTCACGGGCCAATAAAAAGTTGTATCCATGAAATGCTGCAACGCTAGTTCTTATTTTTATTTCTAAATTTTCTAATTTAGATATTTCGTTGATTTCTTTTTCTAACCATGAACTTGTTATTTGATTATTAATCTTTGAAAATTCTGAGTTATCATAAATAGAAGATCCCCCCAAATAAGATTTTTCATCAACTAAAAGAGTCTTAAAACCATTTTTAGCTGCCATTTTAGCTGCCATTATTCCTGATATACCTGCTCCGATAACTAAAACATCACAATGAATATATTTATGTTCATATATGTCTGGATCAGCTACTTTAGGTGATTTACCTAAACCTGCAGATTTTCTAATAAAGTATTCATACTTTTCCCAGAAACTTGCAGGCCACATAAAAGTTTTATAATAAAAACCTGCAGGTAAGATAGGGGATAATAGATTATTAATTCCTCCAATATCAAAATTAACGCTAGGCCAACAATTTTGACTAGATGCAACTAAACCTTCATATATTTCCACTTCTGTAGCTCTTACATTAGGTTCAGTTCTTGAGGAATTATCATGCAATTGAATAATTGCATTTGGTTCTTCAGAACCTGATGTCATAATTCCTCGAGGTCTATGATATTTAAAACTTCGTCCAACAAGATGAATGCCATTAGCTAATAAAGCTGATGCTAGAGTATCACCTTTAAAACCATAATATGTTTTGTTATTAAATTTAAAAGAAACTCGATAAGTTTCATCAATAAATTTGCTTGTTTTAAATCTTAAATTATTAGTCATTCTACTTTACTGGTGGTTTTTCACCCATTTTGTATACAGCTTTTATTTGGTCGTTTGACGTATCCCTAACCATATTGAACCATTTTCTACAACCATGAACATGATTCCATCTTTCAAACTGAATTCCTTTTATATTTTTTCTCATGAACAAGTATTCTGCCCATTCATCATCACTTAGTTCTGTAGGTTGTTTTGGCCTTACAATATGTGCTTCACCACCAGCTTTGAATTCGCTTTGTTCTCTCTCACCACAAAAAGGACAATTAATTAAAAACATTAGTGTGCAACAGCGGCTGCACCATGTTCATCAACTAGATCACCGCTTACAAATCTATTTATATTAAACGCAGCATTTAATTTATGAGGTTCGTCATTTGCAATTGTGTGAGCAAATAAATCCCCTGAGCCAGGTGTAGCTTTAAAACCTCCTGTTCCCCAACCACAATTAAAGTACAAACCCTTAATTGATGTTTTACTTATGATTGGACTTGCATCAGGACATATATCAACTATTCCACCCCACTGACGAAGCATTCTCATTCTACTAAATATTGGATATAGTTCTAAAATTGCATTTAAAGTTCCTTCCACAATATCATGACTTCCTTTTTGAGAGTAAGACACATAATCATCGGTTCCTGCTCCAATAACCAATTCTCCCTTATCAGATTGGCTGACATATGCATGCACAGCGTTAGACATTACAACTGTATCTATTATCGGTTTTACTGGTTCAGACACTAAAGCTTGAAGTGGTTTACTTTCCAAAGGTAATTTCAATCCAGCCATGTTCGCTATTACACTGGAGTGACCAGCTGCTACAACTCCAATCTTTTTTGTTTTGATAAATCCTTTAGTTGTTTCAATTCCTTCAACTGTATCACCATTTCTTTTTATTCCTTTTACCTCACAATTTTGAATTATATCAACACCCATTTCATCAGCGCCTCTTGCATATCCCCAAGCAACAGCATCATGCCTAGCTGTACCGGCTCTTCTTTGAAGGGTTCCGCCTAAAACTGGATAACGAATATCCTGTGAGGTATTTATAATTGGACAAAATTTTTTAACTTCTTCGGTATTTAAATAAACTGCATCAATACCATTCAATCTATTTGCGTGAGTTCTTCTTTTTAAATCTCTAACATCTTGCAAATTATGTGCAAGATTCATAACTCCTCTTTGACTAAACATAACATTATAATTTAATTCTTGTGACAAATCTTCCCAAATTTTAAGAGCATGGTCATATAGGCCTGCGCTTGCATCCCATAAATAATTAGATCTAATTATTGTAGTATTTCGACCAGTATTTCCTCCTCCTATCCAACCTTTTTCAACAACAGCAATGTTCTTCATGTTATGTTTTTTTGCTAGATAATAAGCAGTTGCAAGACCATGTCCTCCACCACCAACTATTATCGCATCATATTCTTTTTTAGGCTCAGGATCTTTCCAAGCTTTCTCCCAATTTTCATGATAAGAAAAAGCGTTTTTAATAAGTGAAAATATTGAATACTTATTTTTCATAATTATTGAATAATTACTTTATAAATATTGATTATTCAATACAATCAGCAGTGACAAATTTATTGGAAGAGTGGGTGAGAGGCTGAAACCAGTCGTTTGCTAAATGACCGTGCGAGGAAACTTGTACCGAGGGTTCGAATCCCTCCTCTTCCGCCATTTTTAGTACAATGGATCATCCTTAAAGAAGTTTATCATTGTAACTGGCTTTTGAGCTAAAATATAACGATAGACGTTATAGTTCTCCAGTACTCTTTGCACATAATTTCTTGTTTCTTTAAATTTGATTAATTCAATCCAGTTTACATAATCAATTTGGTTCTTTTGTGGATTTTTATTTATTTTTTTCCAATATCTGACTCTTTTAGGTCCGGCATTATAAGCCGCTATTGCAAACGGATAAGCACCATCATATTCTAAAATTAGGCCTGCTATATAGTGAGAACCTAAATTGATATTATATTCTGCATCTCTTGTTAATCTAGATTTTGAATAAGGAAGTTTTGCTTGTTTAGCAACTACCTTTGCTGTGTAAGGCATGAGCTGCATTAATCCTTTTGCGCCTGCGTGACTGTTAGCACTTAAATCAAATTCACTTTCTTGTCTTATTATTGATAGTATAAATGCAGTATCAGGAATTTTTCTTCCATTTATGTAATTTGGAGTACTTATAATTGGATAATTATATTTGTTATGAAATCTTTTTTCATATGATGCAATTTTTGCTATTTGAATAGCAAAATCAAATCTATCAATGCTTGTTGCTAATTCTGATGCTAAAACTTCACTACCATTATTTATATCATCATTAGCTAAATGTCTTAAAATATGTTTTGTATATTTGTCTTCATTCAGCTCATCAAGAAGATAAACTGTTTTGACTAATTCTTTTTTAAAAAAATAGTCTCTATATTCTTTTGAAACTTCAATATCTTTAGATAGTTCAAAAGGTTGATTGGGATTTAACTCCATAAATGCTAACTGACCATAATATGTAGTAAGAAAATTAGATGCTTTACCAAACCATTCATTAGCTAATTCATTTTTACCAAGTTTCTGATAAGTTTTAGCTAACCAATAGGCTCCTCTAGAAGTACTTATTGGATAACCAACGTTATTATAAAAATTTTCAAAATGATCCTTAGCTAATAAAGGATCATCTAAAAAACTTAATGCTATCCATCCGCTCATCCATTCCGCAGCTGCATACTCAGGTCCATCAGTCAAGGCATGATTACTTGCAATTTTATAAGCTAAAGCATACTTCTTTTTATAAATTAATGATCTTGAAATGATTTCTCTTTCAAACCACCACTTATCTGGTCTAACTAAATAATCTTTGGTATTTTTAATTTTTACCAAAATTTCAACAGAACTATCAACTCTTCCTCTTTTTCTTCTCCATTTTAATCTGTCGTAATTTAAACCCGCATCATTTTTAAATTTTGCTGGAACTTTGGAAATAGCATTATCTACACCATACGATTTACTCATTAACAATTGACGTGCTGTGTAAAGCAACTCATAATCTTTGGGTAAATATCTTAATAATCGTTTTAAATCCCAGTATTTATTATTCCAAGCTAAGTAATCTGCTCTCTTAATATAATCATCCGCATTGAGATACTTTTTGAATTTTTTTCTATAGAATCTTAATTCAGATTTACTTAGTTCTGCAGTAATCCATCCTTCTTTGATATAAGAGACACCTTTTTGCGTATTACCACTAAGAATTATACTTTCTCCAAGAATCATTTTTCCAAAACCACTTAAAGGCTCATCATCACCGAACCAATTGATTATTTTTTTAGGTGAAATAGTGTCTGTAGAAAGTTTATGCTCTGCCAAATATCTTATCCTTCCTAATCGAGGATAATCCTCGTTTCTGTCTATGAAAGTTTTATAGTCATAATATGATGCTTTGTTTCCTTTAGTCAGTAGGTGTCTCCATTGTATGAAATTATAGATTGATTTATCTTTGGCTCTTTTTGCTGTTTTCAATGCGTTAGGCCATTTTGCTTGTTTCATCTCTGAAATAGCCTTTTTTGCAATTTCGAAATCTTTCTTATTATAATATTTAGATTTTTTTGCTGTATCGATTTTTTTGGTTCCTGCAATTAAAGGTTTCTTTTTTGGTAGAATAATACCCAAGTCTTTCTCAGCTTTTAACTTTATTTCATCCTCAGGCTTTTTTTCAATTTCCTCTACTATTTTTTTGGGAACTGGTTTTGGCAGAGGCTTCATTACATCAATTAATAATTTTTGATCTTTTTCTGCTTTAGTTTGAATTGGTTTCTTTAAAGGTATTATTTCTGCAGAAAATAAAATAGTAATAGTGGAGAAGAAAAATAAATTGATAAAAAATATGAATTTTTTTAGCATAATCTTTTGGTATATGAATCCACAAACTATGTTATAAGTATTTATGTTCAAAGGATCAAATGTTGCTTTAGTCACTCCGTTTAAAAATGATAAACTTGATGATGAAACTTACATTAAGTTAATACATTTTCATATTGAAAATGGGACAAATGGTTTGGTTCCTGCTGGAACAACTGGTGAGTCTCCAACTTTAAGCCATAATGAGCATGAAAGGGTAATTGATTTATGTGTCAAGGAAAGTAATGGAAAATTACCTGTATTTGCTGGTACTGGGTCAAATTCTACTGAGGAAGCTATTTCATTGACTACGCATGCCGAAAAAATGGGAGCAGATGGAGCTTTAATTGTAACTCCATATTATAATAAGCCTACTCAAGAGGGACTTTATCAACATTATAAAGCTATCAATGATAAATGTGGAATTCCAATTCTCATTTATAACATTCCCGGAAGATCAGTGATTGATATGTCAGTTGAAACAATGGCAAGATTATTTGAATTAAAAAATATTATTGGTGTTAAGGATGCAACAGGAGATTTAACAAGAGTAGACAAAACACTAAAAAAATTAGGCAAAGATTTTATACAATTAACAGGAAACGATGATAACGCTTTAGAGTTTAATAGAAAAGGTGGAGTAGGTGCTATAAGTGTAACAGCTAACATTGCTCCAAAACTTTGTTCTGATTTCCAAAGATTTTCAAAGTCTAATAATGATAATGAAATTAAAGAGGCAGAGAGATTAAATGAAATATTGCAGCCTGTTCATCACGCTATGTTTGTTGAAAGCAATCCTAGCCCAGTGAAGTACGCTGCAAAACTACTAGACTTATGTGATGACGATGTAAGATTACCATTAGTAAAAGTAACAGACTCTACTAAAGAAATTGTTAAAAAGGCTCTTCATACAGCTAAATTAATTTAATGAACAAAAAAACCAATTCTGGTTTAAAAATAATATGTTTGAATAGAAAGGCTAGTTTTAATTATTTTTTTGAAGATTTATTAGAAGCTGGGATTGTCCTTAAAGGCTCTGAGATTAAATCAATAAGAGAAGGAAAAGTAAATATTGCTGATTCATATGCTGTTGAAAAAGATGGCGAGTTGATCTTAATCAATTCTCATATAGCATCTTATAAACAAGCCAGTTATTCTAACCACAATCCAACAGATGAAAGAAAGTTACTTTTAAATAAACGGGAAATAAATAAATTAATAGGAAAAATGCAAAGAGACGGTCTTACCATTGTTCCCACTAAAATGTATTTTAAAAAAGGAAAAGCAAAAATTGAACTTGCGGTAGCAAAAGGAAAAAAAATGCATGACAAAAGAGCTAGTAAAAAGGATAGGGATTGGAATCGTGACAAATCAAGATATTTTAGAAAATCAAGCTGATCGTATCTATTTAGGTATAGGCTCAAATTTAGGAAACAGAAGATATAAAATCGAACGAGCTAAGTATGAATTATCTTTAAGAAATATCAGACTTGTCAAATCATCAAATTTTTATGAGAGTTTATCATGGCCAGATGAAAGTAAACCTAAATACTTAAATATTGTCTTAGAAGTTATTTCTGATCTAAAACCTTTAGAATTACTTAAAGTATCTAAAGACATTGAAATTTGCCTCGGTCGTAAAAAAAGGTATAAAAATGCCCCTAGAGAATGTGATATAGACATAATTGATTATAAAAGTAAAATAATTAGTCAAAAAATCAATTTACCGCATCCAAGAATGCACAATAGAAATTTTGTCCTTTTTCCATTATTTGAATTAAATAAAAATTGGAAACACCCAATTTCCAAAGATCACATTAAAAAACTCATAATATCATTACCAAATAGAGACATAAGATCTATTAAACAAATCTGAATTAATGATATAATAAGATGTATGCTTAATTCAGATGATTTAATAAATAAAGTAAAAGGATATAATAAGTTTTTAAACCCAGATAAGTTAAATAAGGCCTATGACTTTGCGGTAAAGGCCCATAGCAATCAAAAAAGAGCCTCAGGTGATCCGTACTCAGTTCATCCAATTGAAGTAGCAAATATCTTAACTGATTTAAAATTAGATAGTGCAACCATAACTACGGGTTTATTACATGACACAATAGAGGATACATATGCTACTTATGAAACTATCAAAGGTGAGTTTGGAGATGAAGTTGCAGATTTAGTTGATGGTGTTACAAAAATATCTGCACTTGAAAATAATGCATCATCTAATTCCAAAGCAGAAAATTTTAGGAAATTAATTTTAGCAACTTCAAAAGATATTAGAGTTTTATTAGTAAAAATTGCTGATCGATTACATAACATGAGAACTATAAAAGCAATTTCAAAAGAGGAAAAAAGAAAAAGGATTTCCCAAGAAACTATGGAAATTTATGCTCCATTGGCAGACAGGATGGGAATGCATAGAATCAGGGATGAGTTAGAAGATCTTTCTTTTGAAATTTTAAATAATGAAGCTAGATCGTTAATCCAAAAAAGACTTGATGAAATAAAATTAGATAAAAAAGATATTTTTGAAACCTTATCAACTGAAATAAGGAAATTATTAGATCAAAATAAAATTTCTTCAAAAATTTATGGAAGAGAAAAAACACCTTTTTCAATCTGGAGAAAAGTTCAGAAAAAAAGAGTTTCTTTGGAACAAATTACAGATATTATTGGGTTTAGAATTATTTTGGATAATATTGATGACTGTTATAAAACTTTAGGAATAATTCACAAAGAATATAATTGTATACCTGGGAAATTTAAAGATTATATATCTTCAGCAAAAATTAATGGCTATAAATCAATTCATACTGCAGTAATTGGATCTAATAGAAAACCCATAGAAATTCAAATAAGAACTAAAGAAATGCACGATTTCGCTGAGAGAGGAATAGCATCTCATTGGCAATATAAGTCCTCAGAAAAATTCAACTCTCTTACCTGGAAAGAATATGATTGGTTAAAAGATTTGGTTGAAATCATAGAAAAAAATGAAAATCCTGAACACTCTTACGAATATACTAAACTTCAAATGTTCCAGGAAAATGTTTTTTGTTTTACTCCTAAAGGTTCAGTAATTAAATTACCTAAAGATGCAACTGCAATAGATTTCGCTTATGCCGTCCATACAAAAATTGGTGATACGGCAGTTGGATGTGAAATAAATGGAAATAAAAGTGAGCTTCAATCAATTTTAAGAAATGGTGATAGAATAAAAATAATTACTTCGAAAAATCAGTCACCATCACTTCACTGGATTCCAACAACAAAAACTGGAAAAGCCAGAGCTGCTATAAGAAGATATTGGCATGATAGAGGTGAAGAGAAACAGGAAAGAATAAAAAAATACAATACCACTTTGTGGATTTCATTACCTGATAAGCCAGGACAATTAGGAAATGTAAGTTCATTAATTGGTGAACATAAATTAAATATTTCAAATTTAGTAATGGCTGGAAAAAAACCTGACTATATAAATTTTAAATTTCAGCTGATAATAAGAGATTTGAAAAATTTTACTAATTTTATTGCAGAGCTTAAACAAAAAGGTATAAAATTTAAGATAATTAGACACGAAGATAAAAGAAATGCTTTCACACAAAAAATCCTTAGATATTTTAAGAAAGACTAATGCTTTATTAGAAGGACACTTTATTTTATCTTCTGGATTACATTCTTCAAAATATATCCAGTGTGCTAAACTTTTAAGTTATCCATCAAAAGCAGAAAAAATATGTAAATCATTGGCTTTTAAAATCAAAAAAAATTTTAGAAAATTTGATTTAATTTTGGCACCGGCCATTGGTGGTATTGTGATAGGTTACGAAATTGGTAGGATTTTAAAAAAAGAGACGATTTTTTGTGAAAGAGTCAAAGGTAAATTTACATTAAGAAGAGGGTTTAAAATTAAAAAAGGGTCTAAAGTTATTATTATTGAAGATGTAATAACGACAGGAAAATCTAGTATGGAATGTGTAAAACTAATAAAAAAATCTAATGCAATATTAGTGGGTTTCGCCACAATTATTGACAGATCAACAAAGAAAACATTGAAAATAAGAAAAAAAATAATTTCACATCTTAAAATTGAAGTACCAACTTATAAATCAAACAAAATACCAAAAGAATTAGACTCAATTCCCATTTCAACACCAGGAAGCAGATTTATTAAGTGAAAAGATTAGGAGTAAATATTGATCATGTTGCGACAGTTCGAAATGCTAGGGGTGAAATTCATCCTGACCCATATAAAGCTGCATTATTTGTTAAAAAAAAAGGCGCCGACTCTATTACCATACACCTTCGAGAAGACAGGAGACACATAAGAGATTTAGACGCAAAAAAAATTTGTTCAATAAAAAAATTATTAGTAAATTTAGAAATATCAACAAATAGTAATATCGTAAAAAACGCTTTAAGAATAAAACCAAAATTTATTTGTATTGTACCTGAAAATAGAAATGAAATAACAACTGAAGGTGGTTTAGATTTAAAAAAAAATAAAAATAAAATCAAAAAAATAATATCACAATTTAAAAAAAAAAATATTAGAACAAGTTTATTTATAAACCCAAATATAAAAGATATTTATTTGTCTAAAGAAATAGGTGCTGATTGTATTGAAATACATACAGGACATTTTTCCAATCTGATAAAATCAAAAAAATCTTTCATTAAGGAATTTTTAAAGATCAAGAAATGTGCAATATTGGCATCAAAAATTGGTGTGGAGGTGCATGCAGGACACGGCCTGGATTTTAAGTCTACTAAGATACTTACCAAGATAAATGAAATAGTAGAATTTAATATTGGGCATTTTATTATTGGTGAGTCTATTTTTTATGGTTTACCATTTGTCATAAAGAAATTTAAAAGAATTATCAAAAATTAGAATGAAAATTTTAGGTATCGGTGTAGATATTGTTGAAAATAAAAGACTTAAAAATTCTATTAAAAATAAAACTTTTATCTCAAGATTATTCACTTTGCTTGAAATTAAAAACTCTCGATTGGTAAAAGATAAATCTATCTATTTTTCAAAAAAGTTTGCAGCAAAAGAATCATTCTCTAAAGCGCTTGGTACTGGATTCAGAAAAGGGTTAAATTTTAAAGATGTTGAAATTTTAAATGATAATTTAGGCAAACCATATTTTAGACTAAATAACAAAACTAAAAAAATTATATTGAAAACGTTAAAAGTGAAAAATATTGATATATTTCTTTCAATATCTGATGAAAAAGAATATTCAATTGCATTTACTATAATTCAGGCAAAAAATGTTTAATAAAAAATTTTTTATAGAAAACTTTAAGACACTTTTTTATGCTTTTATAATAGCCATAATTATCAGATCCTTAATTATTCAACCATTCTATATCCCATCTTCATCCATGGAACCGGGTTTACTAGTTGGAGATAGACTTTTTGTAACAAAATATTCATATGGATATAGCAAGCATTCATTTCCATTTAGTCCGCCAATTATAAAGAATAGAATTTTTTCTAGTAAGCCGCAAAGAGGCGATGTAATAGTTTTTAAAACCCCTGCAGATAATAGAACAGATTATATTAAAAGACTTATTGGTTTACCAGGTGATAGAATTCAGTTTATAGACACAAACCTATATTTAAATAATAGTGAAATTTTAAAGTCTAAAATCTCAGAAAAAGATCCAATTTATTGTGGGGATAAGACTATAAATGTTTTTACATTTGAGGAAAAACTACCGAACGGAAAAATATATAAAACCGTTTATCTTAAAAATTTTACTTTTAAGAATTCAGACGTTTTTAATGTTCCCAAAAATCACTATTTCTTTTTAGGTGATAATAGAGATTGTTCAAAAGATAGCAGGTATTTAACGAGTGTGGGTTATGTTCACGAAGATAATTTAGTTGGTAAAGCAAGATTTATTTTTTTTTCATCTGATAGATCTGTTGGTAGTATTTTTGCTTTTTGGAAATGGAACAAATCTATTCGATTTGACAGATTTTTTAAGAAAATTATTTGATGAAAATTGATTATTCTAAACTTGAAAAAAAAATAGATTATAAGTTTAAAAATAAAAATTTACTTGTTCAAAGTCTTACTCATAAAAGTTTTAATAAAATGAATAATAATGAAAAAATAGAGTTTTTAGGAGACAGAGTCTTGGGTTTAGTTATCGCAAAAAAACTTTTAGAGATCTATCCTGAAGAAAAGGAAGGAATTTTGGATAAAAAATATGCCTCATTAGTAAATAAAAAGACATGTTTGGAAATTGCTAAAAGTATTAATTTGCAAAATTATATTTTAATTTTTAATCCAAAAAATAGATCAGTTACAATTGAGGATAAGGTGATATCAGATAGTTGTGAGGCTTTAATTGGAGCTATTTACCTTGATAGGGGATTTAATGTAACAGAAAAAATTATACTAGAATTGTGGAAAAAAAAAATAAAAGAAAGTGTGATTACTCAAATAGATGCAAAAACAAAACTTCAAGAGTTTTCATTGAAAAAGTTCAAAAAACTGCCCACTTATAAAATAATCTCTAATACTGGCCCAAGACACAAGCCTATTTTCAGAGTCGCTGTAAAATTACAAAATACGAAATTTTATAATGGTGAGGGAAAATCCAAAAAAGAAGCAGAGCAGAATGCAGCTTTACTTTGTTTAAATGATAATTTGATTTGATGAATTGGGACGATACAGGTTTTTTACTTTCAAAAAATAGATATAACGAAAATTCTGTTATTTCGGAATTTTACACTAAAAATCATGGAAAAATATCTGGCATCATTTTTGGTGGTATTTCAAAAAAAATTAAAAATTATCTTCAAATTGGAAATCAACTATATCTAAATTATAACTCTAAATCTGATAATAAATTAGGATATTTTAAATTAGAAATCCAAAAAGTTTATTCACCTATATATTTTGAAAATTCTCAAAAACTTTCATGCATTAATTCTGCAATGGGTTTAATTCGTTTATTAACAGCTGAGTCTCAATCTAATATTAAAATATTTGACCTTATTGACAAATTTTATTTGATACTCTCAAATGACGAGTGGTTAAAAGATTATATTTTTTGGGAATTAGAATTACTCAAAACCATAGGTTTTGATTTAGAATTAAGTAATTTTGCAACCAAAGAGTTATTAAATGATAAAATAACATATGTAGTTAAATCTAAAAATGAAAAGAAGATAATACCAAATTTTTTAATTGATAAGAAAATTGTAGTTAATGATTTGAATATACTTTTAAATGGATTGAATTTAGTAAGTGACTTTTTAGAAAAAGCCATATTAAAACCAAATAACTTAAACTATCCAATTAGCAGAACTCAGTTCATAAATTCACTGAGATAATTAAGGTAAAATTTCATTTAATCTATCTGCGTAATAACTTACTATTGCGTTTGCACCAGCTCTTTTAAAACTCATTAAGTTTTCAAATATCGCATCTTTATTTATTATTTTTTTTGCTACAGCATTGGATAACATGCTATATTCACCAGAAACTTGGTAGGCAAAAACTGGGATTTTAAATTTATTTTTTATTGATCTTATAATATCAAGATAAGGTAACCCAGGTTTTACCATGACCATATCTGCACCCTCTTTTATATCTAAAGCCACCTCTCTTATTGCTTCATCATAATTCCTAAAATCCATTTGATAAGTTTTTTTATCTCCTTTTAAGGCAACCTTAGATCCAACAGCATCTCTAAAAGGCCCATAAAAGTTAGAGGCATATTTAACTGCATAAGAGAGAATTTGAGTATTTTTGAAGTTTCCTTTGTCTAGAGCTTTTCTAATTCTTCCAATTCGTCCATCCATCATATCTGATGGTGCTAACACATCACATCCCATTTGAGCTTGTAATAAAGATTGCTGAATTAAGATTTCTATAGTTTCGTCATTCATTACATTGTTTGATTTGAGAATTCCATCATGACCATGTTTTGTGTAAGGATCCAGAGCTACATCACACATTATTCCAATTTTGTTTTTGTATCTTTTTTTAATGTATTTTATAGCTTTACATACTAAATTATCTTCATTTAGAGCTTCACTTCCTAAATCATCTTTTATTTTAGGTGATGTATAAGGAAATAAAGCAACCATAGGTATCTGATTTTTAATAGCTCGATCTAAGATTATTCCTAATTTATCAATAGAATATCTATATACACCCGGCATAGATTTTATAGGTTGTGTCTTGTTTTTACCCTCAATCAAGAATATAGGAAGTATAAAGTCATTCGGTGATAAATTGTTTTCTGAGACAAGTCTTCTTGACCAGCTGTTTTTTCTATTTCTTCTTAGTCTTAAACTAGGATATTTTCCTGTAATCATATTTAATTTTTATTTTAAAAATGCGACAAATGTAATATACACATATATAGTAAAAAAGGTACAAAGCAATCACGATGGCAGTTGAAAATACAAAGATAATAAATTTAAATGTTAAAAAAGAAGAACGAGTTTTAGATTTTAGCGACTTCCAAAAACAAGAAATAAAATTTGACATCTCAAAACTTCAAGAAGCGTATAATCAAATTATTCAGACTAAAAAGTTTGAAGACGCAGGTGTTACGCATTTTGGTGCCATATCTTTAACGCAAATTCCTGGTGATCCAGATTCTATCAAAGGAAATAAAGCAAGAGGTCTTTATTGGACAAAACCTGACAGATCTGGCAAAGAAGTAATGAGGGAAGGAGCAATAAATGAATCTGCATATAGTGAATTTGTTAAAGATTACGATAATACTTACTTTAAACATGTGTATGATGTTTTGTCCTCAAAGTATAAATTAGGTAGGATGAGAATTTTACTTAAGGAGCCACGATCAACTTTAAGTTGGCATAGAGATCCAGAGCCTAGATTGCATATACCTATAATCACGAACCCTGGTTGCATTATGGTTATAGATAATGTTGCTAAACACATGCCAGCAGATGGATCGGTTTGGATTACAAATAATACAAAATACCATAACGCCTTTAATGGTGGTGAAGAAAATAGAATACATCTTGTTGCATGTGTTTTGGATTACAAGTTCAACTAATTTGAAAAAAATTTTTATTTCCTCAGATCACGCCGGTTTTAAATTAAAAGAAGCTATAAAAAAATACCTTAAAAGTAAAAAATTAAATCTTAGAGATCTTGGACCTGTAAATGATAATAGTGTTGATTATCCTGATTACGCACATAAATTAGCAAAAAAAGTCAAAATTAGTAAAAATAATGTTGGAATCCTTGTATGTGGCTCAGGTACAGGAATGAATATTGCGGCAAATAAGCATAAAAATATACGTGCAGCTCAGTGTTTTAACGCAAAATCTACCAAATTATCCAGATTGCATAATGATGCAAACATCATTACATTAGGTTCTAGATTAATTAGTAAAAAAAATGCTTTCAAATTTGTAAGAATTTTTTTAAATACTAAATTTGATGGCGGCAGACACTTAAGAAGGATTAAAAAAATTTAATTATGTCTAGTGAAAAGAGTTATTTAAATGATAGCTATAAAAGTTTTTTTGAGGATGGTTTATCCGTAAAAGATCCTGAGTTATATAAAGCTATTAAAGATGAACTAATAAGACAGCAACAACATATTGAGTTAATTGCGTCAGAAAATATAGTTTCTCAAGCTGTTTTGGAAGCCCAAGGTTCAGTATTAACAAACAAATATGCAGAAGGCTATCCAGGTAAGCGTTATTATAACGGTTGTGAACATGTTGATGTCGCAGAAAATCTTGCAAATGATAGATTAAAAAAATTATTCAATTGTAAATTTGCAAATTCTCAACCTCACTCAGGTGCACAAGCTAATGGTGCAGTATTTTTAGCTTTATTAAGTCCAGGTGATACATTTATGGGAATGAGTTTAAATTCTGGGGGACATATAACTCACGGTTTAAAAATTTCAATGTCAGGTAAATGGTTTAATGCAATTAGTTATGATGTGGATAAAAAATCTGAACTCATAGACTATGATAATGTTGAAAAACTTGCTTTAGAACATAAACCGAAATTAATTATAGCTGGTGGAAGTGCTTACTCAAGAGTAATAGATTTTAAAAGATTTAGAGAAATTGCTGATAAAGTTGGTGCTTATCTAATGGTTGATATGGCACATTTTTCTGGCTTAGTTGCAGGAAAAGGATATCCAAACCCATGTGATCATGCTCATGTTGTTACATCAACAACACATAAAGTTTTTAGAAGTGCAAGAGGGGGAATAATTTTAACTAATCATGAGGATCTTGCGAAAAAATTTAACACAGCGGTTTTTCCTGGATACCAAGGTGGTCCATTAATGCATGTTATCGCTGCTAAAGCTGCAGGTTTTCTAGAAGCTTTACAACCAGAATTTAAAGATTACATAAAATCGGTTCTAGCAAATGCAAAAATGTTAGCTGAAACTTTAAAAAATAATGGTTTTAAAATTTATTCTAACGGAACTGATACACATTTAATGTTAGTCGATTTGAGACCTTATAATGTTAAGGGTAACCTAGCTGCTGAAAGTCTTTCAAGAGCAAATATTACTTGTAATAAAAATGGAATTCCTTTTGATACAGAAAAACCAATGATTACTTCTGGTATAAGACTTGGAACTCAAGCGGCAACCACAAGAGGTTTTGGTTTAAATGAATTCAAGACGGTAGGTGAATTAATTACAAAAACAATTAAAGGCTTATCAGAAAATCCAACAGATAATAGCAAAATAGAAAATGAAGTAAAAAATGAAGTTATCTCTTTAACTTCATCGTTCCCGATATACAAGAATCTATAGTTCATGATTTGTCCTTGTGCAAAAAAAGGTGAGACTTCCGTTGTAGATTCTCGTCCTACTGAAGATGGCACTGCTATTCGCAGAAGAAGATTATGTGTTTGTGGTGAGAGATTTACTACATTTGAGAGAATTCAGTATAGAGAACTCATGGTAGTTAAAAAGAATGGAAGAAAATCATCATTCGATAGAGATAAACTAGCAAAATCAATTTATATTGCTTTAAAAAAGAGACCTTTAGATACAGAAACAGTTGAGAAATTTATAAGTAAAATCTCTAGATCAGTAGAAGATCTAGGTCAAAACGAAATTTCGTCTAATACTATAGGAACAATGGTTATGGAAGGATTAAAAGAGTTAGATCCTGTCGCTTATGTTCGTTTTGCTTCTGTATACAGAAATTTTAGAGAAGAAAAAGATTTCGTACAATTTGTGGACAAGTTAGATGTCTACAAAAAAAGATAAATTTTCATCAAAAGACAAATTATACATGGAGATAGCCTTAAAACTGGCTGAGTCCCGATATGGTCATACAGGATTAAATCCTTCTGTTGGATGTGTAATTGTTAAAAATGATAGGATTATTTCTATTGGTCAAACGTCAATTAATGGAAGACCTCATGCAGAGTCTAATGCAATCAAGAATTCAATAGAAAATTTGAGTGGATCTAAAATGTATGTGACCTTGGAACCATGCTGCCATCACGGTGTCACACCACCATGTACAGATTTAATAGTAAAATCTAAAATTTCAGAGGTTATTTATTCAGTTCCAGATATTGATGTTAGAGTTAGGAATAAGAGTTTTAAAATTTTAAAAACAAAGAGGATTAAGATAAGAAAAGGGCTTTTGGGAGAAAAAGTTAAAAATTTTTATTCAACATATTTTTTTAATAGAAAAAAAAGATTGCCATATGTTACTGGTAAAATAGCTGTTTCAAAAAACAATCTAATTTATAGCAAATTGGATAGAAAAATTACCAATGCTAAGGCTGATAGATTTACTCATCTATTAAGATATAAGAATGATTCATTGATGATTTCATATAAAACTTTAAATAATGATAATCCTAAATTAAATTGTAGATTAAAGGGCTTAAAAAAATACTCTCCAAAAAGAATCATCTTAGATAACAATCTAAATACAAAAATTAATAGTTTTATCATGAAAACAGCTGATAAATTTAATACTATTATTTTTTACAATAGAGCAAGTAAATCTAAAATTTTAAACTTTAAAAAAAGAGGAGTAAATTTGATATTCTCTAAAATTGATAATCAAGGAAGATTTGATTTTAAAATTCTATTAAAAAGACTATATAAAATGAATTGCAGAAATTTATTAATAGAAGGGGGTGATGAACTAACTAACCATCTATTAAAAAATAAAATTTTCAATAGATTTTATTTTTACGAAAGCAATAAAAAACTCTCAAAAAAATCAAAATATTTATATTTTAATAGCTTAAATTTGTTAAAACAGAAATATAAAAAAAAGATAAACCTAAAACTTAATTTAGGGAACAATAAAATAACATTGTATAAAAATTAATATGTTTAATGGAATAATATATAATCAAGGTATAATTAAAAAAATTGTCAAAAGACCTAAAGGAATTAATATATTTGTAAAAAGTAAACTAAAAGTATCAAAAAAAGATATTGGATTATCAGTTGCATGTGATGGTGTATGTTTAACTTTGATTTCCTACAAGTCAAAATTGATGGAATTTTACCTTTCAAAAGAAACAATAATCCGTTCTAAATTTAAATATATAAAGAACAAAGACACAATTAATTTAGAGCTACCATTGAAATATGGAACTAAAATTTCAGGGCATATTTGTCAAGGTCATGTTGATACAGTTGCAAAGGTATTAAATATAAAAAAAATTGATAAATCATTTATTTTTGATTTTGAGATCCCTAAAAAAGAGAGAAAATATCTTATTGAAAAAGCTTCAATTTGTGTAAACGGAATCTCACTTACGATTTCAAAAGTAACAAAAAAAGGTTTCCAAATTTGGATAATTCCACATACTTATAAGGAAACTAATTTATCTAAACTGAATAAACATGGTTTAGTTAACATTGAGATAGATATCTTGTCTAAATACGTTAGAAATTATTTTTATGAAAAAAAATAATTTTGCATCAATTGAAACAATTATAAGTGTTGCCAAAAAGGGAGGCATGTTCATTCTGGTTGATGATGAAAAAAGAGAAAATGAGGGTGATTTAGTAATATCGTCATCAGACTCAACAGCAAAAAATATTAATTTTATGGCAAAGTATGGTCGCGGTTTAATCTGCCTGGCAATGGATAGTTTACAGGCAAAGAGGTTGAATTTATCGTTAATGTCTCCTGTAAATCAATCAAGAAATAAGACAGCCTTTACAATTTCTATTGAAGCAAAAAAAGGAATTACTACAGGAATATCGGCTAAGGATAGATCTAAAACAATCAAGATTGCATCAAAAAAAAATGTTAATAAAAAAGAAATAGTATCACCTGGACATGTTTTCCCAATTATTGCTAAAGACGGAGGTGTTCTTGTAAGAGCAGGTCATACTGAAGCCTCTGTTGATATATCAAAACTAGCAAAAAAAAATAATTCTGCAGTTATTTGTGAAATTATGAATGAAAATGGCACAATGGCAAAAGGTCAAGATCTATTTAATTTTGCAGAAAAACATAATCTTAAAATTGCCAAAATAGAGGATTTGATCGCTTATAGATTAAAGAAAGAGAAACTTATAAGGTTCAAAAAGCAGAGCCAAATCAAAGTAAAAAATCAAAAATATAAAATTAGAATTTATGAAAACTTATTAGATGGTGCTGAACATTTTGCTCTTATAAAAGGTAAAATTAAAAGAAGTATCACTCCAAGAGTTAGAGTAATTTCATCTAATATTGTTCAAAATTATTTAATAAATCAAAAGTTACCCAATTCATTCAACAAAACTTTGAATTATTTTAAGAATTACCAAAATTGTGTTTTAGTGTTTATAAAAGATTCAAATTTAAGGTCAGTAACACAGACATTAAAAAAATATAAGAATAAAGAATTTGTCAAAAAAGGAAATGAAAAATCAATTAAAAATTATGGAATTGGAGCGCAAATAATTAAAGATCTTAAAATTAAAAATATGATATTAATTACTAGATCTTTAAAAAAAGTTATTGGACTTGATGGTTATGGAATTAAAATAACAAAACAGGAATTGATATAATGAATAAAAAAATTTTAATTGTCTTAGCTAATTATTATAAAGATATAAGTGATGGATTACTTAAAAGTGCTTTAAAAAATATACCTAAGTCAAATCGAGTAAAGATTGTCAAAGTACCCGGTGTTTTTGAAATTCCTGTTACAATATCAAAAAATGTAAAAAAATTTGATGCATTTTTGGCCCTAGGTTGTGTTATCAAGGGTCAAACACCTCATTTTGACTTTATTTCACAAGCATCCACTAATGCCATAATGAATATATCTGTAGATCAAAAAAAACCTGTCGGTAATGGTATTATTACTTGTTTAAATATGAAACAAGCAAAAGAAAGAAAAAAAAAAGGTGCTGAGGCCGCTAATGCAATAATTTCAATACTATCACAGAAATGAAAACTCACTTTAAGCCAAAAAATAATCCTAGAGTAATCATTATTCAGAAACTTTATGGGAAGTTTTATAACGAAGATAATGATTTAGATTTCCCAAAACATAGGTTTAAGAAATTTATTAAAGATATTGTTTTGGGGACCATTGAGAGAAATGATCTTATTCTAGAGGAGTTAAACAGTAAACTCGGTGATCAGTTTTTTTTTAAAAAATTAGATAAAATTTTCCAAACAATTCTTAAAGCTGCAACTTACGAATTTATGTATAAACCAAATTTATCAATTAACATTATTATAAAAGAATATCTGAATTCATCCAATTTTTTTCTTGAAGATTCTCAAACAAAATATCTAAATGCCTTATTAGATGATTTAGGTAAAAAATTGAGATCTAAAAATGCATGAATTTGAATTAATAAATAATTTTTTTTCTAAATTATCTAAACATAATTTATCTGCTCTTAATTTAAATGATGATGTTTTTTTTGATAAAAAGAAAAAATTAGCCATTTCAGTTGATACTTATAATATAAACACACACTTTATAGATTTTAAATCTCCTGATCTCGTAATTAAGAAAATTTTAAGATCATCAATATCAGATTTGATTTGCAAGGGTGTTAAACCAAAATTTTATTTTATTTCAGGATCTGGTAATAAAAAAAATTTTACTAAAAAAAATTTATTGAAAATTTCGAAATCGCTCGAAAATGAACAAAAAAAATATGGTATAAGTTTATGTGGTGGAGATACAACTTTTTCAAATAAGTTAAGTTTTACAGTAACTTCATTAGGGTATTCAAAAGATATTGTTTATAGAAATAAATCTCGATTAAATGATGATATTTACGTAACTGGAAATTTAGGTGATAGTTTTATTGGTCTTCAAATACTTAAAGGGAAGATCAGAGTTAATAGTAAAATGTCTAAATTTTTTATTAAAAAATATTATGAACCCGATCTTCAGTTAAACTTTATAAATAATCTTTTAAAATTAGCAAATACTTCAATTGATATATCAGATGGATTAATTGATGATTTAAAAAAAATGATTAACAAACAGAACGTTTCTTTCAATATTTTTGAAGAAAAGATTCCCATATCTAAAAATTTACGTCAATTAATTAAAATTAAGAAATTAAAAAAAATTGATGTCATTTCTAGAGGTGATGACTATCAGATACTTTTCACGGCCAATCCTATAAAATCGAGAATCATCAGAAAAATATCAAAAATTAAAGGTATAAAAATTACTAAAATTGGTAAGATTGTAACTGCTAAAAATAAATCTAAGATTATTAATATAAAAAATAAGCAAATTGAGGCTAAAAATAAAGGTTATATCCACGAATTCTGAAAGTTAATCGTTGTCTTTTTTATCTTTTTTTGTATTGTCCGGGCTTAAAAATTCAACAACCAACAACTTAAGGTTTATATGAGCGCAACAGCAGAAACTATTTTATTATATACAATTGTAGCAGGTTTATTATCTATCGTTTATGGATATTTAACTGGAAAGAATATTCTTAATTCAAGTGCAGGAAATTCAAAAATGCAGGACATAGCCTCAGCAATTCAAATTGGAGCTAAAGCATACTTAGCGAGACAATATAAAACCATAGCTATTGTTGGTGTTGTTGTTTTGGTAATCGTTAGCATTGCTTTTAATCCACTTGTTGGTCTTGGTTATTTAATTGGTGCTGCTTTATCTGGAATTGCTGGCTACGTTGGTATGCTGGTTTCAGTAGAGGCTAATGTAAGAACTGCAGAGGCATCAAGAAAAGGTCTAGCAGAGGGGCTGTCAGTTGCATTTAAATCTGGTGCAGTCACAGGAATGTTAGTTGCAGGTTTAGCACTATTAGCAATAGCGGTTTATTATTTTTTATTATTAAAATTTGAAGTTGATGAGAGAGAGATAGTAAATGCACTCGTTGCATTAGGATTTGGTGCTTCTTTAATTTCAATTTTTGCAAGATTAGGTGGTGGAATTTTTACTAAAGGTGCTGATGTTGGTGCTGATTTAGTTGGTAAGGTAGAGGCTGGAATACCAGAAGATGATCCAAGAAATCCTGCTGTAATTGCGGATAATGTTGGAGATAATGTTGGAGATTGTGCCGGTATGGCTGCGGATTTATTCGAAACCTATGCAGTTACTATTGTTGCAACAATGGTTCTTTCATCCATTTTTTTTATGGGAGATTTAAATATGATGGTTTACCCCTTAACAATTGGTGCCGCATGTTTAATTACATCAATTATTGGAACCTTCTTTGTAAAACTTGGAAAAAATAACAACGTAATGAATGCTTTATACAAGGGGTTTGTAGTATCTGCTGTAGCGTCATTATTAATCCTTTGGCCAGTGACTGATTACGTAATTGGTTTTTCAAATGAATACACAGTAAATGACAAAACCTTTAATGGTAAGGACTTATATTATTGTGGTGTAATTGGTTTAATAATTACAGGTTTATTAATATGGATCACTGAATATTATACTGGAACTGGATATAGGCCTGTTAAATCCGTGGCTTTATCATCTACAACAGGACATGGAACTAATGTAATTCAAGGATTAGCAGTATCTATGGAGGCTACTGCAATACCTGCTTTAATTATTGTAGCCGGTATTTTAATTACAAATATGATTGCTGGACTTTTTGGAATTGCTATTGCTGTCACAACAATGTTGGCTTTAGCTGGAATGGTTGTAGCTTTAGATGCTTATGGTCCAGTAACTGATAATGCAGGTGGAATTGCTGAAATGTCTAATTTAGATAAAAAAGTTAGAAAAACTACCGATGCTTTAGATGCTGTCGGAAATACAACAAAAGCAGTTACAAAAGGATATGCAATTGGATCTGCAGGATTAGGTGCATTAGTTTTATTTGCAGCTTATACTGAAGATATAAAACATTTCTCAAAAGAGGCTGGATCTGCCTTGGAGGGGATTGTTGTTACCTTTGATTTATCAAATCCTTATGTTGTTGTTGGATTACTAATTGGTGGAATGCTACCTTATTTATTTGGTTCAATGGGCATGCAAGCTGTAGGTAGAGCAGGTGGTGCTGTTGTTGTTGAAGTTAGAAGACAATTTAAAAAATACCCAGGAATAATGAAAAGAAAACAAAAACCTGATTATGCAAAATTGGTTGATCTATTAACTGTTGCAGCAATAAAAGAGATGATTATTCCATCTTTATTACCTGTTTTATCGCCTGTTGTTTTATATTTCATAATTTTATCCATTGGCGGTCAAGTTGCTGCTCTAGCTGCGGTTGGTGCAATGTTGTTAGGTGTAATTATTACAGGCCTTTTTGTTGCTGTATCGATGACAGCAGGTGGTGGTGCTTGGGATAATGCAAAAAAATATATAGAAGATGGTAATCATGGAGGTAAAGGGTCAGAAGCTCATAAAGCTGCCGTAACTGGTGATACAGTTGGAGATCCTTATAAGGACACTGCTGGGCCAGCAGTAAACCCAATGATTAAGATCACAAACATTGTAGCATTATTATTATTAGCTGTTATTGCAGGATAAATTTTTATTTACCCAATGACCCTCTTTTTTTTCCAAGGGGGTCATCAATTTTAGTTCTGATACCTGATAGAGCTTTATATATAAAAGACTGTTGATCTAATGTTGAATTTGATTCTCTTTCTGAAAACTTATATTTCTTAAGATCTTCCTTATTTAAAAACTCCTTATATATTAACACCCCTCTATCATTTACTTTTAATAATAAAACATTGTTAGCTATCAATTTTTTTTTACCTAGCTTTGACAACTTAGAGTTAGAGGTTTTTCTTTCTAAATATATTAAAATATCATTATCGAAATAACTTTTTGTCGATGATGGACCTAATAATTTTCTTATTTCATTAATATTTGTTTGATTAATTGATAATTTCTGACTTTTATTTTCTAAATCATGAACACCGTGATGATTAACTATTTTATTTAATTTACAACTAGTTATAAATATTGTTAAAATAATTAGTAATATTTTCATTAATGAATTATATAAATTTCTATAACAATTTAATTAAATTAACCACCAATAAATTACTTTATAAAAACCTTGGTAAACAAGACACTTTCAATGATCGTTTAATCATATTTCTTTTTCATTTTGCTTTTTTTTTGAAAGTATTTAAAAGTGCTGAAAATGAAAAAATTTTACAAAATATTTATGATTTTAATTTTAGACAATTAGAATTAAGTATAAGAGAAATCGGTTACGGTGATCAATCAATAAATAAAAAAATGAAAGATTATATTAATACATTTCATGCAATTGTTTCGGATGTTCATTTTTGGGATGATTTGGATATTAAAAAAAAAAAAGAAATTATTTTGAATTTTTTAGGTAATTTTAATAATATTGACGATTTAGTTGAGTATTTTGACAAATTTATTGAAAATTTATCAAAAAAAACTTTGAATTCTTATCTAAAAAGTGTAATTAACCAATAATTATGGCTGTACCTAAACGTAAACAAACGCCCTCAAGAACTGGGATGAGAAGAGCTCAGAATATGAAATTCTCTACGAAAAATATCGTAGAGGACAAAAAATCCGGTGAATATAGATTATCTCATCATTTAGACTTAAAAACAGGTATGTATAAAGGTCGTCAAGTTATAGACCCAAAAGATTAAATATTCTATTATTAGTAAATGCAAGATTTCGTCAAAATTGCAGTGGATGCAATGGGAGGGGATAATTCTCCAAAAAAAGTTATTGACGGAATTATCCATAATCATCAAATAAACGATAAAGTTTTCTATAAAATTTTTGGTAATAAAAAAGAAATTGAAAAACTTATAGAAAAGAAAATTGATACAAATAACTTTGAAATAATTCATACAGAAAATTTTGTTCAAAGTACAGATAGCCCATTAGAAGCAGCAAAAAGAGGTAAAGATACTAGTATGTGGTTGGCTATTGAAAGTGTAAAAAAAAAGGACACTGATATAATCATATCAGCTGGAAATACAGGCGCTCTTTTAGTCATTGCAAAACTAAATTTAAAGATGATACAAAATATCGATAAACCAGCACTATCGGCTTTATGGCCTAACAAAAGTGGGATGAGCGTGGTTCTTGATTTGGGTGCAAATATAGAATGTAGTCCAAAAAATCTATTTGATTTTTCAATAATGGGAGCATCTCTTTACACTTCTTTATATCCTAATAAAAAACCAAACATAGGTCTGTTAAATATTGGTTCGGAAGAACTTAAAGGAAATGAAAATATCAAAGAAACATATAAAATTTTAAATGAAAAAAAATCAACTAATTTTGATTTTGCTGGATATATTGAGGGAAACCAAATAATGGATGGTGATATTAATGTGATTATTTCTGATGGGTTTACAGGTAATATTGCTCTAAAAACTGCAGAGGGAACTGCTAATTTTATTGTTAAGGAACTTAAAAAAGCAATGACAAATTCATTTTTAGGAAAGATTTCATCAATCTTAAATTACTCAAATCTCAATAAATTTAAAAAAAGATTAGATCCAAGATTATATAATGGAGCAATATTCTTAGGATTGGACACACCTGTTGTAAAAAGCCACGGTGGAACAGATTATATTGGTTTTTCAAATTCATTGAGTGTTTGTGATAAAATTGTTAAAGGAAATTTAATAGAAAAAATAAAACGAAATATATGATGAGATGAGAATAAATCTAACAAAAAAAGATTTAGTAAATTCAATCTATATGCAACTAGGTTTTTCAAAACAGATATCAGAAAATTTAATTGATGACTTTTTTTCTACAATAATTTTAAATATTAAAAATGAAAAAAAATTGAAATTGTCAAAATTTGGTACTTTTTCATTGAGACTAAAAAAATCTCGAATTGGCAGAAATCCTAAAACAAAAGAGACAAAAATTATATCTAGTAGAAATGTTGTTTTATTTAAACCCTCAAAAGAATTTAAAGAATTTATTAATAAAAGAAATGACTGACAAATTTGATGATGCTTACAAGACAATTGGTGAGGTAGCTAAAATTCTTGATTTAAAATCAAAAAAAAATGGAATATTCTCCACTCACACTATTCGTTTTTGGGAAACACAATTTAAACAAGTCAAACCTAAGTTGTTAAATTCAAATAGAAGGTATTACGATCAAAAAACGATCAATATTTTGAAGAAAATAAAATTTCTTCTTAAAGATCAAGGCATGACAATAAATGGTGTTAAAAAAATCTTGGATAATCCAAAGAATATGAATACTTTAAATCTTGACGAAATTTCAAATAATTCTATAAGAACGGGTAATTTTAAAAATAAAGTTTTAAAAATTTCTAAAATTATTAAAGATTTAAAAAATTATAAATAATGGCAAAAAAAACTCACGTAAAGGTTAGATTAGTACCTGAAAGTAAACCAGATAGTTCATTTTTTTATTATGTAAAAAAACCAGCGGGTGGTGAAAAAGCAAAAGTTAAACTTTCAGCGCGTAAATATAATCCTAGTACTAGAAAACATGAAGTTTTTGTTGAAAAAAAACTTCCCCCGCACAGTAAATAATTATCTTTTTCTAAAATTTCTTTTTTCGTAATCAATATAAGACCATATCATATTTTTCCAAATACGATTTGTAATTTTTGGGTCTATTTTATTTGCAAGAGATTTTTTTCTTATATTTTTCAAAATTATTTTAATTCTTTTATTGTCAATGATTTCTTTTTTTTTATCCTTAAGTTTTAAAACTTGATTTACAAGATTTGTTCTTTGTTTTATCAACTTCATTAATGAATTATCTAATTTATCTAACTTTAATCTTATCTTATTAAGTTTTTTTCTTTTTAAAGGCGACATTTATATATTTGGATATTATGAAAATTATTATATTTATCCCGACATGTACACAACAAATACAAAAATAAATAATCAACTATCAATTTGGTTAATTGTTATGTTTTGGATTATATCCTTTATGATAATAGTTGGCGGTTTAACTAGACTTACCGATTCAGGTCTCTCAATAACTGAGTGGGAATTATTTTCTGGATTTTTTCCACCTCTTAATCAGAATGATTGGATCATTTATTTTAATCTTTATAAACAAATTCCTGAATTTAAATTACAAAACTACAATATGACTTTAAGTGAATTTAAAGTTATTTTTTGGTGGGAATGGGCCCATAGATTTCTTGGTAGATTGATTGGTCTTGGATATTTGATACCACTAATTTATTTTTCTTTTAAGATAAAGATCTCTAAATTATTAAATCTATATTTAATATTTTTTCTCATATGTTTTCAGGGTTTCATTGGTTGGTATATGGTTAGTAGCGGATTAGTCGATAGAATAGATGTAAGTCACTTTAGATTATCTTTACATTTACTTATAGCCTTTTTGATTTTATCTTTAATATTTTGGAGTTATTTAAAGATTAACATATCTAGAAAATTAACAAACAAACTAAACTTATTTATCCCTTTATTTTTCTTAATTTTAGTTTTTTTGCAAATTTCGATTGGTGCTTTTGTTTCTGGTATGGATGCTGGTAAAATCTATAATTCTTGGCCTTTAATGGGTAGTTCATATTTTCCTGATGATAATAATATTAACAATTTATTTAAAATTGCAGCTTTTAGTGATCCATCTTTAGTACAATTTATCCATCGGAATTTAGCTTACTTAATAGGAATTTTTTACATTTTAATTTTCTATAAGATTTATAGAAATAAGATGCATGATTTATATAAATCTATTAATTATGTGGGAATATTTATAATTCTACAGATTATATTAGGAATTTTTACTGTATTATATGGTGCACAGATTTATATTGCATCTATGCACCAAATAAGTTCAATTTTTTTGGTTAGCTCAAGTATATATTTTTTTTATTTAAATACAAAATTTAACTAACAGCCTTCAGACTTCTTTTAGATGATTTGTTCAACGCTTGATCTAAATCATCAATAATATCATCAATATGCTCAATACCTATACAAAGTCTTACATAGCTTTGTGTTACACCTGATGCTGCTAATTCTTCTTCATTTAGCTGACTATGAGTAGTACTAGCAGGGTGTATAGCTAAACTTCTGGCATCACCAATGTTTGCTACATGGTAGAACATTCTTAAAGACTCAATAAATTTTTTCCCAGCCTCAATACCACCTTTAAGCTCGATACCAACCATTGGTCCATTTCCACCTTTGAGATATTGTTTAGCTCTATCAGCAATTTGCTTTTCATGTTCTGTTGAATATATAACTTTAGTAACTTCTTTATGTTTTTTTAAGAAATTAACTACTTTTTCAGCATTTTGGCAATGTTGCTTCATTCTTAGAGCTACTGTCTCAAGACCTTGAATTATTGCAAAAGCATTATCTGGCGCTAATGCAGAGCCTAAATCTCTAAGCAAACAAACTCTTGCTCTGACAGTAAAAGGTACATTCGCTCCTGTTAATTCTGGTACAGCTTTTCCCCAAACTACGCCACCATAACTTGCATCTGGTTCATTAAATAAAGGTTGTCTTTTAGGATCTGCAGTCCAGTCAAAGTTACCACTATCAACTATGCTTCCAGCAACAGCAGTCCCATGTCCTCCAATATATTTTGTTAATGAATGTATAACAACAGCCGCTCCATGTTCTATAGGTTTACATATTACTGGTGCAGCAGTATTATCCATTATTAGTGGGATATTGTATTTTCTTCCAATATCAGAAACTTCCTTGATTGGGAACACTCTCAAATATGGATTAGGTAATGTTTCTCCATAAAAAGCTCTAGTTTTATCGTCTATTGCTTTTTCAAAGTTTTTAGGATCACTTGGATCAGCGTATCTTACCTCTATTCCTAGTTTACTCAAGGTATGTGTAAATAATGAAACTGTTCCACCATAAAGATCTGTGGAACTTACGATATTATCTCCTGCTTGAGCAACATTCAATACTGCAAAACTTGATGCTGTTTGTCCAGATGAAACTGTTACACAAGATAATCCACCCTCTAGTGCTGCAACTCTTTTTTCTAAAACATCATTAGTAGGGTTCATGATCCTGGTGTAAATATTTCCGAATTCTTTTAATGCAAATAAATTGGCTGCATGTTCAGTACTTTGGAATTGGTATGATGTAGTTCTATATATTGGAACTGCAACAGCATTAGTTGTTGGGTCACTTCTGTAATCACCACCATGTATTGCAATGGTTTCAGGATTATTTCTTTTTTTACTCATTTTACTCCTTTTTTAGTGCTTTAGCTTTATGCCAGGCGCACAATATAGTTCAAATACCCACCGATTTTGTATGAGATTTCCATTTTAGCTGTTAGCCCGCAATAGGAACAAATCGGCAATATATTTATAACAAAAAAAAGGCTTAAAACAATATAAATATCAATTTGACTTTGATCTTATTAATAGTATTAATCCTGGCAAAATGACTAAATTCCTTAAAAAAGATCAATTGTCGTCAAATTGGTATGAAATAGACGCTAAAAACGCAGTGGTTGGCAGACTAGCAACCGTTATATCAAAAATTATTAGAGGAAAGAATAAAACAACTTTTACACCTCACATGGACGACGGAGATTTTGTAGTTGTAAAAAATATTGAACAAATAAAATTCACTGGAAAAAAATTCCAAAATAAAAAATATTATAGACATACTGGATATCCAGGCGGGATAAAAGAAACTACACCAGAAAAACTGTCTGAAAAAAAACCAGGTGAAGCTTTAAAACTTGCAGTAAAGAGAATGCTTCCTGGAGGAGTTTTGGGAAAAAAACAACTTACTAAATTGAAAATTTATGTAGGAAATGATCATCCTCATGCATCACAAAATCCCAAAATTATAATGTTAAATAAATTAAATTCAAAAAATATTATTAGAAGTTAAAATGGAAAATACCCAAACATCAGCAAAATCCCCAAAAATAAAGCTAGACTTTAAAGACAGCAAGTACGCTACTGGAAGAAGAAAAACTTCTATAGCTAAAGTTTGGCTAAAAAAAGGTTCGGGTAAAATTTATGTAAATGGTAAACTTTTTAGTGATTATTTTTCAAGTGATAATCATAAAATGCAAATAGTAAGACCTTTTGAACTTATTAATCAATCAACAGAATATGATGTTAAGTGCAGTGTAAAAGGTGGAGGTCCAACAGGACAAGCAGGAGCGATGGTTCATGGTATTTCTAAAGCTTTAGTTTTATTTGATGAAAATCTAAAATCTACACTTAAAACTGAAAAATTGACCACGAGAGACTCCAGATCAGTTGAAAGAAAAAAACCTGGACGTAAAAAAGCTAGAAGAAGCTTTCAATTCTCTAAAAGATAATTCTTTTTTAACTTTTAACTGTTATAATATTAAATGCCTAAGCTTAATATACTAATTGCTGGATCAACTGGATATATTGGTGTTCAATTAATTAAATTATTAATTAAACACAAAAATGTTAACATAAAATATCTATGTGGAAATTCATCTGTTGGAAAAAAAATCTCATCTTATGATATTTCGTTAAAGTCAAAAAAGTTACCAAGAATTACTAAGTATAATAAAAAATATTTAAGTTATGTTGATATTATATTTACTGCTTTGCCGAATGGAGAAGCTCAATTAATTTCAAAAGATTTATTAAAAAAGAATACTTTAATTGATTTAGCTGCAGATTTCAGACTAAAAAAAGGCTCAGATTATCTCAAATGGTATAAACAAAAACATAAAGCGTTAGGTAATATAAAAAATAGTATTTACGCTTTACCTGAGATAACAGGAAAATTAGTTAAAAAATATAGCATTATCGGATGTCCAGGTTGTTACCCTACATCAATACTTTTACCACTTATTCCATTAGTTAAAAAAAAATTAATTAACTTAAAGAATATCATTATAGACTCAAAATCTGGATATTCCGGAGCGGGCAGAGGAGTACATAAAAAATTCAAAAACAAAAATTTATATGAGTCTCTTGGCGCATATGGTGTAGGTTTTCATAGACATAATTCAGAAATTGCTCAAGAACTGAAAAATAACACTTCCTCAAAAATCAATTTTACTTTTACACCTCATATTATTCCTATGTTTAGAGGAATATTAAGTACTATTTATTTGGATTTAAAACCAGGCATTACTTTAAATACAGTACAAAATATTTTGAAAATATTTCATAAAAAGAATAAATTTGTAAAGATAAAGAGTATTAACTCTTTTTTAAGTACAAATGAGGTTATGAATACTAATTATTGTTTTATTTCTGTCTGCAAAACTAAATTTAAAAATAAGATAATAATCTTATCAGTCATTGACAATCTTATTAAAGGAGGAGCAGGCCAGGCTATTCAAAATATGAATTTAAAGTTTGGTTATAAAATTAGTGAAGGATTATTATGAAAAAATTATCAATATTGATTTTATTTTTAATTGCATCTTGTGCTCCGGTTCAAACCGAAAAAAAGATAAACTTTTCAACAGATTTAACTTTCGAAGAATTTAAATCAAATTTAAAAATTTACGTAGATAATAGTGATTATCCTAATATAGATGAATAAAACAGTTAACATCGCAATTGTTGGTTTGGGTCAAGTAGGTATTTATCTTTACAATGAATTAAGATTAAAAAAAAAAGAAATAGAAATTAAAACAGGAAAAAAAATAAATATTGTTGCTATATCTGCCAAAAATAGAAATAAAAAGAGAAAATATAATGTTAATAAAAAAATCTTTTATACAAATCCCCTTAAAATTTTAAAAGAAAAAAAGATAGATATTTTATTTGAATCTATTGGCCAATCCGATGGAATTTCAAAAAAAATTGTTGTGATGGCATTAAAGAATAAGGTTAATGTTATAACTCCAAATAAAGCATTAATTTCAAAACACGGAAACGAATTAGCTAAATTAGCTGAAAAGAATAATGTTAATTTAGAATTTGAAGCCTCTGTTGCTGGAGGAATTCCAATACTTAGAACAATTAAAGAGGGTTTGGCTACAAATAAAATAAAAAAAGTTTACGGAATTTTAAACGGAACAACTAATTACATCTTAACTGAGATGGAAAATTCAAATGAGACTTTTGATAAAGTTTTAAAAAAAGCCCAAGAACTTGGATATGCTGAACCAGGTAATCCTAAATTAGATTTGAATGGTTTTGATGCTTTTGCAAAAGTTAGGATTTTATCAGCTCTTGCTTTTAATAATCAAATTTCACATCATAAATGTATAATGGAAGGTATAGAAAATATTGATTTAAAAGATATTAAAATTGCAAATCAATTAAATCTTAGAATTAAGTTACTTGGCATATGTGAAATGGTAAATAATCGTTTATTTGAAACTGTTCATCCGTGTTTAGTTGGTAAAGATACATACATAGGTAATGTAAATGGTGTTATGAACGCTGTTATTACGGAGGGAAAGCCTGTTGGTGAGAGCATACTTCAAGGGGAGGGTGCAGGACCAGGACCTACTTCATCCTCTTTATTATCTGATTTATTGTCTATTCTTAGAGGAAATATAAAATATCCTTTTGGAATTTCCTCAAACAAAAGAAAAGCTGTAAAGACTTTTAATAATGATGACTATTCAAATTCTCTATATTTAAGATTTGAAGTTAAAGATAAACAAGGTGTTTTATCTTCTATAACTAATCGACTGTCTAAATATAAAATGTCTGTAAAAAGAATTATACAAACACCTGATAAAAAAAGAAATTCAGCTACTATTGTCATAATTACCCATAAAACATCTGAAAAAAATGCAAGAAATTGTTTATCGATATTTAGAAAGAATAGAAATATTTTAAAATTTCCAACATTAATCAGACTGTATAGTTAATGGAAATTTATATAAAACTTTTTGAGGTTTTGTTTCCTGTTTTTTTTGTTGTTGGGATTGGTTACTACTTAGGTAAAAAAAATCCTAAAATAGATACTACTTTTATCACTAATTTTGCAGCCAATGTAGGTACCCCAGCAATGATAATTTATGCTTTAAACCCGGTAAATATCTCATTTAATATCTTCATCAATTATTTTTGGTATTACGCAATAGCTATTTTAGGATTTATGATTGTTGGAACAATAATATTATATCTTTTAAAAACTAAAGATATTATTAGAGAACTTCCACCACTAACAATGCCCAATACTGGTAATATGGGATTACCAATTTGTTTATTTGCTTATGGTTCACAAGGTCTTGGAGTGTCTGCAGCAATTTCTGCATTAATAATCTTATGTCACTTTACACTAGGTGTTTTTTTGGCCGATAGAAAATTTAGTCTACAAGTTATAATTAAAAGCCCACCATTCTATGCAATCATTGTTGCTGTTTTTTTACTTTATTATGATTTAGAACTACCTGGTTTTGTTGAAAATACTACCTTTCTTTTAATGTATGCAACAATTTTTTTGATCTTAATGTCGTTAGGAATTGCATTAACAAGACTTAAGGTATTTTCATTAAATAAAGCTATATTTTCTTCGATAGGACGCGTAATTGCGGGACCTATTATTGGATATTTATTAATTCTATATTTTAATTTAGAAGGATTTGCTGCTGGAGTTTTATTAATACAATGTTCAATGCCTAGTGCAGTCCTTAATTATCTTGTTGCATCTATATATTCACCAAAAAGGATAGTTGATAGCGTTGCTAGTACAATAGTTGTTTCAACTTTGATGTCTTTTATAACCATTCCAATTGTTGTATTCTTTGCTTTAAAATACTTTAATTAATCTATATCCTTTAAATTCATGAAGGCTATAACTTTCAATCTTTTAGCGTGGATAATGCTTCCAATTATGGACGGATTTGCAAAGTATTTAAGTGCAGACCTTCCTGTTTTACAAATTACATGGGCAAGGTATTTTTTTACAGTTGCATTTACTCTTCCAATTATGTTTTTCTTTTTTAGAGAAAATCTTATTTGGACAGATAAACCTAAATTACAATTCATAAGAGGCTTAATTCTTTTAACAGCTAATATCTGTTTTTTTTATGCAATTTCAGTTATTTCTTTAGCAAAAGCATTAACTTTAGCTTTTGTTGCACCTTTAATTGTTACAGCTTTTTCTCCAATTTTTTTAGGAGAAAAGGTTGGCTTTAGAAGATGGTCAGCTGTAATTATTGGATTTATAGGTTCATTAGTGGTTATAAGACCTGGGTTTGTAGAAATTAACTTAGCTAGTATAGCGGCTCTTGGAACCGGAATAATGTATGGTTTCTATTTAATTATTACTCGTAAATTAAGTACTTCAGACAACCCTTTATTAACTCTATTGTTAACGGGTGCAGTAGGGGCCATAATTGTTTCTTTAGTAATGCCATTTATTTGGGTTAAGCCTACTTTAAATCAGTGGTCTATGATGGCTGCAATCGGTTTATTTGCCTGTATAGGGCATTTATTCTTAATATTATCCCTTAAATATGCTGATGCCTCTAAATTAGCTCCATTTAGTTATTTTGAGATCATTACAAACATCATTATAGGTTATTATTTCTTTAGTGATTTTCCAGATAATTGGACTTTCTTAGGATTATTTATTATTGTATTAAGTGGTATCTATATTTCTAGGAGAGAGAACATAGCTAAAAAGGCTAAATAATAGGTATTATTTATTTACTAATATCTAAAGTATTACTTTAATTATATTATTTAAACTATTGTATTTATTATATATTTAAATAATATAAATTTTTATAGTAAGTAAATTAAAACTGATTTTTTTAATTAAAAAAAAATTATTTTTAGCTTAATTAGTAAAATTTGTTTCCAAATCTTAAAAATATTAAATTATCATTTAAAATCAATGCTTTTTGGACATCAGGAAAATTAAAATCATGAATAAATAGGGTGGTCTAAAAGCGTTGATATAGTTGAATAGTAGAGCGATGCACTAATAGAATATACCTTTTAAACGTCCATAGAGGGGTCAATTTTTAGTACAGGCTTATATTTGGTACAACTGAAGGGTGAATTCAACTATTTTTCTAATACAAGACTAAAATCATTAAAAAACGTTGATTTTACAAGCTTTTTTAAGGTAAAAAAGACGTAAAATAACTCTAAATAGCAGCTTTTTCAGACCTTAGTAATTTTAGCTTTTTCTTGGTTCCACCTATTCCAGAGTAACCTCCAAGCCCTCCATCTGACCTAATTACCCTATGACAAGGTATTTTAGGGGCATATGGGTTTTTAGCACAGGCATTAGCTACAGCTCTAGCTGATTTAGGGCTTTTTATACCAATAGCCACCTGTTTATAAGTTTTTACTTTGCCTTTTTTAATGGTTTTAAGATATTTCCAAACTTTTAATTGAAATTTTGTACCTTTAAGTATCATTGTAGGTTAAAAACCCCTGTTTCCTTGCACTTTTAAGGGTGCAAAGAACAGTTGTTTTGGCACGTCGTTGATGCGCTACCGCCATGCCTCCCGCTCCACATGTTCAGCGATGCTTTGTGAAGCTTTCTGCCCCCTGGAATTGTACCTCTCGGCTTTTCTCCAATTGGTCAGTTAAGAGTTGCCCCTTAATTCATGATTAGATTAACAAATACTGATTTTAAAATGTATCACTTTTTAGGTGATTCTATTATTTTTCTCATTTCCTTGTGAATAGTGGGGATAAATCAGGTTTTAAAAAGCAATATAAAATAGCTAAATAAAAACAAAATGGCCATTATACTTAAAAAAATTGTATTAATGCTTTTACCTGTATTTCTATATTGAATGAAACTCAAAATAATAAAACCAATTGAGCTTATCAAAAACCACACAGCTGGAATTTCACCATCAATTGAACCCATGGTTTTATAATTTAAACTATTGACATTATAAATCACTTAATATATTACTAACGATAATTAATTGTTATCAATAGTAATATTATGAGTGACTTAACAACAGACCTAAAATCACTACATGAGGCAACTTTAAATAACCTCAAAAGTTCCAAGGCAAATAACACTTTAAGAGCTTATAAATCTGATTTTAAGGACTTTGGGGCTTTTTGTGCAAAGCATGGTTTAAATTCATTGCCAACTGAACCAAAAATAGTTTCTTTGTACCTCACTCATTTATCAAAAAACTCAAAAATAAGCACTTTAAGACGAAGATTAGTATCAATAAGCATGCTGCATAAACTAAAAGGTCATTATCTAGATACCAAACATCCAATCATAGTTGAAAATTTAATGGGCATAAGAAGAGTAAAAGGAAGTATTCAGAAAGGTAAAAAACCAATATTAATCAATCATTTAAAATTAATTATTAATGTAATAAATGAACAAAGGATTAATCAACTTAAAAAACTTAGAGACAAATCAATAATACTAATTGGTTTTGGAGGTGGATTTAGGAGAACAGAACTCATTTCTATTGATCATGAAGACTTAGAATTCGTACAGGAGGGCCTTAAAATCTCTATCAAAAAATCTAAAACAGATCAATTTGGTGAGGGAATGATAAAGGGACTGCCCTACTTTAACAATGAAATTTACTGCCCTGTTACAAATTTAAAAAAATGGTTAGAGGTTTCAAAAATTAAGTCTGGACCTATTTTTAGGAGATTTTCTAAAGGTTCATCGTTAACGGATAAAAGGTTAACCGATCAATCTGTAGTTTTATTGATAAAAGAATATTTGAATTTAGCAGGTATAGAAAACAAAAATTTTGCAGGTCATAGTTTAAGAGCAGGTTTTGCAACAGTGGCTGCTGAGTCTGGTGCAGATGAGAGAAGCATAATGGCAATGACAGGACATAAAACAACACAAATGGTCAGAAGGTACATTAGAGAAGCAAATATTTTTAAGAATAATGCTTTAAATAAAATAAAGATCTAATCTTTAAAATCATTGTGTACAAAAATTAAATCTGCATGAGACCAATTAACAAAATGATAATCGTTTGACGTGAAATATTTATATAAGTCAGATTGTAAAACTCGATTAATATTATTATTTTTAAACTCTAACTTTTTCATTTGATCATCTATAAATTCTACAGATACAACCTTCGGCTTATAATAACTGATATTAAAGTTTTTTAATATATCAATCTCATGTCCTTCAACATCTAAATTAAAATAGTCTATATGTTGTATTTTAAGGTCTTCTAAAATTGAGTTAAGTGTGAAAGTCTTAATTTTTTTTAAAGAAAAATTTGATTTATTTTTGATAGTTTTTTTTTCTAATGAGTTAACTGGTGATCCAGGGTGAAAAAAAAATAGATCCTTTTTAGAATTATTAGATGATACGCATTTACAAATATTTATTTCTTTTGGTCTTTCTAAATTAAATAATCTTATATTTTTTGGATCTAAATCAATATTTATTCCATGCCAACCTCTTTTATAAAGTAAATATGTATTATTATTAGATACTGGATGTTGACAACCAACATCTAAGTAAAAACCTTTTTTTTTCGATTTGAAAATATAATCGATTAGTAAATCACATCCACCAAACGAGTAGCTTTTTTTTGGGGAATAAATCTTCTTTTTTAAGATGCTTAGTTTATCAATAAATTTTGACATAAATTTTATGTAAGAAATAATCTTATTTTACAAATTAGTAATTCTAATAAATAATTAAAAGTTTTTTTGGGTTCATTTAAAGGACCTTCATATTTTGTTTTTGACTTTAAATAATATTTTTTAAAAAATTTAGTAGAAAAACCCCATTTCTTTAAAAATATCTTATCTCCTCTATTTTTAATTAAATTCTTTTTTTTTCTAGTTGTTAAAGAACCAAAATGATAAACTTTAAAATCATTTAGACCCTTAAACGTTCTCACGCCTTCTTTCCATAATTTCATATTAAAATCCGGGTCAGAGCCTATTCCAGGGTTAAATTCCTCACTAAAACCACCTACTTTATCCCACATTTTTTTTGAAACTAAATGTGGAGCAAAATGAGTGCCTTGATGATCATAAAAATTTATATTTTTGTATTTAGATAATAGTTCATCTTCTTTAAAAGTATCTAGATCAATTCCAAAATCATAAATTATATGACCAGAGTTAGGTTCAATCATTGTGCCAGATAGATAGAAATTATCATGGTTTAAACTTTTAACTTCATCTAATAAAACTTTATCCCAATTAGGACAAAAATACATGTCATCATGACTATAAAGAATATATTTATTTGACATCAATTTAGCAGCTTTATTTATTGAGGAACAAAGACCAATATTAACATTTGAAATTGTATGTTTATATTTCTTAGCTTTGACAAAATTTAATGTACCGTCTGAACCATCGTTAATATGTATTATTATTTCGTGTTTAAAAGAAGAATTTTTTTCTAGACTTTTTAAACAAAGTTTTAAATAGTCTAAATTATTGTAAGTCGGTATTACTATGGAAATCATTTTATGGTTTATGCCATAAATATTTTTTAGTGCTATTTATCTCGTATGTTTTATTTATGATAAAATCAGCAACAAGCGTTGAATTAAAATATTTCATGTATTTAGCTTTACCTTTTTGTCCAATGGACTTACGCAACTTTTCATCTTCGGAAATTTTCTCAATTTTTTCTGATAAATCTGAGATATTCTTATAAAAAACCATCTCTTTATCGTCAAAAAAATCACCATAACCAGTTTTTTCGTCTATTAACGTAACTAAACCATTACCTATAATTTGAGTAATCCTATCACTACTGTAATATTTTATTGGTGTTCCCCTACTTAGGTTAAGTCCCATTTTTGAATTTGATATATTTTTAAAATACTGATCAGCCCAAATTGGTTGAATATTATCCATACCAAAAATGTCAAATCTAATATTTTTACATTTATTGATTAAAGATTTTATAAATTTTTCTCTATCATCAGAAGATCGACTTTTTAATTGACCTCTGTGTACACCGTGACTAAGTGCGAAAAAAACGTCATTTGAGCAATCTTTTTTGAAATTATTGAGTGTTTCCATTGATTGATCAGAAGGATTAGGCATAAAATAATTTGACTTTTTTTTTGATAAAAATGTTAATGCATCTGGAGATGTAGTTAAAAAGTTTGTGTCAATTACGTCGGATTTATCAAGGATTCTTTTTTTATTTTTCAGAAAATCAGGACCGTTTTTGTTTAATGGATCAAGAAACCATTGAGCTATTTTTAGATTAGAATAATCTTTTTTAAGATGATGTAGAATATCTTTCGATATCATATCAGCATGTCCCAAAACAATTAAATCTGGTTTAAAATGATAACAAGTTTTAATTAATTTATCATTTAAAGTATCAGAACCATAAAAATCTTTTAAAGATTTTCCTCTAGATACAATATCTCTATCGCTAAATTCTAAAACACTATGTCCTAATCTGATAAATCCATTATTTAATCTTCTGCCAGTATTGAAAAAAAGTCTACCATTATGTCTTTCATTAAAATTCGTAATGTGTAAAATTCTTAAATTTGATTGTGAATTTATTAAAAAAGGTTTATTAACTTTAATTAAATTATTTCTAATTATATCTATTTGTTTAGAAACGTATTCATGAGATAAATAAAAATTTTTATAAGATAACTTTTGGTATTTTTTTCTTATAGATGAATTTTTAATTAAATCCTCAATATTTTTGTATATTTCGTTAATTGTAAGGTTTTTAAGAATTCGACCATTTGTGATTGTTTCTGGCAAACCTCCTCTATTGCTAATTATGACAGCACAACCATTTGCTGCAGCTTCTAAACTTGTTCTTCCAAATGGTTCGTCCCATCTAGAACAAACAACTGCAATACTAGTTTTTTTATAGATATTTATAACCTCTTTATGTTCTTTAAATCCATAATTTTTCAATCGGATATGTTTAAAATTAAGTTGGTCTCTTGGCTCATCACCAACAACATATGCTGACCAATCTTGATATTTTTCAAGAATTTTGATTACTGCGTTTCCAAAAAGATCATACCCTTTAGATCTATTGAGTTTTCCAACAAAAGTGATTAATTTTTTTTTATTTCTAAAATTAATCTTATTTTTTGAGGCTGATTGGTTAATTATAATTAATTTTTCACTGTTAATTGCATCAGATTTCATTTTATGTAAAAATCTTTTTTTAGACCAATTACTATTAAAAACTATCCTATAACATTTATTTAATAAAAATGATCTTTCTTTTATGCTTTTTGAACCAGACATAGTAAGGGGATCATTATGAAAATATAAGATATAATCTTTATCATCCAATTCATTTACAAGATATTTTAAATATATCGGTCTATTGTGTAATTCAATAATTTGTGAATTATTTTTTTTTTCTATCTCGATAAATTTTTTAACATATTCTTTATTTTGGCTTGAAAAAAAATTTTTTTTAATATCAATATTTAAATATTTTTGATTAAATTTTTTTTTGTAGTTTGTATGTCCAAATACAGTAATATTTTTTCTAAATTTGCTTATTTTCAAAGTGTCATTAATAAATAGTGAAACAGCTCCTGCATATGATGGTGAGAAATTTTCCTTTAGAGGTAATAGGATGGAAATTTTCATTTATTATTAATTAATTTTTTTCTTAATTTATAATCTTTTTTTAATCTATATTCATTTTTCATTGCATCTGATTTTGAGTCGTATCTTTCATAATAAACTAACTTCCATTTTTTTCCTCTAGTAAACTTCGCTCCTTTACCTAAGTTATGTAAATTTAGTCTTTTTTTAATATCTCCAGTATAACCGACGTATGAAAATCTTTTTTTACTTTTATCTTCGTTGACAATTAAATACACAAAATATGGCATTTTGGCGGTCCCTAGGGGAATCGAACCCCTCTTTCGAGGATGAAAACCACGTGTCCTAACCGATAGACGAAGGGACCAAATTTGGATCTTTTATTGTAAAATATTATATTTATCAAGTTTTTATAGTGTCTTTTCTTTTAACAATTTTACAGGTATTTGAGCTTTTATGTGTGACTAGTGTTTCAGTGATATAATTGTTTTCTTTAAGATTTATACCTTTCACCAAATCACCAGAAGTAATTCCTGTAGCGCAGAATATTGAGTCTCCTTTTATAATTTCTCCTAAATCATATTTTTTATTTAAATTTTTTATACCCATTTTTTTAGCTCTTTCTATATTCTTTTCATTATCAAAAATAAATCTACCTTGAAATTTACATTTATATGCATCTAGTGCTGAAGCAGCTAATACTCCTTCAGGGCCACCACCTATACCTAAAAAAATATCTACATCATATTTATCGTCGGTTACCATTAATGCTCCAGAAACGTCACCATCTGAAATTAATTTTATTTTTACATTCATTTTTTTAAGTTCATCAATAATTCTTTTATGCCTGGGTCGATCTAATAAACATGCAGTAATTTCATTTAAATCTTTGTTTAAAGAATCGGAAATATTTTTTATATTTTTTTCTACTGAAAAGTCCAAGTCGGTTGCGTCAAAGGGTATTTTATTAGAAACTGCAATTTTATCCATATAGGTCTCTGGAGCATTAAAAAGATTACCTTTTTCTGCGATCGATATAACTGATAATGCTCCCGGAAGATTATTAGCAACAAAATTTGTTCCCTCTACCGGATCAACAGCTATATCAAGACTCAAATTTCCACCTGAACCTAATTTTTCACCTATGAATAACATTGGAGCTTCATCAAGTTCACCCTCTCCTATTACAACTTCACCATTTATTGAAAGCTTATTAATTTCGTTTCTCATGGTGTCTGTTGCTGCTTTATCTGCATTTTTCTTTTGATTTTTTCCTATAAAATCGTAACAAGAAATAGCTGCTTTTGAAGTTACAGTTACTATATCGTCTATTAATTCTTTTTTTAAAGCCACTAAATTTTTTCTTTAGATATATTTTCCGTGTTTAATTTTAATTTATTCTCAAATTCATTTAGTCTTTTCCAAACTGAAATTAGTTCTACAATTATAGGCCAACTTCTAACTAAATATTGAAGTGACGTCTCAACCCTCCCAAAAGCTCTTATAATTTGCTGAACGAAACCTAAGGTAATTGCACCTGTTACAATTGTAGGTGCTAGAGCGAGATAAGGAACGATCACCATTCCTTGTAAATAACTCCATTTAACAGCATTAAAATAAAGATAATGGAAATACATCTTATAATGAATTTTTCTAACACCGCCATATAAACTATCTATCCTTATTGGTTGTGCATTTTCTTTAAAATCTTCTCCCAGAACTAATTCTTTTCTGTATGCAGCTTCTTCTTTTTGAATATCATATTCAATACCAGGTAATTTAATACCTACAGCAGCGAGTATAAAAGTACCACCTAACGCAGAGATGATAGCTACCCAAACTAATGCGTGATTAACTTCACCTATCCATGGAAGTAAAGTAATACTTTTTGAGAGACCCCACAAAATTGGAGTAAATGCAATCAATGTCATTATACTTCTTAAAAGTTCTGCACCCAACCCTTCCATTATTCTAGCAAACTTAAGAGTATCTTCTTGCACTCTTTGGGATGCCCCTTCTATTGAAGATGCAAATTTCCATTTATCATGATAAAAATTAGCCATGGCAGTTCTCCACCTGAAAGTCCAGTGACTAGTAAAATAATCACTAAATATTACCACTAAAATGTAAACAGCTGCAATTTTTGCAAATGTAAAGAGATAAGCAATAAATTCTTTTTCTGTTACTGCTCCTGGCTCTGCTAAAGCTTTTTGAAGGGTATCATAAAACTCACCAAACCATTCATTAATTCTAACATCCAATTGTACTTGATACCATGTAGCTACAAGAATTAGTATTGTTCCACCAATGCTCCATAAATGCCATCTTTTATCAGTAAAGAATTTAAACATATATTTAATTTATAAAATTGTCAGAATATGATTTTTTAACAACTTTTCTTTTTTTAGGTTCTATCAATTCAAAATCAATTTTCTTTTTTTTTGCATAATTAACTGCTAATTCTTTTGTTGAAAATTCTAATTTTAATTCAGAATAAGTATCTGATGAACTTTCCCATCCCATTAATGGATTTTTAGTAGGATCTTTTGTTTCAAATTCCAATATCCATTTATATGTTTTTCCTTGGCCAGATTGCATAGCAGTTTTATTTGGTTTGTAAATTTTTGCTTTTTTCATAATTGCTGGTCGGAGTGGCAGGATTCGAACCTGCGACCCTCTGGTCCCAAACCAGATGCGCTACCAGGCTGCGCTACACTCCGAATGAAGTACTAATACAGTAGTTATTTATTTTTTCAATGTATAAAGATGTGTAAAACAAGGGATTTTTAATCAGAATCTGATATATAGAGCTAATGATAATAACTTGTCCATGTGGTGAAAAAAAATTCGAAGTAAATCAAAAATTAATTCCAGATAAAGGTAGATTATTGAAATGTGGATCATGTGATCAAACGTGGTTTTTCAATAAAAATGTTAGTGAACAAACAGAACCATTAATTGATAAGCCTGCTAAACAAAAAAAGATTTCATATAAAGATGATAATACCGATAAATTAATATCTAAAGCACCTATAAAACCAGGATCAGAATTAGTAAGATATCAGCCAAAATATAATTTTACCTTTGGAAAATTTTTAAGTTATATAATTGTCTCTTTAATAACTTTTGTTGCAATTATAATCGTATTAGACACATTTAAGGATCCATTAAGTAATATTTTCCCTAATTTAGAACTTGTATTATATAACTTATTTGAAACCTTGAGAGATTTAATACTTTTTGCTAAAGATCTGAAATAAATGATTAATTATTTATCGAAACCTTTTATTTGGTTTTTTAAACTTGAAGCTGCTAGTGGTCTAGTTTTATTATTCGCAGCAATAATAGCATTGATAATAAGTAATTCAGGTTTATCAGAATTATATTTTTCAACTTTAAATCAATACTTATTCATTGGCATAAATAATTTTGGATTAAAATTGTCAGTTCTTCATTGGATAAATGATGCTTTAATGGCCATATTCTTTTTTTTCGTCACTTTAGAAATAAAAAGAGAATTTTTACAAGGTGAACTTTCTAATATAAAACAAGCGTTACTCCCAATAATTGCAGCTGTTGGCGGAATGTTAGTGCCTGCATTATTCTATGTATTTATCAATTTTGGAGATAGTGAAACAATGAATGGATGGGCAATACCCTCTGCAACAGATATCGCTTTTTCACTTGGAGTATTATCTTTATTGGGAAAAAGGGTACCTTTATCATTAAAAGTTTTTTTAACAGCTCTAGCAATTATTGATGATTTAGGTGCTATAGTAATAATAGCGCTATTTTACTCAGGAGACTTAAGTATTAAGTATTTAAGTCTCATGTTGTTAGCTTTTTTAATATTGCTAGTAATCAATAAATTTAACATCAAAAAATTCTTACCCTATTTAATTATTGGTATTTTCCTATGGGATTTTACCCATAATTCTGGAATACATGCAACAATTGCAGGTGTTTTGTTAGCGATGACAATACCTCATCGAAAAAAAGAAAAAGATTTTTCTTTATTAATCAAAATTGAACATGCAATAAGCCCTTATGTTGCATTTGGTATCATGCCTTTATTTGCATTTGCAAATGCCGGTGTTTCGTTAGAGGGTTTATCTCTTAGTTCTTTGCTAGATAAAGTACCATTAGGAATAGTTTTAGGGTTATTTTTAGGTAAGCAATTAGGTGTATTTGTTTTTTCTTATGTTGCAATAAAAACAAAAATAGCCCAGATGCCAAATAACACAAGTTGGTATAATTTTTATGGCGTAGGTGTATTAACTGGTATCGGTTTCACAATGAGTCTTTTTGTTGGAAATTTAGCTTTTGTTGAAAACATGCAGTATATGGATGGTGTAAAAATAGGTGTATTGACCGGGTCACTATTATCCACCTTATTTGGCTACTTTTTGATATTACTTACTCCCAATAAGTAATTTATAAATGAAAAAATTAGTTTTTATAATTTTGGTATTTATTATGTTTTTTTTTAAAAATTTTGCATTGGCTAACTACAATAAGGTTTTTTATGATTTGCAAATTAATAGTATCACAGGAGATCTAATAGATTTTAAAAAGTATAAGAATAAAGCTGTCTTGGTAGTTAACACAGCAAGTTATTGTGGTTTTACAAAACAATATGAAGGCTTACAAAAATTATGGGAAAAATACGAATCAAAAGGATTAATCGTACTTGGAGTTCCTTCAAACTCATTTAATCAAGAAAAAAAATCAAGTAAAGATGTTAAAGAATTTTGTGAAGTAAACTTTGATATTAGTTTTCCACTTACTGCTATTACTGATGTAAGGGGTGAAAATGCACATGAAATTTTTAAATGGGCTAAAGAAAACCATGGAAAATCTGCAGTACCAAAATGGAATTTTTATAAAATTTTGATTAATAAAGAGGGAAAAGTTGAAGATACATTTTCGTCATTAACTAAACCTATGTCACAAAAGATAATACAAAAAATAGAAGAAACTTTAAAGGTTAATTGAAAGACCGTCATAAGCAGGCTCTACATTTTTAGGCAATCTATTTTTAAGAATATCATAATCTAAATCGGTATGTAGATTTGTTAATATCGATTTTTTTGGTTTGAATAATTTGATCAAATTTAACGTTGACTCTAAGTTAAAATGAGATGGATGGAAATCATATCTTAAACAATCAATAATTAGATATTTCAAATTTTTAAAGTATCTATAATCTTTATTATAAATTTTATTAACATCACTTATATAGGCTAACTTTTTATTAATTACAAAACAGTTTGATTTTACTTTACCATGCTTAACTTTAATAGATTTTACATTTATTTTGCTCTTTCGATTTAAAATTGAATGATTATCTTTTAATCTATTCAACTTTAAAGTTGCGGGGTATTCTTTAGAATAACTATTAAAACAATATGAAAAACTTTTTCTTAAATAGTTAGATGTATTTAAATCTGCATAAACATTTATTTGTTTTTTGTTTTTAATATAAAAAATTCTAAGATCATTAATCCCATGTGTTTGATCACTATGAATATGTGAATAAAAAACTTTATCAATTTTTGATATTTTATGACGTAATAGTTGTTGTCTTAAGTCTGGAGATGTATCTATTAAAATATTTTCATCTGAAGTTTTTAATAAAGCTGAGCACCTGGTTCTATAGTTTTTTTTATTCTTTGGATCACAATTGCCAAAAAAACCGTCTGCTCTTGGAACGCCCATTGAACTTCCACAACCAAGAATTATAAATTTCATAATATATTATTGAAAAAATAATCTATTAAAATTGTCTGTTGTTTTATCTATCAGCTCTAACTTGGAAATTTCTTTTATCTCAGAGAGTTTTTTAGCAGTAAAATCAATAAAAGAAGGCTCATTTTTTTTTCCTCTATTTGGAACTGGTGCCAAATATGGACTATCGGTCTCTATTAAAATTTTATCTATTGGTAAGGATCCAAAGGTTTCTTGAAGTTCAACTGAATTCTTAAAAGTAATAATTCCACTAGCAGAAAAATAAGAGTTCAATGTAAGAAGCCTTTCTGAAAATTTTTTTGATCCAGTAAAACAATGCATTAAAATTTTGGGATTATGTTCTTTATATTCATTAAGTATTTTAAAAGTATCGTCCTCAGCATTTCTTGAATGTACAATAATAGGAACGTTACACTCTATTGCTGCTTCAATATGTGTTTTAAAACTAGTTATTTGTTTCTGTTTATCACTATTATTATAGTAATAATCTAGCCCTGTTTCTCCAATTCCAATTATTTTAGGGTTTTCTTTAAGACTTTTAACTATTTCATTTTTAGTTATTGTATTAGTGTCACTTTCATGTGGATGTATGCCTACTGTGCCATATATGATCTCATCTTTGTTGACTATATCTTTAATTTTAGAAAAACTCTCAAAAGATGTAGATATAGTTAATAACTTTTTAATACCAACATCCTTGGATCTTTTTAGTACATTTGAAAGATCACTAAGTAACGGTTCATGATCAAGATGGCAATGTGAGTCAATCATCTTCTTTCTCTATTTTCTTAATTAATATATCTATCTTATTTATCATATTACCTTTAATAATAAATTCATTATTAGAAATAGTTTCTAATTTGATATCTTTTTCTGATAAATCAAAAATTTTTAATGCTTTCAATGATGTTTCAGGAATAATTGGATAAAGTAAAAAGGTAATTTTCCTGACTATTTCTAATGTTGTATAGACTATAGTATTTAACCTAATTAAATTATCCTTTTTTTTCCATGGCTCTTGATCATTAAAGTATTTATTTGCCTCAAATAGTGAATTAACAATGAAATCTATATAAAAATTTATATTTTGTTCATCTATTTTAGACCTTATATTATCTAAATTCTCTTGAAATTTGTTCAATATCTTTAAATCATCTGCTTGAAAATCAATTTTTGTAGGAATTTTTCCATCACAATTTTTCATCGCGAAAGCAGTAACTCTTTGACATAAATTACCATAATTATTTGCTAAATCGCTATTTATACAATCTTCAAGTCTATCTTGAGAAATATTACCATCGTTTCCAAATGAAACTTCCTTAACCAAATAATATCTCAAAGGGTCTAAACCGTATTCTTCTATAATTTTTAATGGATCTAAAATGTTTCCCTTAGATTTTGACATTTTTTCTTCACCAGATAATATCCAACCATGGCCATAAACTTTTTTTGGTAATTCAATTTTAGCAGCTAAAAGGAAAGCAGGCCAATAAACTGTATGAAATCTTAGGATATCTTTACCAATTAAATGGATAGATGCCGGCCAAAATTTTTTAAAAAGTTCATTATTTGTATCTGGATAATTTAAAGCACTTAAATAATTTGTTAATGCGTCGAGCCATACGTAAATAATATGTTTATCATTACTAGGAACTGGAATCCCCCATGTAAAAGTTTTACGACTTACAGAAAGATCCTTAAGACCACTTTTTACAAAACTAATTACCTCATTTTTTCTAGACTCAGGTAATATAAAATCTGGATTATTTTCATAAAATTCTAATAAGGGTTTTTGCCATTTAGAGAGTCGAAAAAAATAAGACTCCTCTTCTATCCATTCAACGGTAGATTTTGACGATTTTGAAATTTTTTTTCCCTTTATTTCTTCTATTTCATCTTCATTGTAAAAAGCCTCATCTGAGACAGAATACCATCCAGAATAATTTGATAAATAAATGTCATCATTTTTTTCTAGAAGAGACCAGAGATGCTGAACTGTTTTTTTATGTCTATCCTCAGTAGTTCTTATAAAATCTGTATTAGATAAATTTAATGTTTTTGAAAGATCTTTAAATGTTTGACTAATTTGATCACAGAATTCCTTAGGCTCCTTACCCGCTTTTTCAGCTGATCTTTGTATCTTCAAACCATGCTCATCTGTACCAGTTAAAAAATGAACATTATAATCATCAATTGCTTTAAATCTTGCAAAAAAGTCAGCAATAATACTCGAATAAGCATGCCCCATGTGAGGTCTTCCAGAAGGGTAATATATTGGTGTAGTAATATAAAAATTTTTATCCATTCAAAATTTTATATTCAAATTCCATAAATAAAGACTCTTCATCTAAATTAAATTTTTTAGTGTTGTTTATTCTCTTTAAAAAATAATCATAATATTTAAAAGTATTAGTTTTTGCCAATTTTACTTTTTTTCGAAAATAAAACTCAAAATATTCAAATATTATATCTCTAATTAATGAGTTCTTTTTATATAAATTATCCTTAATAACAAGTTTTAGAAAACTTTCTAAATCGTGATCTTTAAGATCGTGTTTTTGTATTTTAAAAAATTCGACTAAAAAAAATAATTGTCCTGGTGTTAAATAGTAGTTTATCAAATCTTTATTGATAAATTTCAATATATCGTCATCTAAGATCTTATTTATAACTGAGATACAGGTTTTGTGATTTAAAAATATTTTAAAATTGATACATCTTGATCTTAAAGTTGGTAAAATAAATCTGTCATTATTTATTAAAATAAAGTAAGTGTTTGTTGGCGGCTCCTCTAAAATTTTTAAAAGTGCGTTAATCGAAGAAATATTTAATGTTTCAATATTATCAATAATTATAAACCTTTCTTTATTATTAAAAGATGATTTGTTTAAATTTATAATTAATTCTCTAATTTGATTAATATCTATTTTTTTTTTATCACTTAATGTATCAACTAAAAATAAGTTTGGATTTGAACCATTTATTGTAAGTTTATAAGACTTATTATCAGGATTAATCTTAAAATCTTTAATAATGTAAGGATGTTCTTCATTAATAGATAATATATAGTTTACTAAATGAAATGCTAAAGTTGACTTACCCAAACCTTTGTCACCACTAAGTAAAATCTTTGTAGGTAATTTTTTTTTCTTATAAAGTTCTATAAATTCTAACAGATAATTATCGAGTGAAAACAAATTAGTTTGATTTATTGGACTTAAGCTCATTTTATTAATTTTTCAATTTTCTTTAAAACCATTTTTTCATTTAACTCAATATCTAAATTTGAGTCAATTATTTGATATTTTTTTTTATTTTTATTTGATAGTTTTATAAAACCCTTTTGAACTTTATTGTAAAAATTTTTTTTAAAATTATCGTACCTATTTGTAGATTTTCTTAATCTAAGTCGTTTTATCATATTTTTATGATTTACTAGGTTTAAAAAAGTAAAAGAGACTTTAAAGTTTGATAAAATATGTTTGTTTATACTATTTATTAAATCTAAATTTACACCCATACCATAATGTTGATACGAAATAGTTGAATCAACAAATCTATCTATTAATATGATTCTTTTTTTGTAATATTTTCGTAGTAGATTGATATTTTCACTTCTAGAGGCTAAATAAAGCAGCATATCTGTATTCTTATTAAAATTAGATTTTCTATTAAGTATCAATTTTCTTATTTTTTCTGAATTTAAACTTCCTCCTGGTTCTCTAATCTTGATGAAGGAAAGTTTTTTTTTTTTTAAATATTTTGAAATTTTATTTAAATGATGTGTCTTCCCACTTCCTTCAATACCCTCGAAAACAATAACAGGTTTTCTAGACATCGCCCCAGATTAAATAATTCAATGATTTAATTAATCTAGTAAATATATTTACTTTTTGAACATCATTAGATGCTAATAGATCATATTCACCTATTAATTCCTGATCGTATACTACTCTGTAAGTTCCAATTTTTTGATTTTTTTTAATAGGTGCTTCTACTGGTCCATCATATTTCATGGATATCTTTAATAATCTTTTTTTTGCTTTTTTAATTGTTTTATAAATATCTGTATCAACATGAACATCTACTTGATCTTGTTTACCAAGCCAAACGTCTATTTTATCAATGGGTTTATTAGCTTTATTTATCTCAACAAGATCAAAATTTGTTAATCCATAAGTTAATAATCTTGAACTTTCTTTTGATCTTGAACCTTTGGTTTCAAATCCGCTACCAACAGCTATTAATCTTCTACCTTTTCTGTTAATTGATGATGCTAATGAATATTTTTCAACAGCTAAATAGCCTGTTTTAATACCATCGGCACCAATGTTTTTATAAAGAAGAGGATTTCTGTTGCCTTGTGTGATTGGATCACCTCCAGTTCTATTCCATGTAAATTCTTTTTCAGCAAACCATTCATAATATTTTGGGTGTTCTTTAATTAAATAAGTAGACATAATCAAAATATCTCTAACGGTTGAATAATTGTCTGGATCATTAATACCAGATGAGTTGGCAAAGTTTGTATTTTCCATACCTAATTCTTTTGCTTTGGCTGTCATTAGGATTGCAAATTCTTCCTCAGTACCAGCTATACCTTCTGCAAGTGCAATACATGCATCATTACCTGATGCTATGATTATACCTAATAGTAAATCTTCTACAGAAACTTCATCACCAACCATAATAAACATAGATGAATAACCTGCGGTTGATAATCTCCAAGCTTTTTCTGAAATTATAAATTTATCATCCAAAGATAGATCACCTGATTTTATTAAATCAAAAGCAATTATTGATGTCATTATCTTAGTCATTGAAGCTGGATAAATTGATCTATCTGGATCTTTTTCATATAAAATTTCTCCAGATAAGAAATCTTGCAAAATTGCTGTTCTAGCTTTGATATCAATATTTGCACTTACAGAAAAAATTAATGACAAATATAATGAGGTAATGATAAAAATTTTTTTAAACATCTTTTATTATTTCTAGATTTTCAAAATACAAAGAATTCATTTTTTCAAATGAGTCTTTAAGCGACTGTATATCATTAAAAGGTCCCAATAATAACCTATAATTTGTTTTAGTAAGTTCAAGGATTTGAATATTTTTTAATTTAACTTCATTTTTAATTCTATTACTCATATTTTTAGCAGATTTTTTATAATAAAAATCAGCTACCTTTATATAATAAGAAAATTTATTATTTTTCTTTAATTTTTTTTTTATTTTACTAGATGAATTAAGGTCGCTTATTTTAATACCATCTATAGGCGCCTTTTCAGCAACTGTTTTTTCTTCTTCAAAAGTTTTAGTCTTTTTGGCAATATATGTAGAATTTTTTGATATCAAGACTATATCTACATAAGGTTCTTTTAAATCAAGTTCTAACTCCTCAGCAATTCTTTGAGTGATAATTGAATTGTAAAATGGTGAAAATTTTACTCTGTTTGATTTTACTTCTGCGATAAGTGATTTTCCATTTAAAGGATTAGTAATTTTCACATTTGATTTTCTTTTTAGATCTTTATGAAATATTGTTAATGATCTTTGATCAATTTTTTTAATTTTTAAATCATCATTATAAATAAGAGAAAAACCACTATTTTTGTATTTTTTGTCAAATGTAATATCTAATTTCTTACTTTGATTAATAGTATTTTGATCACAACTTAATAACAAAAATAATGTACTAAAAATAATAAAAATATTAAATTTCATTTTTAAATTTATCTTTTAAAGTACACACAGCAAGTGCAAATCTTAAAGATCTATTCCATTGTAAAATTATTTCGTAATTTTCAAAAACTATATAAGCGGGACTTAAAGTTTGAGCATTAGGGATAATATCTTTGTCTGGTGTTATAATTGCTATTTTCTGATTTTCGTTAATTATGTTTAAATCAGAATAATTCTTAATATATTTTTTAAAAGATTTAATTTTTTTTTTACTATGTAATTTTCTAGCTGATACATTCAAAAATTTAATTGGAATATTTTCATCTAATTCAATTTTCTTAAAACAAAGATCATTTTTTTTCCACCCAATCTTATTCAAATAATTAGCGGCAGATGCATATGCGTCCTCAGAATTTTTCAAATCGATATAATTATCCTTATTGTAGTCAAAAGCATAATTCTTTATTGTTGATGGCATAAATTGAAAAAAACCAAATGCACCTGCCCATGAACCATACAATGTTTTATAATCTATTTGATTATCGTCAATTAATTTCAATAAAGTTAAGAGTTCATTTGAAAAAAACTCTGATCTTCTTTTATCATAACTTAATGTTGCTAATGATGATATAATATCCATTTTTCCAACATAAGTACCAAAGTTAGTCTCAATACCCATTAAAGATAAAAGTAATTCTTTTTCCACTCCAAAATTTTTTTCAACTAAATTTATTAAATTTGAATTATTTTCGTAAAAATCTACACCTTTTTTTAATTTTTTAATTGAAGCACGTTTGTTAATGTATGTTTTTGTGTCCTCATAAAACTCTGGTTGAAATCTATCGTATTCAATAACTTTAGGTAAAAATTTTGCATTTTGCATTGCTGTATCAAAAGTCATTTCTGAAATATCATTTGCTAATGCCACTTTTTTGAAATTCTTTTTCCATTCATTAAAATTGATATTTTCACTAGAGTAACCATTCAATATTGTTACTAAAAATAAAAAAAATATTTGACTAATTAGTTTCATAAAGATCTTTAAGATATATAATTACAGCAATCCAGATAATAATAAAACTCACTAATTTAATTAGTGAAAAATCCTCATTGTAATAAAAGTAGCCTAAAATAAACTGCAATGTAGGTGTAATATAAAAAATCATTCCTGTAGCTCCTAGACCAATTAATTCAACACCTCGTACATATAGAAATAAAGGAATCACAGTCATGGGTCCCGCTAATAATAGAAACATACTCAAACCTGGGTTAGACAAACTAAAGTCATTTAACCCCATATCAAAAATAAAGTAAAAGACAATAAGGGCAAAAGGAAAAATATATAAACTCTCTATTAAAAGTCCTATATCAGTTTCTATATCAATTTTTTTTCTCACAAGATTATAAAATGCCCAACTTAAAGCAACGATTATACCAACCCATGGAAGTGTTTTTATATTTAGAAAAATCATAATCAAAATAGATATGATTACTAACAGAATAGAAAAAATTCTTTTTTTATTTAATTTTTCTTTAAAAAATATATATCCCAACAAAACACTAATAATTGGCATTATAAAATATCCAAAACTAGCATCTATTATTCTTTCCGTAGCTACAGCGTAAATCCAAATAGCCCAATTAATAAATATTAAAGAACCTGATATAAAAAGATAAAAAAGATTCCTTTTATTTGAAATACTTTTTAAAAAAAGTTTCCATTTTTTTAAAAAAAGTGTTGTCAAAATTAACATAACAGCTGTCCATAAACATCTATGCACAACCAATTCAACATGTCCTATAAAAGCAACATATTCAAAATATATAACTCCAATAAAACCCCACCAAAAGGATCCTAAAGAAGTAAGTATTAATCCTTTATTAAAATGTTGGTTCATATATTATTTTTTAAATAACTGAATTACCTTCTGAATAAAAATATTCTTACGAACATCCATAAATTTCTAACTTGAAAAATACTCGTTAAAGACGCAATCACATAAGTAAAAGCACATACGCGCAAGATAGATTTACATGCAGAATGATGCTCTTGAGGAATTTTTTTTTCTAAAATTGGCATTGCTCTTTTAAAACTTGCATCTAATTCTACATCTAAGGTTATTAAGTGAATAATCATAGAAATAAGTACTGATGCAAAAACTACAATTAAACAAACTCTAATTAAAGGTAATGCTCCCGTTGCTAGTATTGCAGGTATACCAATGTAACCAATTCCAGTTGCTAATTTTGTTAGAAAATTAGTTACTTTAGCTATTTTATATCTTCTCTCTAAAGGTGGATATTTTTCTTTATGTTGAATTGCGTGACCAATTTCATGGCACATAACTGTTATACTTGTTAAACTCCTTCTATCAATTCTTGACGGTTCAACTCTCACAGCTTTATCAATTAAATCGTACTGATCTCCATCTTTAGTAGTTTCAATTTTTACATCGTCTAAACCTTTTTCCTTTAATAATTGCTCTCCAAATTCCTTGGCTGTAAATGGCATATTAGGAAGAACATCATTGTGTTTATTCAGTGTGTAATTAACCCAAAGACCAGGTATAAAATAAACAAACGCACTTAAAATCAAATATATCATTTAACTAACTAATGAATTAGCTACATAGGTAATCAAAGTTATTATCATTATCCAAAACCAAAATTTATTAAAGCTTTGATTGTTAAATTTAAATTTATTAAAAACAAAAGATAAAACTAAAGCAATGATAGTTGGTGGAGCCACATAACCAATTGCAAAAGCAAATGCCTGTCCACCACTTAAACCTAAGCCTATAATATGTGAAAATTCAAAAATAAAAATCAAAATCGAAATTATAATTGCTCCAAATAATGCGATTTGGTTAAAGTTAATTAAATCTTTATTATTTTTTGACATTTTAATACAGCCTATTTTTCTTTACATTTACTTTCGCCTAACCTCTTAATTTTATCATTCATCTTATATTTTGCATAAAAAATTTCTGCCTTAGTTTTTTCTAAAGCCACACCAGTATTATCTGCTTTGGATTGTTTTATAATAGTATCTAATTCTTTATCTGTTAAATCAATTTGAAGGACAACTAGCCTATTTTCTTCAATAATATAGAAATATCTTATTTGTACCTTTTGTTTTAGATAAACTGTTCCCCACTCATAAGTTTTTTGGCCAGTATCATGTTTTGAGGCTTTTCCTATAATTTCATTGCCAAAAAATTTAACTTTAATTGGATTACTTTTAGTTATTTCAAAATTTTTAATTTTTGGGTCATTACATTCATAAAATGTCTTAGAAGAGGCCTCAAGTGAAATCGGGACTAATAAAAACAAGATTATCATTAATATTCTTTTCATTTAACTAAATACTCTCTAAATAGATTTTTAAACTTATCATTCCATTTTTTTTTAGCTTTATCGTAAGTTTTTGTTTTACCATATCGATAACCTAAAGATCCAGGTATAGATCTTATACATTTTGGACAATTAATGAATTCAAACTCTTCTGACCAAGGATCAGATGGTTCTAAATCTTTAGCAAAGAACTCATAACCTCTTATTTTATCATTCTTACAACCACACTCGGGGCATAAAAAAGTTGTCATTTTGTTTTAAATATACCTCTAATCACTTCCCACAACATTAATGAAATTAAAATGATTAAAAAAATTAAAAAAAAAGTTACAACAATTGTTACAATTATAAAAGCTATAAGCATAATGAGAGTCATTTCACCAAAAAAACTTCCAAAATCGTATTCTTTTAAGGCAGTAAAATATATTGCTACATAAACACCTAAAGTGAACAAAGTTCCAAATATCCAAGTTGTAATTTTATTTTTCATTAGTTATTGAATTTGATTTCCAAATTTTTCACATATCAACAAATCATTTGCAAAAACAGAATTTTTACCTTGGTCTGATGATTTGTAGATTTGACTATATTCATTAATGATAATTAATGATTTATTTTTAGCATCATCTTCATTAATTTTGTCTATAGTTGCTTTTAAAGTAATTGTTTTTTTTGCGTATATTAACGCAAGATTAATCAATTGATTATATAAGTCTTTATCTTCATTTTGTTTTTGAATAGCAATTTGTTTCAACAACCCAGAACATCTAGATGTAATTAAAAACAAAATATCATTATTAACTTGATTATTGTTTTTTTCCAAAGTCTTATAAATTGGCTTAAAATCTTTTGTGTTAGTAATTTCTGCTGATGCACCACGTATAATCTTCCCAGTATTTGAGATTAATTTAGATGAAACTTTAGCTATAACAATTAAACAAATAAATAAAATTACAAAACCTTTTGTAAGATTCATATTGTAAGATTTTATAGGATAACAAGGACCAAACTAGGATTAAATTAAAAATTTTTAAAAAATATAGCTCTGTTTTTTAGTTGAATTTTAATATTATACTTATAAAACCTTGTCCACGGAGAGATGGCTGAGCGGTTGAAAGCACCGGTCTTGAAAACCGGCAAAGGGGCAACTCTTTCCTGGGTTCGAATCCCAGTCTCTCCGCCATTAAAACTTTTAATACTTAAAATTTTTAAATAATTTATTAATTCTATTGTCTTCAAATTGTATGTCTGTGTTCAAACCATTATAGAAATTATAAAGGTTATTATCATCAATCTCTAAGAGTTTAATCAATTGATTTAGGTCTTCCATATTTAATTGATTTAAATATTTTCTTGTAAATGCACCTAAAAGTTTATCCATTTCTTTTGTGCCACGATAATTTGATCTGTAAATAATTTTTTTTTTAATTTGTTCTATATCGGTAGTCATAATAAGAATATAATATCAGTTTGTAGATATGAAAAGAAATTATGAATACTTATTGTCTGATCTAAATTTACTAAAAGGTGTAGGAACTAAAACTTCGAATTTATTAAAGAGAAAAAAGATAAATACTATTTTTGATTTATTGTTGAAATTGCCAAAATCCTACACTGATAGAAGTTTATCATCTAAAATAAAAGATTTAAAGATAGATGAAATACAGACCATAACCATAATACCTCTAAAATATTCATTCCCAAGAGTTAGAAACTTACCCAATAGGGTTTTATGCAAAGATGACAGTGGCGAAATAGATTGTGTTTTTTTTAACAGTTACGAAGGCTACATCAAAAAAATATTACCCATTGGCAAAGAGGTTACTATAAGTGGTAAAATAAAATATTTTAGAAATAAATATCAATTAACAAATCCAAAATATATTTCAGAGGACTCTTCGATAATTAAACAAAAACATAATAGCTATTCATTAACTGAGGGAATAAGTGAAAAAGTTTATAATAAAATAATTTTACAAATAATAAATAATTTACCAAAAATTGAAGAATGGCATTCAAAAGATATATTGAAAAAATTTAACAATATAAGTTGGAATGACTCTATTAAAAAATTACATGAACCTGAAAATATTGGTAAATTTAAAGAAAATTTTTATCTAAGACTAGCTTATGATGAAATTTTCTCCACGTTTTTAGTAAACTCTGAAATACGAAAAAAGATTAAAAGAATAAAAAAAACAAAAAAAATTTTTGATATAAAAAAACAAAATGAAATTATATCTAAACTTAATTTCTCATTAACAAATGACCAGAAAAAAACATTAAGTGAAATAAATAACGACTTATGCTCTGAAAATAAAATGTTTAGATTGCTTCAAGGAGATGTTGGCAGTGGAAAAACAATTGTATCTTTGCTATCTGCATTTAATACAATTAATTCTGGTTTTCAGGTAGCAGTAATGGCACCAACTGAAATATTAGCTAGACAACATTTTCTTCTGGCTAAAAAACTATTTTCTCAAAATATTAAAATTGATTTACTATCTGGTAAATCCTCATACAAAGATAAGAGAGTAATCCTCAACAAAATATCTAATAAACAAATTGATATAATTTTTGGAACACATGCACTTTTCCAAAAAAAAGTTGAATTTAAAAAACTTGGATTAATAATTATAGATGAACAACATAAATTTGGAGTAAATCAAAGAAAAAAATTATCTGACAAAGCTGGGAAAGATTGTGATGTTCTTTTGATGACTGCTACACCAATCCCACGTACTTTAACAATGACTATTTATGGTGATATGGATCTTTCAATTATTCACGAAAAACCGAATATTCGTAAACCAATAAAAACCTATAGCAAACTTGAAGATAAAATTGATGATGTAATAAAATTTGTTAAAAAAGAAATCAAACTAGGAAATCAAATATTTTGGGTTTGCCCTTTAATTGAAGAATCTAAAAAGATTGATCATTCTTCTGCAGTTAAAAAATTTGAATACTTAAATAAATTATTTCCTAAACAAGTTTTTTTACTTCACGGTAAAACTACAACTGATGAAAAGGAAGTAATCTTAAACAAATTCTTAAAAAATGAATTTAAGATTTTGGTTTCAACCACTATAATTGAAGTTGGTATTGATTTCCCTAATGCAAATGTAATAATTATTGAAAATGCAAATAAATTTGGTTTATCTCAACTGCATCAGCTTAGAGGTAGAGTTGGAAGGGGTAGTAAAGATTCATCATGTATTTTAATGTTTAAGTCAAATTTAAGTGATAATGCAAAAAAAAGAATTAATATACTAAAAGACTCTAATGATGGTTTTAAAATATCTGAAGAAGATATGAAATTGAGAGGCTTTGGTGACATTTTAGGTTTCAAACAAAGTGGAATAAAAAACTTCAGGTTAGCAGATCCAATTCATAATCATAATCTTTTTATTTTGGCTGAAAAAGAAATAAAAAGGATTGAAAATTGCAATGAAGATATTAGTAAATTTAAACCATTGATTAAATTATACGATAGAGCTGATATAATTAATGATATTGCTTAACTCTTACCTGAAGATGTTCCAGCGGATACAATAAATTTAGAAGCTTCTTCAAAAGTCATGTTAAGATATATAACTTCATCGATCGGGAACATTAGTAAGAAACCACTTGTAGGGTTTGGTGTTGTTGGGACAAAAACGTTAATCAATTTCTTATTTGTTTTTTCTGCCATTTCACCCTTATTTTCTTTTGTTGCAAAACCAACTGCCCAAACACCTTTTCTAGGATACTCAACTAAAACAACACTCTTTTTATCATTCTGGTCTTTGTTAGAAAATGTTTCTGTCATTTGGACTATTGCAGAATAAATAGTTCTTAGAACTGGAATTCTTTTAAATAAGTCATCGATAAGTTTAAGAATTCGTTTACCTAAAAAAGATAGAGATAAACCTCCGACGATAGTAATAAAAATTACTGAAATTATAATTTCTAATCCAGGAATTTCAAAAGGTAGATAGCTATTTGGATTTATATTTTCTGGAATTATTTTAGATGAAATTCCAATTAATATTTTACTTAAATATAAAGTAAAACCAATAGGTATTAAAACCACTACGCCGGTAATAAAATAATTCCGAAGAATTAAACTAATTGATCTCTTTTTTTTTTGTTTTGCCATTATCTAAAACTTGAAAATATCACAAAAGCTATTGCTATTATGAATAATATTAATAATATTTTATTATTTAGATTCATTGTTATATAATATCAATGTCTTACAAAATGAATAGAAGAAAATTTTTAACTTATATGGGCTGTGGTTGTTGCAGTATTGTAATTAACTCTTGTACTACTGCTCCAATTACAGATAGAAAACAACTTAAACTTATCCCAGAATCAAAATTAAATTCTCAAGCTGCCCAAATTTATGAAAAAGTAAAAGAAAAAGAAAAATTAATCAAAGATACGAAATCTATTAATGAAATAAAAGAAATAGGAAAAAAGATGGAAGATTCAATATCAGTTTATTTTGATAAATCAAATCTTCCAGATCCGACAGCAAATTTTAAGTGGGAATATATTTTAATTGATAATGATAAAATCAAAAATGCTTGGTGTATGCCGGGAGGTAAAATTGCTGTTTATAGTGGTATGCTTAAAATTACAAAAAACACCAATGGATTAGCGGCTGTTATGGGTCATGAAATTGCTCATGCTGTTGCAAAACATTCTGTTGAAAGAGCAAGTCGTGGAGTTCTGGTGCAAACAGGCACTACACTTATTGATATTTTTAGTGGTGGAGCACTCAGTCAAATTAATAGATCAACTGGTATGGACACTGTTGGTCTAATTTCATCAATTGGTATAATGAACCCTTTCAATAGAAAACAGGAAAGTGAGGCTGATTATTTAGGTATGATTTTTTCCTCTTTATCTGGTTATGATATTAGAGAAACTGAAAAAATATGGGAGAGGATGAAAGAAGAGAACAAAGGTAAGGAACCTCCTCAATTTATGAGCACTCATCCTTCATCTGATAGTAGAATAAGAAATATACAAACTTGGTTGAACGAAATAATTATTAAATACCCACCGATTGCCTAAAATATGGTGAGCCGTGATGGACTCGAACCATCGACCCATTCCTTAAAAGGGAATTGCTCTACCAACTGAGCTAACGGCCCATATTCACTTCAAGATGAAATGTATATATAGAATAATCTAAATATTTCAAACAGGAATTTGAAAAAAATAACTTCACTATTTACAACTTATCTATGTATTTATCATGAAAAGCATCAAATGTGTCATTTTGGATATTTTCTCTAATAGTTTTCATTAATTCTTGATAGAAATTTATATTGTGTAACGTTAATAACATCGATCCAAGTATCTCATTAGTGTTAAACAAATGGTTAAGATAATTTTTTGAATATCTATTCAAATTTAGATTTTTACATTCAGGATCTAGCGGAGTATTATCATTTTGGTATTTATTATTTTTAATATTTACCCTTCCCTGCCAAGTAAAGGCAAGTCCAGTTCTACCTGATCTTGTTGGAAGAACGCAATCGAACATATCAATACCCCTTTTAACAGCACCTAAGATGTCATTTGGAGTACCAACGCCCATTAAATAATGAGGTTTATTATCTGGCAAATGCTCTTTAATATCTTCCAAAACTGTAAACATTTCGCCTTGAGTTTCTCCAACTGCTAAACCACCTAATGCATAACCATCAAATCCAATTTTTAAAAGTCCTTTTAAAGATTTTAGTCTCAAATCTTTAAACAAACCACCTTGTACTATACCAAATAGAGCTTTATGAGGATTATTTCCAAAAGCTTTTTTGGATCTATCAGCCCAATACAAAGACAAATTCATAGATTTATCTATAATTTGATAATCATTTGTTTTTTTCGGACACTCATCCATTACCATCACAATATCTGAATTTAATCCTAATTGAATTCTTATACTTTCTTCAGGACTAAGGTAAAACTTTTTACCATCAATGTGTGAGTTAAAAATTGCGCCTTTTTCTTTATCTATTTCATTTAATTTTGACAATGACATTACTTGAAACCCACCCGAGTCTGTAAGTATTGGAAGATCACAATTCATAAATTCATGAAGACCACCAGCATGTTCAATTCGTTCTACGCCTGGGCGTATCATTAAATGATAAGTATTAGATAAAATAATTTGTGATCCTGTTTTTTTTATATCATCAATTGTACAAGCTTTTACTGTAGCTTGGGTCCCCACAGGCATAAAAGCTGGTGTTTCAATATTACCTCTATGAGTTTGAATTAAACCAAGTCTTGCAAATTTACTTTTTTTTAAAACTTTAAATTCAAATTTTTTCAATTGAAGTCAGAATTTTATAAAGATTTGAAACTAATAATTTTGTCAGGATCTGTTACTGCACCATTATTATTTTCATCACCTCTTTTAATCTTATCAACAAACTCCATTCCTTCGATAACTTTTCCAAAAACTGTATATTGATTATCAAGAAATGGTGCTGGTTTAAAACAAATAAAAAATTGACTATTAGCACTATTGGGATCTGATGATCTAGCCATAGACAATGTACCTCGATCATGAGGAAGATTACTAAATTCTTGTTTAAGGTCAGGTAAATCTGATCCACCCCTTCCAGCTCTCCTTAAGTCAAAATCATCTGAATTTGAGTTGCCAAATTTAACGTCACCTGTTTGTGCCATAAAGCCATCAATAACTCTATGAAATACCACATTGTCATACTTGCCGGCATCAGCCAATTCTTTTATTCTTTTGACATGATTGGGTGCTGTATCTGAAAATAATTCTATCTTTACATCACCATCTTTTAATTTTAAAATCATTATATTCTCCTCTGTTAACGATTGATTAATTGTAAGTAAAAAAATAATTAATATTTTTATAAAAAGTTTACTCATATTTATCTTTTAAGGCTTTAATAGTGCTTTTTGTTGTAAATTTTTTTATATCTCCATTAAGTTTAATGATTTCTTTAACAAATTTTGAGGAAATAATTTGATTTTCGACATCGGACATCAAAAATAAAGTTTCAATATTATTATTCAATTTTCTATTCATGCCAGCGAGTTGAAACTCGTATTCAAAATCTGATACTGCTCTTAACCCTCTCAATATAATATTTGATTTATATTTTTTACAAAGGCTAGTCGTTAATGATTTAAATGAAATCAAAATTATTTTTTTTTTATTCATTTTTAGATCTTTAAAAAGAGCATTTCTTACAATTTCTAATCTTTCATCAGCATCAAAAAGATAATCTTTATTTTCACCATCTGATACAGCTACAACAATTTTATCAAATAATTTTAATGCTTTTTTTATTACATCAATGTGACCAAAAGTAATTGGATCAAAAGTACCAGGATAGATTGCTGTTTTGGACATTATATTAAATTATCATCAATTTTAATTGCTGAAACAACTTTTTCATCACCAGATAATTTAATTATTCTTACTCCTTGTGTGTTTCTACCGGCTGTTCTTATTTCTTTAACTGCTAGTCGTATTACTCGACCCTTGTTTGTAGATATCATAATTTCGTCCCCTTCATACACGGGAAATGATGATGCAATGTTCCCATTTCTCGGTGAATTAATTATTCCAATAATTCCTTTACCACCTCTATTTGTTGTTCTGTAATCATAATGTGAGGTTTTTTTGCCAAAACCATTTTCACTAATAGATAAAATAAATTTTTGTTTCGCTGCTAATTCAGACTTATCATCTTTCGTATTTTTTCCATTTTTCTTTAACTTATTATTATCAATAATTGATAAAGAGACTATTTCATCGTTGGATGCTAATTCTATCCCCTTAATACCTTTTGATGATCTTCCCTTAAATATCCTTAACTTTTTAGACTCAAATCTAATACATTTTCCAAATTTTGTACTTAGAATTATATCTTGATCATCTTTACAAATCTTTACTCCAATTATTTTATCATTAGTATCTAGCTTCATTGCTATTTTTCCTGATGTATTAATTGAAGCGAAATCTTCTAAACTATTTTTTCTAACTTTGCCTTGTGAGGTTGCAAAAACTATCTGATATTTACTCGGATCTTCATCATTCTCAGGAAATGGCATAATTGAACTTATTGATTGATGATTTTTAAGTGGCAAAATATTGAATAAAGATTTACCTTTTGATGATGATGAACCTTCAGGGATTTTCCATGCTTTTACTTTATAAACAAGACCTTCTGTAGAAAAAAATAGAACAGAAGTATGAGTATTAACTGATAGGGTTTGAACTACAGAGTCTTCATTTCTAGTTGTAATACCAGTTTTACCTTTACCACCTCTTTTTTGAATCTTTACAGTTTTAAGTGACCCTCTTTTTATATAGCCTTGCAAGGTAACAGTTATAAGAACAGTTTCTTTTTGTATTGTTTCCTCAATATTATAATTTAGTACTGCATCAATAATTTTTGTTCTTCTTGGTATTGCATATTTTTCTTTTATTTCTTTAAGTTCGTTGCTGATTACTTTTAATAATTCTTTCTTTGAGGATATAATTTTTTTTAATGAAGAAATTAACTCAGATATTTTTTTTATTTCCACTTCTATTTCATTAATACCAAGTGCTGTCAATTTCTGTAATCTTAATTCTAATATAGCTTCAACTTGCACAACTGATAAATTATATAAACCTTTTGAATTTTTGCTCTCTATCAATGAAACCATTTTTTTTGATTTATTAATTTTCCATTTAGTATTTAATAAAAATTTTTTTGCGTCATCTGGAGTTTTTGAACCTCTTATAATCTTTATTACTTTATCTAAATTCTCAACGGATACGGATAGACCAATTAAGATATGTGCTCTATCTTCTGCTTTATGGAGATCAAATTTTGTTTTCTTGAGTACAACATCTTCTCTAAATTTTAAAAAATTCTCTAAAAATTCTTTAAGATTGCAAGTCTTTGGCTTACCATCTACAATTGCAAGAGTATTAAACCCAAATGAACTTTCTATTTGAGTGTTTTTGTATAATTGTCTTTTAACAGTCTCAGGTTCAACGCCAGTTCTTAAATCTATTGAAACTCTGATACCTTCTCTGTTAGACTCATCTCGTATATCTCTAATACCTTCTATTTTTTTTTCTCTAACTAATTGTGCTATTCTCTCATTCAACACAGATTTATTAACTTGATAAGGAATAGAATTTATAACTAATCTATCCCTACCATTTTTAAGAGTTTCGTTTGATATTTCGCCTCTAATTTTAAAAGAGCCTCTACCTTTGTTATAACCCTGTTTAATAATATCTTTACCAATAATTACGCCACCTGTAGGAAAATCAGGTCCTGGTATGTGCTTCATTAAATCTTTAATCTTTATATCTTTGTTATCAATTAAAGCTAATGTACCATTAATAATCTCTCCTAAATTATGAGGTGGAATGCTTGTCGCCATACCAACGGCGATACCACCTGCTCCATTTACTAATAAATTTGGAAATTGTGCAGGTAATACAGATGGCTCTTTTTCTGTTTCATCATAATTACTTTTAAAATCGATTGTATTTTTTTCAATATCATCGATTAAAAATTGTGAGACTTTTGATAGCCTGGTTTCCGTGTATCTCATAGCAGCAGCGGGATCACCATCTATAGATCCAAAATTTCCTTGACCATCAACTAGAGGTAAACTCATTGAAAAATCTTGAACCATACGAACGAGGGCATCATAAACCGATTGATCACCATGTGGATGATATTTACCAATTACGTCTCCAACTATTCTTGCAGATTTTCTAAATTGTTTCGACCAATCATAACCGCCCTTATACATTGCATATAATATTCTTCTATGTACAGGTTTTAAGCCATCTCTAACATCTGGTAAGGCCCTGCTAACTATGACACTCATTGCATATGATAGATAAGATGAGCTCATCTCATCATGCATTGAAATTAGTTTTATATTTTTATCTTTAGAAACTTCGTTTTTTTCCATAATGATTAGAATGGAATATCGTCGTCCATATCATTTTGTACTTGAGATAAATCCTCAGTATTATTTGATGCTTGTGAATTGTCATTAGCTATACCGCCACCTGAATTTCCACCTCCAAGCATAGTTAGAGATGAATTATAACCCTGTATAACTACTTCAGTTGAATATTTGTCTTGTCCTGATTGTTCATCCTTCCATTTTCTTGTTGAAATTTGTCCCTCGACATAAACTTGAGCACCTTTTTTAAGATATTGTTGAACAACATTTACTAAACCCTCATTAAATACAACTATACGGTGCCATTCAGTCTTTTCTTTTTTTTCACCTGTATTTTTATCTTTCCATGATTGGCTTGTTGCAAGACTTAATCTTGCAACGCTTTTTCCATTAACCATTTGCTTGATTTCTGGATCTGCGCCTAAACGACCAATTAAAAGTACTTTATTTAAACTTCCAGCCATAATATTTTAATATTTATTTTATTAGTTAATTAATTTATATCACAATTTTACTCTGAATATTAATTTTATTAGGCCAAAGCAACAAAAATTATGATTAAAAAGATAGTTATAAAGGGTGCAAAAGAACATAATTTAAAAAATATATCTTTAGAAATTCCAAAGGATAAATTTATTGTAATTACTGGACTATCTGGGTCAGGAAAATCTTCACTAGCGTTTGATACAATTTATGCAGAAGGTCAAAGAAGATATGTCGAAAGTTTATCTGCTTATGCGAGACAATTTTTAGATAAAATGAAAAAGCCAAATGTAGATCTTATAGAGGGATTAAGTCCCGCAATATCGATAGAGCAAAAAAATACATCAAAAAATCCTAGATCTACAGTTGCAACAGTTACCGAAATTTATGATTATATGAGGGTGTTATATGCTAGAGCTGGTATTCCATATTCCCCTTTTACTGGTAAACCAATCGAGTCACAAACAGTTAGTCAAATAGTAGATAAGATTAAAAAATTACCTAAAAAATCAACTATTTATCTTTATGCTCCTGTAGTTAGAGGAAGAAAAGGCGAATATAGAAAGGAGATTTTAAATTATAAAAAAAGAGGTTTTAGAAAAATCAAAATTGATGATGTTTTATATGATATTGAAAAAGTTCCAGAGTTAAATAAGAAAATTAAACATGATATCTCAATACTTGTTGATAGAATAGTTCTAAACTCATCTTTAGGAAATCGACTTGCAGAAGGTATAGAGACATCAATACAGCTAGCTAATGGGCTTTTATTTGTTGAATATGAAGATGAAACTTTACCAAAAAAATTTAGAAAAATAGAAAAATTAATTTTTTCAACAAAATTTGCATGTCCTGAAAGTGGATTTACAATAGAGGAAATTGAACCAAGATTATTTTCATTCAATAGTCCATTTGGCGCATGCGAGGAATGTGAAGGTATCGGGATAAAGCTTAATGTTGATCCAAATTTAGTAATACCAAATGAAAAAAAAAGTATAATTGATGGTGCGATCGAGCCATGGGCGAAGACAACAACATTGTATTATGCTCAAACATTAAGTTCTTTAGCTAAACATTATGGATTTTCTCTAGAAGAAAGATGGTCAAAATTACCAAAAAAAATAAAAGATATTATCCTCTATGGATCTGATGATGAAGAAATCAAATTTACATATGACGATGGTTACGAGAAATATTCACATAAAAAAACTTTTGAAGGTGTAATAAACAACCTAGAAAGAAGATACCTAGAGACAGATAGTGATTGGAAAAGAGAGGAAATTGCTCAATATCAATCAGATACCAAATGCGAAAGATGTAATGGTCATAGATTAAAAGATGAAGCATTATGCGTAAAAATTGATGGCCTTCATATTAGTCAGGTTACAGAAAAATCAATTTCAGATGCTGCAATATGGTTTGATAATTTAAAGAATAACTTAGACAAAAGACAAGTTAAAATTGCAGAACATATTTTAAAGGAAATTAACGAAAGATTAAATTTTTTACTGAATGTTGGTCTTGATTATCTAACTCTTTCAAGAGAGTCTGGAACTTTATCTGGTGGTGAAGCACAAAGAATAAGATTAGCATCTCAAATCGGTTCTGGTTTAACAGGTGTTTTATACGTTTTAGATGAACCATCAATAGGTCTTCATCAAAAAGATAATGTAAAACTTATCAATGCCTTAAAAAGATTAAGAGATTTAGGCAACACAGTTATAGTGGTTGAACATGATACTGAAACAATGGAGAATGCAGATCATATAATTGACCTTGGACCAGAAGCTGGTAACAAAGGTGGTGAAGTTGTTGCTGCAGGTTCAATAAAAGAGATAAGTCAAAATCAAAATAGCATTACTGGGAAATATCTATCAAACAAATTTAAAATAAATGTACCATCAAAAAGAAGATTAGCTAAGAATGGAAGATTTTTAGAAATTACGGGTGCAACTGGAAATAATCTTAACAATGTAAACTTAAAAATTCCATTAGGAAGTTTAACTTGTGTAACAGGAGTATCAGGTAGTGGAAAATCTACTCTTGTTTTGCAGACACTGTATAACGCTTTAAATCTTACATTAAATAATAACAAATCAAGAAAAATTCCCAAGCCCTTTAAAGGTTTTAAAGGAACAGAGTTAGTTGATAAGATAATTGATATTGATCAATCGCCTATAGGAAGAACTCCTAGATCTAATCCCGCAACCTATACAGGTGCCTTTGGTCCTATAAGAGATTGGTTTACTGGATTACCTGAGTCAAAGTCTAGAGGTTATAAACCTGGGAGATTTTCATTTAATGTTAAAGGTGGAAGATGTGAAGCATGTGAAGGTGACGGAGTCATTACTTATGAAATGCACTTTTTACCAGATGTTTATATTCAATGTGACGAATGCAAAGGAACTCGATACAACAGGGAAACTCTAGAAATTAAATTTAAAGATAAAAGTATTGCTGATGTTTTGAATATGACTGTAGATGAAGGATGTGAATATTTTGAAAATATATCTAATATCAAAACAAAATTACTAACATTAAAGAAGGTTGGTTTAGGGTATATTAAAATTGGCCAACAAGCTACAACTCTATCAGGTGGTGAAGCTCAAAGAATTAAGCTAGCTAAAGAATTATCAAAAAGATCTACAGGAAGAACAATGTACATACTAGATGAACCAACTACTGGTTTACATCAACATGATATAAAAAAATTACTTGAAATTCTCCATACATTTGTAGCCCTGGGAAATACTGTTGTTGTAATTGAACACAATTTAGATGTAATAAAAACAGCTGATTATATTGTTGATATGGGCCCCGAAGGTGGTGTTAAAGGTGGAAAAATTATCGCAGAGGGAAAGCCAGAGGAAATTTGTAAAATTAATGAGAGTTACACTGGAAAATTTTTGAAACCACTTTTAAACTAAGAAAAAATCATTGTTAAACCTAATCAAAATTAGTATATTTAAATATGGACAAATTATTAGCCTCTCTACCAAGAACAATACATACTTCGCTAGCCTTAGCATTAATTGTTTTTATTGGATTATTCTATCAAAATGATGGATTTAGTTTCGATAGACTTTTCTGGTCTTGGTTAACAAGATTTTTTCACGTTGTAGTAGCCATAATGTGGATAGGTCTGTTGTGGTACTTTAATTTTGTTCAGATCCCAAACATGAGTAAAATTCCAGACGAACAAAAACCAGCAATAGGTAAAGTTATTGCTCCAGCTGCACTTTTTTATTTTAGATGGGCAGCAGCACTTACAATTCTATCAGGATTTATATTAGCATGGTTAAATGGATATCTTCATGATGCTATGACTTTAAGTATAGGCTCAGGAGTGCCAAAACATACTGCTATTGGAATTGGGATGTGGCTGGGCGTTGTTATGGCTTTTAATGTATGGTTTGTAATTTGGCCTAACCAAAAAAAAGCGTTAGGTATAGTAGAATGTGAGCCAGAAGTAAAAGCAAAATCAGCTAAAACAGCAATGTTGTTTTCAAGAACAAATACTTTGTTATCCTTACCAATGCTACTTTCAATGGTAGCTGCTCAAAATCTATATTAGTCTTTATCACCTCTAAGAACTGTTTTTTGAGTCACATTAAGCCTTACTAGCACTGTGTTTGCAATGTAAATTGATGAATAAGTTCCAAAAATTACTCCAAATATCATAGCTAAAGAAAAACCTTTTAAAACCTCACCACCAAAAAAAAATATTGATAATAAGGCTAATAGAGTTGTCACAGAAGTTATCAAAGTTCGAGACAAAGTTTCATTTATAGAGATATTTGTTAATTCAAAAATTTTAATATCTGAATATTTTCTTAAATTTTCTCTAACTCTATCGAAAATAACAACTGTATCATTCATTGAATAACCAACTATTGTGAGCACAGCTGCAATTATTGAAAGATTAATCTCCAGACCTAGTAAAGAAAAGAGGCCAAGTGTAACAATGACGTCATGAAATAAAGCTACTATGGCACCTAAGCTAAATTGCCATTCAAATCTTATCCAAATATAGACAAGCATCAAAAACAAAGCCACTGATATTGCAATTACACCTGATCTTAATAATTCAGCACTAACTTTAGGGCCAACATTTTCTACTCGTCTGAAATTGAAGTTATTCCCAAATGATTTATCTAAATTTTTTTTAATTTCTTCAATTACGTTTTTATTTTCATTATTTTCAAACTTAATTAAAAAATCTGTCTCATTACCAAAATTTTTAACAGATATATCACCCAAATTCATCTGACTTAAATTATCTCTAAGTGAAGATACATTAATTTTTGTATCTGTAGATCTTAATTCAATAAGAGTTCCACCTTTAAAATCTATTCCAAAATTTAAACCTTTAAATGTAAGTAATAATAAAGAAACAATCACTAAAGATACTGAAAGAATATTAAATTTATTATAATATTTGTTAAAGGCAATCATCTAAATCAGTCCTTCTTTTTCTTTATTTTTTGATACATACAAAACGGTCAATAATCTTGCTATAAAATAGACAGTGAATAATGTTGTAAATATCCCAATTCCTAGTGTTAATGAAAAACCTTTAATTGGACCTGATCCCATAAAAAATAAAATAATTGCTGCTAATAAAGTAGTAATATTTGCATCTAGTATAGCAGTTCTGGATTTTGTATAACCACTATCAAATGCTATTAAATTATTTTTTTCACTCTTTAACTCCTCTTTAATTCTCTCAAAAATTAGAACATTTGCATCAACAGCCATACCCACAGTAAGAATTATTCCTGCTATACCAGGTAGAGTTAAAGTTGCTTCAAAAATAGTTAGTATTCCAACTAATATGAAAAGATTTAATATTAAAGCAATATTAGTAATGATTCCAAAGATTTTATATTTAACAAAAATATAAAGTATGACCAATATAAAACCTATTAACAAGGCAATCATTCCTGCGTTTATAGAATCCTGTCCTAAATCTGGACCAACAGTTCTTTCTTCAATAATATTTAGAGGAGCAGGTAATGCACCTGATCTCAAAAGTAAGGCAAGATCAGTTGCTGATTGAAATGTAAATCCTCCACTGATTTGGCCAGAACCGGTAGCAATTGTGTCTCTGATAACTGGAGCACTAATAACTTTTCCATCCAAAACTATAGCTAATCTTTTACCAATACCTGTAGATGTGGCTTTACCAAATCTTTTTGCTCCTACCCTATCCAGTGAAAAAGTTACAACAGTCTCATTGTTTTCCGCATCCATTCTTGGTTGAGCATCTAAAAGATTTTCACCACTTAGTATAATCCTTTTACTAACTATTACTTCCTCCGTACCATCTTCGAATTCTAATTTTTCTGCTCCGAATGAACCTTCGGTATCATTCGTAACAAATCTAAATGTTAAATTTGCAGTTTTTCCAAGTAAAGATTTTATTCTCATTGGATCATCTAAACCTGGTAACTCAACTAATATTCTATCATTACCTCTTTTTAAAATATTGGGTTCATTTGTACCGATTTCATCTATCCTTCTTCTGACTATTTCTAGCGCTTGATCTTGAGATGATGTTTTTAGATTAATAATTCCTTGCTTTGAGAAAGAAACCTTAAAAAAATTATTTTCCTCAACTATATCTAATTGATGTGATTTAAATCTTTGATAATAAGGATTTAATTCACTTTCTTCTGACGCAAATTCATCCAAGATAGTTTGTTTTGAATTTTCATCTGAAGTAAATGATAAGGTCTGATTTGAAAGTTTAAAATTTGTAATTCTTACATTTTTTTCTTTAAAAAAATTTCTTATCGTAACTGTTAAATTTTGAAGTTTTTGCTCAATTACTGGATCATTATCAATTTCCAGCAAAAGATAAGATCCTCCTTGTAGATCTAAACCTAAATTAATTTTTTTATTTAATATTTTGTTATCAAAATTAAAAAGGTTTGATAAAGCAAATATAATAAAAAGTAAGGAAATTAAAGTAATAAAAATAATTCTTAGTTTTGAAAAATATAACACTTTAAATTCAAAAAAATTATTTTTTTACTTCTTGAGAGTTCATTAGACTTTGAACACCAGTACCTCTAATCACCTCAACTGTTACGTTATCAGCAATCTCTACTTCAATTTTATCATTATCTACAACTCTAGAAATCGTTCCCGTAATACCACCAGACGTTACAATTTTGTCACCTTTTTTTAAGCTCTCAACCATAGCTTTATGTTCTTTAACTTTTTTTTGCTGAGGTCTTATTAAGAAAAAATAAAAAATAACAAAAATTAAAATTAATGGTATAAATTGTCCTATTCCTGCACTATCCATAAAACTCCTTAATTAAAATTGATTATTTATACTATCTAAAAGATTAAAACAACTTTATTTGACAGAAATTTTTTCCAAATTGTCCATATACGGTCTTAAAACTTTTGGAATTATTATTGAACCATCTTTTTGTTGATAATTTTCTAAAACTGCTATTAAAGTTCTACCCACAGCTAGACCACTCCCATTTAAAGTACCAACATAAAGAGTTTCTTTTTTCTGATTCTTATATCTTGCTTTCATTCTCACAGCTTGAAAAGTTGAACAAGATGAACAAGAAGAAATTTCTCTATATTTTTTCTCTGAAGGTAGCCAAACTTCAATGTCATAGGTTTTTTCAGCACTAAATCCCATGTCACCGCTGCATAGGATCATTTTTCTGTATGGTAATTCTAATAGATCTAAAATTGATGTCGCACATTTTGTCATCCTCTCAAGTTCCTCTAGGCATTTTTCTTGTTCGACAATACTAACCATTTCAACTTTGTAAAACTGATGCTGTCTAATCATACCTTTTGTATCTTTACCGTAACTACCCGCCTCTTTTCTAAAGCATGGTGTAGAGGCAACAAATCTCATTGGTAGATCTTTTTGATTAATAATCTTATCTTTAACAATATTAGTTAAAATTACTTCTGCAGTAGGTATCAAAAACTTTCTTTCCCCATTATCATCCAGTTTGATTTCAAATTGATCATTTTCAAATTTAGGAAGTTGACCTGTACCAAACATTGTGCTTTCAGAAGCGAATAAAGGTGGTGAAATTTCTTCATAACCATTATTTAATATGTGCGTATCTAACATGAAATTTGAAATAGCTCTTTCCAGTAATGCCAGTTTATTTTTTACGAATACAAACCGTGAGCCAGTAGTTTTTGTAGCAAGGTCAAAATCAAGCATTTCAAGTTTTTCACCTAATTCATAATGTGATAAGGGTTTAAAATCAAAATTTGGTATTTGACCTGATTTCATTATTTCTACGTTATCATTTTCATCTTTTCCGCTCGGAACATCTTTATGAGGAATATTTGGGATAAATGATAAAATTTTATCTAGTTGGTCTTTTATTATTTTTTGTTGTTTTGATATTTCGTCTATTTCATTTGAAATTTCTTTTGATTTATTAAATAATTTTTCATCTTTAGATTTTGAAATCTCTTTTTTTTCATTTTCCAAAGACTCTTTTTTTTGGATAAAATTTCTATTTTTGATATCTAAGTCTTTAAGTTCATTAAAATCTATTTTAAGAAATCTACCTTTCAGAGCGTTTTTAAAATCATCAAAATTTTTTCTTATTTCCTTTAAGTTATGCATTAGAATCTTTAAATTTCTTATTCTCTATAAACTTTACAGAAAAAATTGATAATTCATATAAAATTAATAATGGAATCGCTAAACCAATTTGGGTTATAGGATCAGGTGGTGTTAATAACGCTGCTGCTGCAAAAATTATAACTACAACGTATTTTCTTCTTTTCTTTAAAAATTCAGAATCAACAACACCAATTCTTGCTAGTAAACTTAAGACCACAGGTAGTTGAAAACTTATACCAAAAGCGAAAATAAGTTTCATGACTAGTGATAAATATTCATTTACCTTAGCTTCAAGTTGTATCGGTAAATTCGTGGATAAACCTGTGCTTTCAAATGATAAAAAAAACTTTATCGCTAAAGGCATTATCAAATAATAAACTAACATCCCTCCAAGAAAAAAAAGCACTGGAGTTAATATTAGATAAGGTAATATTGCATGTTTTTCATGTTTATATAATCCAGGCGCAATAAATTTCCAAATTTGCATAAGTATAAACGGGCAAGTGACAAAGAATGCTGTAAAGAAAGAAATTTTTAGATATGTTAAAAAGGTTTCTTGAAGAGCGGTAAATATTAATCGTCTGTCAGTTCCATCATCTTTAACGGCTTGGGCGAAAGGATCTACTAAAAAACCATATAAATGTTCTGCAAAAAAATAACATCCAACAAAAAAAACAATTAGAAAAATAAAACTATGTATAAGTCTTTTTCTTAGTTCAGCTAAATGGCTTACAAAACCACCCTCTTTATCATTCTGACTCATGTTTTTTTTCTTCTTTTTTTTCTATTTTATCGTTTTCAATATCAATATTTGAAACTTCATTTTGGACATTATTGATATAATTCTTAATTGTACCAATCCATGAGCCAACTTTTTTTAACATTATTGGAAAATCTTTTGGTCCAAGAACAACAATAGCTATTGCTACAATAATTAAAATCTCAAACCAACCAATAGTAGGCATGTGATTTAATCTTTTTTGTTATTATCTTGATTATCTTCGGAAATATTTTTAGGTTCGTTGTCATCAGTAACATCTGATGCCATACCTTTTTTAAAGCTCTTAATTCCTTTAGCAACATCTCCCATCAGACTTGAGATCTTACCTCTTCCAAAAAGTAAAACTACAAGTATAACAACAATCGCTATCTGCCAAATTCCTATGCTCATAGAAAAGTTATATATCTTTTATTCTCAATTTAAAAGTGACTTTTTTTTAACCTAAGTTATGAATTCTTATTTTTCTCCTCAGAGTCTAAAGTGCTGCTTAGCATTTCATCAATATTCGAATAAATATCCTCTTTTTTGCCATCTTGTTTCTCTTTATAAAATTTACCAGTTCCAAAAATTGTATTATCAATATTTGTACTATCGATAAGACCAGCGGCACCCAATTCATCAACGGTTGGTAAATCGGATAACTTTTGAAGATTAAAATGACTTAAAAAATCATCAGTCGTGACATATTGAATTGGTTTTCCTGGGACATCTTTTCTACCACCTGGTTTTACCCAGTTTAACTCCATCAAAATTTCAAGAGTATTTGTACCAAATGCAACACCTCTAATTTCTTCAATTTCAGCTCGTGTCACTGGTTGATGATAAACAATGATTGCAAGTGTTTCAATTGCAGCTCTTGATAATTTTTTTTCAACAATTTTTTCCTGTTTCATAATTTCAGAAAGATTTGGCGATGTTCTAAATGACCATTTTTTTGAGATACACACTAAATTAATACCTCGATTGGAATATTCGTTTTGTAATTTTAATAAAATTTTTTCGACATTAGTTTTTTTTGAAATCTTATTTTCTATAGTTTCAATATCAAGTGGCTCAGCAGCTGCAAAAACTATTGCTTCAATTTCTTTTTCAATTGAGGATAATTTATTAGGAAAATCAATAACATTATCTTTTTTAGTATTTCTTTTATTCATTATTTTTCCTTAATAAAAATATCATCAAATAAATTTTCTTGTTTAATTTTTAAGTTACCTTCTTTCACAAGTTCAAGTGATCCTGCAAAAATACCTGCTGTACCAGTTTTTTTGTATTTTGTAATACTCTTAAAATTTTTAGGTATCAAGTCCTCTAATTTTTTCCAATCAGTTAGTTTTCCAAAAAAATCTCTGATTGTTTTAATCCCCTCTTCAGTTGTAAAAACAGGGAGTTTAGGAATATTTATTTTTTGAAAATCTTTAGTCATAATAATAGTTGAATATGTTTTTAGTAATTCAAATAAATTTACTTTAATTTCACTGTTATAAATGGGGCTAATGCCTGCCCTTACACCTCTTGTTCTGATTTCACGACCTAATCTTTTACGCTTTAACATTTGCTCTGATAATAATCTGATTAATTCTAATTTTTTAAGTTGGAGTTTTAATTTTTCTGCCACTTCTTGAACTTTAAACTCCTCCTCAGGTGTTCCAGGTAAAAGAAGTTTAGATTTCAAATAAGCAAGCCATGTGGCCATAAGTAAATACTCAGAGGCGGACTCTAGATTTAGATTTTTTTGGTTTGTTATAAAATCATGAAATTGATCTGCTAGTTTTGTAATAGAAATATTTTCTAAATTCACCTTTTGAGATTTTGCAAGGTCTAACAATATATCTAATGGACCGTTATAATTTTCAATATCAACACTAAAAAGTGAGGAATCATTTTCTGTCATAAGCGAATACTAACTTATTATCTTATAAAATTGTGATGTTTTTTTTATTACAAATTTGCTTATGAAAGGTGAATTTTCAGCAACAATTTCCATCTCATTTTCTTTGGCATTACAATGTAAAACAAGATTACAACCAGCATTAAACGCATTGATTGTATTTTCTTTAATTTTACCTTTTAAACTTTTCATTGATATATCGTCAGAAATCAAAATATTCTTAAAACCTATTTTATTTCTTATTAATTTTATCATTTTTTTAGAATGCGTTACTGTGTTTTTTAAATCGATCTTTTTGAATATGATGTGGGCTGTCATTGCAAAAAAAGAATTTTTTCTTTTGAAAGGAAAAAAATCATTTTTTAATAAGTAATCCAAATTTTTACTAATTACGGGTGTAAAATGGTGACTATCAACTTTTGCTAAACCATGTCCTGGTATATGTTTAATAACAGTTCCTACGCCATTATTATGGTGATAGTTGATACAATAATCGCCAATTTTTGAAACTATTTTAGGATTACTAGAAAAAGATCTGTCTCCAATAATTGATGATGAACCTTTCTTTCTAAGATCTAAAACAGGACAAGTGTTGATATTAACTCCTATCAATTTTAATAAATATGATGTTTTATCAATAAATAATTTATAGAAAAAATTAAATTCCTTAGGTTTTTTTATAAATTTTTTGCCAAAAAATTCAGAGGTTAAATTTTCAAAAGATATAATATTTTTAAGTCGGTTTACTCTACCACCCTCTTGATCAATTAAGATTGGATATTTATTATCGTTAAAGATTTTTCGAATAGATGTGGTTAATTGTTTTGCCTGTTTGATATCTTTTATGTTTCTGGTAAATAAAATTACTCCCCATGGCTTATATTTTCTTAGAAAATTCTTTTCTCTGGAGCTAAGTTTTGTTGATTTAATACCGATAATAAAAGATCTTCGATTATTCATTAATCTAGAAGTTTCCAAAAATTAAATTTTTTCTTTTTATCTTTATTAGATTTCTCTACATATTGAATGATATCTTTGGTATCATTTTCTAAAACTGGCAATTTTTCAGAATAAATATCAATTTTTTTGTCAATATTGCTCAAAGATCTAAAAGAATTTTTTTTATTATCATCTGAAAAATAATACTTACCTGTAAAAAATATAAAAAAACCGATGATTAATAAAAATATTAAATATTTAATCTCTTTTAGCATCACATTTTATCTGGTGTAGATACGCCAACTATATTCATTCCAGATTTTACTACATTGGAAATAGCCTTAAGAAAAATCAATTTATCATCTGTTATCTTTTTTTGATCATTAATAAATCTTTTGTCTGGATTTTCCTTACCTAAATTCCAATATGAATGAAATAAAGAGGCCAATTCATATAAATAAGTCGGTATTCTATGCGGCTCAAGTTTATTACAAGATACATCAATACACTTGGGCCATTCAGATAATTTTTTTAAGATTTTTATTTCATCTTTGGAATATTCAAAATCGTATTTAGTAATATCTAGATCTGAATTTAAATCTTTATCAAGATGTCTATATACTGAACATATTCTTGCATAACAGTATTGAACGTAATAAAGGGGGTTATCTTTTGATTTTTCTACAACGTTATCAAAATCAAAATCGAGTTCAACATCACTACTTCGATTTAGCATTATAAATCTTGTTGCATCTTTTCCTACCTCATTAATTAAATCATCTATAGTTATATAGTCCCCTTTTCTTTTAGACATTTTAAAGGGTTTCTTATCTTTAATAAGTTTAACAAGTTGGCTAACTTTACAAATTAATCTATCTTTAGAGTTTGATAAAGCTTCAACAGATGATAAAATTCTTTTTATATAACCAGCATGATCTGCGCCTAAAATATTAATAAGCCTATCAAATTTTCTGTCTAATTTATTTTTGTGGTATGCAACATCACTTGCAAAATAAGTCCAAGCGCCATCAGATTTTTGCAATGCTCTATCTTTGTCATCTCCAAAATCAGTCGATCGAAAAAGCAACTGCTCACGCTCAACCCAATTACTATCATCTTCACCTGCCGGTGCCTTTATTTTTCCTTTATAAACAAATTTGTTTTTTTGAAGAAATTCAACAACTTTTTCCACTTCTTGATTTTCAACTATTTTCTTTTCACTGACAAAGTTATCATGATTAATACCAAGACTTTTAAGATTACTTTTGATTAACTTTAATGCCTCGTTAATAGCTAAAGAAGTCAATTCTTGAGATATTTTGTCAAAATTATTAAAATCAATATTTTTATTTGAGTTTAAAATGTTTTGAGCAAAGTCAATTAAATAGTCTCCAGGATATAAATCTTCATTATCTATTGGAAAAGGTTCATTAAAAGAAATCTCTCTTATTCTATAATAAACTGACTTTGTAAAATTTATAATCTGATTACCGTAGTCGTTTATATAATACTCTTTTGTAACTTTATTATTATTAAATAATAAAAGATTAGCCATCACATCACCTAATATTGCTCCTCTACAATGGCCAACATGTAAAGGGCCTGTTGGATTAGCAGATACAAATTCTATTAGGTAATTTCTTTTTATATTTTTATTTGTTCCAAAAGATTTAGAATTTTTAATCACCTCTTTAATAAAATTTGTCCAAAAAATAGGTTTAAATTTAATGTTGATAAAACCAGGTTTTACAACTGATATCTCTTCAATAAATTTATCTTCTTTTTTGATTTTTTCTGCCAAAATTGAAGCCAGATCTGATGGAGATTTATTATTAATCTTAGAAAGGACCATGGCTACGTTAGTAGAAATATCACTATCAAATTTTGAAGGTGGAATTTCAGCAGTTATCCCGTTTAGTGAATCTGGTAAAATTAAATCTCCATTTGAAGATAGTGTTGAAAGGATTTCTTTTATTTTATCTAAATACTGTTCAAAAATATTCATTTAAAATTTTTGTGAAGGTTGATTGCATATCTGTCTGTCATTCCTGATATAAAATCTGAAATTGCTCTATATTTATTCTTTGAGAGATGATCTTTTGAAATAAATTTTTTAGGGTTTTTTTGTATTTTATTAAACAGTTTTTTAATTATTAATTTGCCATTATCGTTTTTTTTCAGAACTGCATTATTATTATACATCTTTGTTTTTAAAAAAAATCTTATTTCATCCACAGAATCTTTGACTTTTTCAGAAAAATCTACCATTGTTAAATTTGCTTTAGTAATATCTTTATAATTTTTTATTTTATTAATCTTCAAATTAGTTTTGGTATTTTTAATTAAATCTCTAATCATTTGATCAATAGAATCTCTTATAATCTGATATGTTGCAATTTTATAGTTATGTTTGTTTATCTTTTTTTTATATTTTTTATAAATATCTTTAAAAAAGTTAATTTCAATTAACTCCTCTAGTTTAAATAAATTTGCATTTATACCATCTTGAATATCATGATTGTTATAAGCTATATCATCTGAAATAGCTGAAACTTGAGCCTCTAATGATGGATAAGTCTCAAAATTAATCTTATGATTGAATTTTTTTACCCCAATAAGACTGTCAACTAAATCTAATTCATAAACAGGACCATTATGCTTAAGCAATCCCTCTAAGGTTTCAATTGAAAGATTTAATCCACTATACTTAAAATATTTATTCTCCAAAAACATAACCACACGAAGAGTTTGTAAATTATGATCAAAGCCTCCATAATCTTCCATACATTCATTAAGAGAGTCCTCGCCAGCATGACCAAAAGGTGGGTGGCCCAAATCATGTGCCAAACTTAAGGTTTCAGCTAGATCTTCATTCAATTCAAGATATCTTGCAATAGATCGCGCAATTTGAGCAACTTCCATTGAATGGGTTAATCTTGTTCTGTAATGATCACCTTCTGTGTTTACAAATACTTGTGTCTTGTGTTTGAGCCTTCGAAATGAGGCGCTGTGAACTATTCGATCTCTATCTCTTTGAAATGGCGATCTATATTTTGATACAGATTCTTTGAATATTCTTCCTTTGCTTTTAGTAAGAGCAATCTTTGAGTATTTTTTCATCCTTTAAAATTAAAATTTAAGTATTATATTAGTAATACCAGTGATCAATAATGATTAAAGAAATTAAATTTACTGATAAGGCTCTAAAACAGATCAATGTTTTGCTGTCTAAAAAAGACAAAGGGTCGTTTTTTAGAATCGCTATCAAAGGTGGTGGTTGCTCAGGCTTCCAATATGAATTTACTTTTGACAAAGAAAAAGCAGCCGATGATTTAAATTATGAAAATATATTGATAGATAAAACCTCTGCAGATTTATTAAAAGGATCAGAAATAGACTATGTTTCTGAATTAATTGGTGAACAATTCAAAATAACTAATCCGCAAACCAAATCTTCTTGTGGTTGTGGTGTTTCGTTTTCTCTTTAATGATTATTTCCTCGTGGAATGTAAATTCTGTGCGAGCACGTATTGAAAATATCAAAAGTTATCTACTAAAATACAAACCTGATGTTGTGATGATGCAAGAAATTAAAACTGAGGATGTAAACTTTCCTTATGATGATTTTTCCTCAATGGACTATGAAAGTCATGTATTTGGTCAAAAAAGTTACAATGGTGTTGCTATTATTTCAAAAGGAAAATTAAAAAATGTTAAAACAGACTTAATCAAAGATAAACTAAAACAATCAAGAATAATCTCAGCTGAACTTGAACACAAAAAGAAAAATATTCAGTTAATCAATATCTATACACCAAATGGTAATCCTGTTGATACTGAAAAATATGATTACAAAAAAAAATGGCTTGATGATTTAATTAAACAATTAAAAGCTTTAACCAAAAAAAATCAAAATATAATTCTTGGTGGTGATTTTAATATTATTCCTGCAGCTGAGGATGTCTATAATCCAAAAAGCTTTGAAGATGATGCTCTATTTAGATTAGAAATAAGAAAAAAATTAAGAGAAATGATTAATCTAGGATTTAATGATGTTTATAGACATTTTAATGAAACTAAAGAAGGATATACTTTTTGGGATTATATGAGAGGTGCATGGCAAAAGAACAATGGAATGAGAATTGATCACTTTTTGGTTTCAAATTCTTTAATAGACCAAGTTAAAAGTATTAATATTAATAAAGATCCAAGAGGCCGTGAAAAACCTTCAGACCATACCCCAATAGAAATTACTTTAGCTTAAAGATTTTATTTTATTAAACAGCTCTTCGTTAATATTTCGAGGGCCCTTATTTAATCTATTTTTATGTCTTCTTTCCCCTGGAAGTCTAACTCCCTCGAACGATTTCATTTTATTAAAAAATTCATCAGCATGTTTCTGCCAATCGGTCCCAGAGGTTTTATCAGGTGAGATTGCGAGAATAAATTCTCCGCCACTGGGAGGTCCGCCGTCATTCTTATCTTTTGCAGCTGTCTCAAAACTAAAATTATCACCAACTAATGCGCCAGCCATTAGTTCTACCATCATTGCTATAGCAGAACCTTTATATCCCCCAAAAGGAAGTAATACACCTCCATCAGCTATTGCACCTGGGTCAGTTGTCTCTTTGCCATCCTTAGTTAAACCAGTTCCAAGTGGAACTTTATGCCCTTCTCTTTTAGCAACTTGAACTTCACCCATGGCCATTGATGCAGTTGCCATATCGTAAACTACAGGAGTTTTTCCTGGTCGTGGCCATGCAAAAGAAATTGGATTTGTTCCAAACAAGGGTTTAATAGCCCCAGCGGGTGCTACAGCAGGCTTGTAGGATGTGCAAGCAAAGGCAACTAAACCTTCTTCTGCTAATTTTTCAGTCTCCGGCCACATCGCAGCCATATGATGAGAATTATTTATAGCAAGTACGGCCACTCCATTTTCTTTTGCAGCTTTTGCTAATTCAGGTAATCCTTTATTTAAAACTACAGGGGCTAAACAATTATTCCCTTGAACTTTTATTACTGATGCTGAAATTTTTTTTACTTCAGGTTTTCCTTTACCATTAATTTTTCCACTTTTTAAACCACTCACATATGCAGGCAACCTAAACAAACCATGAGATAAAGATCCATCTCTTTCAGCATTTCTTATTAAATCAGAGAGAATAGATGCTGTTTCATCATCACAGCCATTAGCTAGTAAAGTCTTTTTAGCTAAATCAAAAATTTCATCTAATGTGAGGGAAACGGTACTCATCCCAATATTAGATATTATTAATGGTTAAAGATCAATTTTTATTTAACAGCCTTTAAAAGATTTAGACATATTGCCAATTAAATCGAAGTATAGATCTTTGCCAGGGTTAAGTGTTGCCCCTAATGGATCAATTACGCCTGTTGCAACGTTAGTATCTTTTGCTACAGCCTTAATAATATCAGGGTTAAACTGTGGCTCTGAAAATATACAGCTTACTTTATCATGCTCAATTACTTCTCTAATTTCAGCCAATTGCTCAGCACCGGGCATAACATCTGTATTTACTGTAAACGCGCCTAAAATATTAACACCAAATCTCTCTTCAAAATATTGATACGCATCATGGAATACTATTGATTTAAAATCTTTATTTAATTCAGATTTTACTTTCTTAGTTAACTTATCTAAATCTTTATGTGCTTTTTTTAAATTTTCTTTATATTTGTCAGTATTTTTTGGATCATTCTCAATCAAGTGCTCTGCCATTTCGCTTAAAATAACTTTTGCATTCATTGGATCTAACCAAATGTGCGGATCGTACTCACCATGAGCATGTCCTTCATGTCCATGGCCGTGATCATCATGGTCGTCTTCTTTATGACTTTCTTTGTCATGATCATGTTCGTCATGACCATGTTCTTTCTCTTTTTTATCATGATCGTGGTCATCATGATCGTCTTCTTTTTTAGCATGATCATCATGATCATCCTCTTTATGACCATGATCGTCATGATCTTCAAAAATATTTCTTTCTCTAAACTTAAGTTTGGTTATCCCTTTAATTTCCATTAATTCAATTTTTTCAGCTTTTTTTGCAATAGATTTTAATGGTTTTTCTAAAAAACTTTCTATGTCTTCACCTACCCAAAAAATAATATCTGCATTTTGGATCATTTTTGCATGCGATGGTTTAAGTGCAAATCCATGAGGTGATGCGTAGCCATCAACTATTAAATCTGGTTTACCAATACCGTCCATCAAATAACTTGCGAGTGAATGAATTGGTTTTATTGAAGCTACTACCTTAACTTCAGCATTAACAGGTGAAAAAATTGTTAGGAATGATAAAAGTGATATTAATAATGGGATTTTTTTAATAGTTTTCATAGTTTAATTTTTTTAGTTGTTATAATATAACACTATGTAATAATATAACGTTTATAAGTCAAGTGATATAATGAATGCTAATCAAAATATATTGGTCAAATTAAAAGACGCTGGTTTTAAAATAAACGATAAATGGCTCGTTCAAGGAGTTTCCCTTCAAGTTGAAAAAGGTAAAATAGTTACTTTAATAGGACCTAATGGATCAGGAAAAAGTACAACGGCTAAAATTGCTTTAGGAATTTATAAAAAAATTGAGGGAGAAGTAGAAAAATACACAAATAAAATTGGTTATGTTCCACAAAAAATTTCAATTGATTGGACTTTACCACTTAGGGTCAATGATTTTATGGTATTAACTGAAAGTTTAAAAAATGAAATAATTGATGAGGCACTATCATTAACTGGTGTTATTCATTTAAAAGATAAAAATTTAGGTGATTTATCGGGTGGTGAGTTTCAAAGAGTATTGCTAGCAAGAGCTATTTCAAAAAAACCAGAATTGTTAGTTCTTGATGAGCCAGTTCAAGGTGTAGATTTTACAGGTGAGATAGCTTTATATGAACTTATAAAGAGAATTTCTGATGAATTGAATTGTGGTATCTTATTAATTTCTCATGATTTACATACTGTAATGAGTGCTACAGACCATGTTGTTTGCTTAAATGGTCATGTATGCTGCTCAGGGACACCCATGGATGTCGCAAAAAATAATGAATATAAGGCTTTGTTTGGTGAACAAGCTTCACAGATATTATCAAGATATGAACATAGACATGATCATATTCATACTGATGAGGGTAAAATTAAGAAAAATTAAATGTTCGACGATTTTTTTATAAGAGCATTGGTTGCTGGAATTGGAGTTGCTTTCGTTACAGGGCCTCTTGGTTGTTTTGTAATTTGGAGAAGATTATCTTATTTTGGTGATACGTTGGCCCACTCGGCTTTATTGGGAGTAACATTAGCATTTACAATGGAATTTAATATTGCGTTATCTGTATTTATAATCTCATCTTTAATTGCTTTAACATTAATACAACTTCAAAAAAGAACTAATCTTCCAGGAGATGCATTATTAGGGCTTTTAGCTCACTCATCTTTAGCCGTAGGACTTGTTGTTATTGGTTTCTTAACATTTATCAGATTTGACATTATGGGATTATTATTTGGAGATATATTAGCTGTTACAGTTGATGATCTATTAATAATATGGGTTGGAGGAGCAATAATTCTGTTAATTTTAAAATTAATTTGGAAACCTTTATTCGCATCCACAGTAAACTATGAGTTAGCTGAAGCAGAAGGTTTAAATCCTGATAGAGCAAAAGCAATATTCACAATATTGATGGCTGCAATTATTGCTATATCAATTAAAATGGTTGGTTTGTTATTAATAACAGGAATGCTAATCATACCAGCTGCAATGGCTAGAAATATTTCGTCTAGTCCACAAAGAATGGTTATCTATTCAATCATTGGAGGTCTTCTGTCAGTAATTTTAGGATTATTTACATCCTTGGAATTTAATACCTCCTCGGGTCCATCAATTATAACGGCAGCATTATTTTTGTTCATACTTTCATTATTTAATATCAAACAATCAATTAAATTGAAAAACTAATGAGGAATCAGTAAAATGAATAAAATGCACAAAGAACATAATCTCACCAAAAATCAGAAAATTATTTTTGATTTAATTGATAAATCATCTCAGCCACTTAAGGCCTACTCAATACTCTATAATGTTCAAAAAAAAGGTATTAAAGCTCCTCTGCAAGTTTATCGAGCATTAGATAAGTTAGTTGAAATAGGTAAAATTCATAAAATTGAAAGTAGAAATGCCTTTATTGCATGTCATAATTCAAGTTGTCAGGTGGCTAAAGCTACTGCGTTTTCAATCTGTGAGATTTGTGAAAAAGTAACAGAAATAAGTAGCGCAGGTCTTTCAAAATACTTAGCAAACTTTAAAGACAAAGATGGTATGAAATACAGTAAATATAATCTTGAGTTTTTTGGTTTATGCAAAAAATGCACACTTAAATAAAATCATATCATTAATGATATTTTTTTAATAAAATTAAATCATTAATGATATTTTTTACCTTAAAGATTGTTCTTGCTGCAATTATAATTGCCTTTGCTAGTTGGCTTTCGGGTCAAAATCCAAAACTTGCAGGTTTTATTATCGCCTTACCTCTTGTATCACTCATAGCTATAGCTTTTTCCTATTATGAGCATAATGATATAGAAAAAACAATTCTTTTTACTAAGAGCATACTAGTAGCGGTACCTGTGAGTTATTTATTTTTTTTACCCTTCTTTTTTGCAAAATCATTTAATATGAATTTCTTCCTAATTTATGGCACAGGCTTAGGATTTTTAGTTGTTGGTTTCTTTATTCATAAATATATAACAAATTTTCTCTAATACTGTTACATCTTAATAAATTTGTAACATTAATGTAATAATTAATAAGAAGGAGAAAATATGTTTATAAAAAAATATCTAAAGTGGATCAGTACTTTTTTAGTTTTAGTAGGAATACTTCTTACAAACTTAAATATATATCCTTTAAATATATATTTTCATGGATTAGGAGTTATTGGATGGACTATCGCTGGATTTGTTAGCAAAGATAAGGCGATACTCACTAACTTTGGATTACAAATTCCATTATTTGTTATTGGAATTTATAAGATTATTTTTTAAATGAAGAATATTTTGTTTGTATGCACAGGTAATTCAGCAAGAAGTATTATTGCTGAAAGTATAATAAACAACGAGTATGACGATAAGTATAAAGGTTTTAGTGCTGGGAGTAATCCAACAGGAAAAATTAATGAGGATGTGAAGAATTATTTATTGTCAAAACATTATGATCTTTCAAATTATAGATCTAAAAATTTTAATGAGTTTATTAATGGTCAAATTAAAATGGATTATGTGATTACAGTTTGTAATAATGCCAATAACGAAGTCTGTCCTATTTGGCCAAATAAAGATCAGATAATTCATTGGGATATAGAGGATCCTGTCAAATTACTTGATGAAACAAACGACTTAAATAAAAAAGATGAAATAATAGAAGAAGTTTACAATAATATTTATAAAAGAATAAAGGAACTGATTTATGAAAAATAAAAGCCGCTATTTTCTTGCTGAATTATTAGGCAGTTGTTTTTTAGTAATGATTATTGTTGGTTCAGGTTTAATGGCTGAAAACTTAACTAATGATGTTGCTGTGATGTTAATAGCTAATACTATAGCAACAGGAGCAGGTTTATTTGTGCTTATTACAGTATTTGCTGATGTATCAGGAGCTCACTTTAATCCATTTGTAAGTATCGCAATGGCAATAACAGGCAAATTAAAAAGGAAACTATTACCCTACTATATCATTGCTCAATTGGTTGGTTGCTTGATTGGTGTTGGTTTAGCCAATTTCTTTTTTGAACATGAAATTTATGAATTATCTACTAAATCAAGAGATGGGATTTATATACTAACATCTGAAGTGATAGCAACATTAGGACTTATAGTGATAATTTTTGGGGCTATGAAGTCAGGTAAAATTGCTGTTGCTGCTAGTGTTGGGCTTTACATTACTGCAGGTTATTGGTTTACTTCTTCAACTTCTTTTGCAAATCCTGCGGTTGCTATTGCTAGAACATTTACAGAATCTTTTACTGGTATTAGTTATTTAAATACTCCTTATTATATTTTAGCTGAGCTTATTGGAATGTTAATTGCTGTACTTATTGTTAAAAAGTTATTTTTAGAAAAAAATTGAAAAATATAAAACTTACTAATCGAATAAGTTTAATTAACAAAAAATTTAAAAAAAAAGAGTTTTATCATTATCTTAAAACTTCTAATCTTTCATTAGTAATACCTAAGATTAAAGACAAATATGTAGTAGTTTCCCAAAAAAGAGTTCCAATTAATAAAATTAATTACGAGTTTCCTTCTGGCATAGTGGAAAAAAAGGAAACAACTCTGCAATCAGCATATAAGGAATTAAGAGAAGAAACAGGATATAGATCAAGATCAAAATTGAGTAAAATAATAACTTTTTATACTGAACCTGGAAGACTAACTACTAAAATTACTGGTTATTACACAGAAGACTTAATTAAAATTTCGAAACCAGAACAAGGTATTAGAATTCATCTTTTTAATCAAAAAGAGATATTTAAATTAATATTAAATCAAAAATTCAATAATAGTTCTCATATAGCAATGTTTTTTTATTTAATAACAGTTCTTAAAAAACTATAAACTAAAGGTTGTATCAAAATATCTTTTTTATTTAAGGATTATATGATTAAATCAAATATTAAATAATTCGGAGGCAGTAATGAGAAAAAAACTAAAAAAAAATGAAAAGAAAAAAACAAAGATATTAAAATCAATAGACAAACTTAAAAATAAAATTACAGCAAAAGAAAAAAAATTATCAAGCCTTAATATTAAAATTGCTGGTCTAGAAAAAAAGGTTGCAGAAAAAAAAGCAAAAAAGCTTGCTAAGAAAAATGCAGAGCAGTCTCCTGCATCTATAAATAATTAATTCCAAATCGTCTTTCTCCCTTCTCATTTAAGAGAAGGAAGAAAGTAGTTAATCAACAAAATTTAAACAGGGGAAGAAATAATGAATATTTAAACTTTGATGGTGCTTTATACATAAACTAAATTACAAAATTATTTACTTATTGTTAAAGTTAAATGAATTTAAATTAAAATAATGTTACAAAAAAAATATCACTCAATTAAAAATAGAATTAAATTTAATTTATCTTGAATTATTTGAGTAAATTACTCTTGGTTCTAAAAATAATTCTCTAGCAAGAGCTTTAAATCTTTTAGTAACTTGTTTTGAGATTATTTCTTGATGTTGTGATGGAATTTTCAAAAATACAGCATTACCTCTTTTATATAATTTAAACTCTTCAAGAAATATCGTAGATATCGAGGTCAATGATTGTGAAAATCTCAAAGCTGCTCCAACTTGTTTGCTTGAAAAAATTTCATTATTATTTAAAAAAGTTAGATACTCCATCTTTGGATTATACTTGATACTACAGTACCGCCAATAACATGACAAAGCTAATTGTATTCTTTCTTTATGAGTCAATCTAAGTAAAGGAGTATTTATTGTTTCTTGAAATACCAATTCAGCTTTTTGAAATGCTCCTAATCCCCAATCCATATGACTTAATACACATGCCAGATATAATAATTTCTTATTAAAATGTTCATTGCCTTCAAAAACTGGCTGAATAAAATCATAATATTTTTTATAGTTCGATCCTAGATCACCTCTTTTTTTTGCAATATTCTCAATTGCTTTATGAAAAATTTCTGATTCTTTTACATCTTTAAAATAGTCAATTGATAAAGAACCTTCACGCAAACCGCTTATAGAACAAATTATATTTTTTGGATTTGTAACTCTCATAATTTCATCAAGTATAATGCAACTATAAGGTAAATATGGTGTTCTAGATTTTGAAATATACTCAACTGTTTTAAGTTTAGATTTATTAAAAGATGAAATTTTTTCAACAAACTTAGATAAAACATTGTTATCAATACTGTATTGATGAATTATATGTACCGGATGATTATTTTGAAAAAGATGTAATTTAAATAATGCTCGCCAAGTACCTCCAACTAAATATAGATTATTAAATTTCTTTTTTGAAAGCCATTTTTCTTCTCTTAATAATTTTTTGATATATTTTGCTAAATTTCTTTTTTTAACTATAGGATTATTTAATAATCTTAAAACACCAATAGGTAATGAGGTTTTATTAGTTACTATATTGTTTTCAACTCGAGCTAATTCTAAACTACCGCCTCCAAGATCGGCAACTAATCCATCAACATTTTCAAAGCCTATTTTAACTCCCTCAGCTGAGCATTCAGCTTCTTCTTCACCAGATAATATATTAATCTTAGTTTTAAAAAGTTTTTCAACTTCATTAATAAATGGTTTTGTATCAGTTGCTTCTCTTAAAACTGCTGTTGCAATGATTTTAAGATTTGTGATTTTTGAAACATTTAAAATTTCAGAGAATCTTTTTAAAACTTTTAAAGCATATTCGGTACCAGATCTGTGAAGTTTTTTGGATTTATCTAAATTTTTTCCAAGTTCACAAACTGCTTTTTCATTAAAAAAAGGCACACGAGAAGAACTGAAATCTTCATAAATTAGCATTCTTATAGAGTTTGATCCAATGTCAATTATAGCTAATCTTGCCTGTTTTAATTTTAAACTATTTTTACTTTTAATTACTTCCACTTTTAATCAATCTTAAGTGCAGTTGTTTAGGCTGCATTTTTAGTTTAGCTTTACCTCTTCCAGATAAGCTCGGATTATTCATAAAATATTCATGAGCTGAAAAGGAATCGCTCTTACTATATTTAATTTTTTTATAATTGCCATCAGCTTCAAGTTCCCAGCTCTGATTAGTATCAAGATAATTTGCCAACATTATTTGATCTAAGATCTGTTCATGAACAGTCTCATTTTCAATTGGGACTAGAAGTTCTACCCTTCGATTTAAATTTCTCGGCATTAAATCAGCTGACGAAATATATACTTTTGCATTTCTATTAGGCATTTTTTTTGTACCATTACTAAAGCAGTAAATTCTAGAATGCTCTAAAAATCTTCCTATGATACTTTTTACAACTATGTTTTCTGATCTATCTTTAACTCCTGGTCTTAAACAACAAACACCCCTTACAAATAAATGAATTTTTACACCAGCATTCGAAGCTTCATAAAATTTATCAATAATTTCTGGATCTACTAAAGAGTTCATTTTTGCCCAAATAGCTGCAAATTTTCCATTTTTAGAATTTTTAATTTCAGCATCAATATTTTCATTTAAGGTTTGCCTCATATTTACTGGCGAAATAGAAATTTTATTTAAATTTTTTGGTTTTGCGTATCCTGTTACATAATTGAAAAACTTTTCAACATCTGATGCCATTTTCTTATCACAACTAAATAAAGACAAATCAGTGTAAATTTTAGCATTTACTGGGTGATAATTGCCAGTTCCTAAATGAAAATAAGTTTGTATTTTACCCTGTTCTCTTCTTAAAACAAGTGATGATTTTGCATGAGTTTTGTATTTAGCAAAACCATAAACAATTTGAACACCTACTTTTTCTAAACTTCTTGATAGTTGAATATTAGCTTCCTCATCAAATCTAGCTTTAATTTCAATTAAAGCGGTAACTGTTTTTCCGTTTTCTGCAGCTGTTATTAAAGCTTTAACAATAGGTGAGTCTAGAGTTGTTCTATATAGAGTTTGTTTTATAGCTATAACTTTTTTATCATTTGCTGCTTGGTTTAAAAATTCAATTACTGAGTCAAATGTTTCAAAAGGATGATGAACAACTAAATCTTTCTTTTTAATAGTTTCAAAAAAATTATCATTATATTCTTTTAATCTTTCAACTTCTCTAGGTGTAAAATGTTTAAATCTTAATTTTGGATTTTTTACTTTACATATTTGATCTATATCTTGAATTCCAACAAGGCCAGCAACATCATAAATATAGTCAGGATTTATATCTAATTTATTAGTTATAAATCTTATCAATTCGTTATCACTATTTTCAAGAACCTCTAAACGAACAATATCACCCGTTCTACGTCTTTTTAAAGCCAATTCAAAAGATCTAACCAAATCTTCTGCTTCCTCTTGAATCTCTACATCGCTGTCTCTTATTACTCTAAAAATCATTTTCTTTTCTAAATCATGATCTGGAAAAATTTCATTAGCAAAAAAACTTATTACATCATCTAGAATCACAAATTTCTTATGATTTTTTGAAGACTCAATTTCAATAAATCTAGATAATGCTTTTGGTATTACTATTATTGAGTTTAAAATCCTTTTTTTATTTTTTTTTCTTAACTTCATTACAATTGCTCTTCCTTGATTGATTATAAATGGAAATGGATGTGCAGGATCAATTGCTGATGGTGTTAATAAAGGGTAAATCTCTTCTTTAAATATTTCTAAAAGTCTTTTTTTATCCTTAGTATTTAAATTAACTGGTTTAACTAAATTGATATTATTTTTTTTTAATTCCATAATCAGTTGAATAAAAATTTTGTTCTGTTTTTTTAATAGATTCTTAGTTTCAAGCACTACCTCATCCATTTGCTCTTCAGGTGTCAAACCATCAGAGCTTAGTGAGTCAACTTCTTGTTTTATTTGACTATATAACCCAGCTACACGGACCATAAAAAATTCATCTAGATTAGACCCAGCAATTGATAAAAACTTTACTCTTTCATAAAGAGGATTTTCGATATTTTGCGCCTCTAAAAGTACTCTATCGTTGAATTTTAACCAAGAAAGCTCTCTATTTATATATTTAGATTTCAACTCTTCTTTATGTTGTTTTTTTAAAGCAGTCATATATTTAGATTTTATGTATCAATTATACGTCATGAGACACGCAAAATCTAGTTGGGATGATTTAAGTATTAATGATTTTGATAGACCACTTAGTAAAAGAGGCAAGAAAAATGCAAAAATGATTTGTGAATTTTTTGTTAAAAAAAAATTTGAATTTGATTATGCATTAATTTCATCATCAAAAAGAACAAAAAAAACTTTTCAAATTTTATCCAAGAAAATTAATAAGCCAAAAAAAGTTAATTTTTCAAAAGATTTATATTTAGTTGATGAGAATGCAATTGTAAAAAAAATTAAAGAAATATCCAGTGAATATAAATCAATTTTGATTATAAACCATGAACCATCAGTGAAAAATTTAGTACGAAATCTTACAAAAAATCATAATACGAATAATTTTAAACTAATGAATTATAAATTCCCAACAGCAGCATTTGCAAAAATTGAGTTTGATATTAAATCCTGGAATGAAGTTGAGAAAAAGGGAGTATTAAAAAAATTTATAAGACCCAAAGATCTTCAAGATTCTAAAGAATAACCAGCTGATCTTACTGTTCTAATTAAAGGTTTTGTATTTTGTATGTTAATTGCTTGTCTTAATCTTCTAATATGAACATCAACTGTTCTAGACTCAACATATATATTTTCTCCCCAAACATTGTTTAAGAGTTGTTCTCTTGAATAAACTCTTTTTGGATTTTTGATAAAAAAATCTAAGAGTTTAAATTCAGTTGGACCCAAAGTAATTTCTTTATCTTTTCTATAAACTCTTTTTGTAATCCGATCTATTTTTAAATCAGTAAATTCTACAATGTCTGACGATGATTGAGGTTTAGATCTTCTCAATAAAGATTTAATTCTAGCATTCAATTCTTTTTGACTAAAAGGTTTAGTTACATAATCATCTGCACCTGTATCAAATGCTTTTAATTTGTCTTCTTCCTCCCCTTTTGCAGTTAACATAATGACAGGAATATCATTAAACTTATTATCTTTTTTTAAGTTTTTACAAATTTCAACACCAGATAATTCTGGTAACATCCAATCCATTAATATTAAATCTGGCTGTTTTAATTTTATTTGTTTAAGAGCATCTTCTCCATTTTCTGAATGACTGACTTTATAACCTTCTTTTTCAAGATTGTACTTTAACAAACTAACAATTGATGCTTCATCTTCAGCTATGAAAACATGAGCTGACATAAATCATTTTTCTCCGGTTACAATTGGCTCTGTTCCCTTGGGTCTATCACCTTCTAAATATTCGCCTTTAACTAAATAATAAACTTGTTCTGCAACATTTGTAGTATGATCACCAATACGCTCTATGTTTTTAGTTACAAACAATAAATGGGTTCCATCTTCTAAATTTTTTTCATTTTCTTTAAGATATTTTATAACTTCTTGCATACAAAGATTTGTTAGATCATCTATTTGCTCATCACCTTCCCAAACATTTACTGCCATTGGCGCAGATCTTTCTAGATAAGCATCTAATGTTGATTTTAATTGTTTTTGAACATTGGTAGATACTCTATTCAATGAGTCTACCAAGTTCTTTGGAAGATTTTCGTTAAGCAAAAGTGTTCTCTTGGATATATTTTTTGCTAAATCACCTATTCTTTCTAAATCTGAAGACATTTTCAAAGCCGTTACTGTCTCTCTTAAATCAATTGCCATAGGTTGTCTTAAAGCAATTAAATTCACAACTTGCTGTTCAATTAAAGTCTCATATTTATCTATTTTTTCATCTTCTTGAATTACATTTTCTGCAATATCGCTATTTCTTGTTGTAATGGCTTGAATTGCTTTACCTAAAGCATCCTCACATGCACTTCCCATCTTAACGATATTAGCATTAAGATTTTTTAGTTCTTCCTCGTAAGATTTAACTGTATGTGGTGCTTCAGACATTATCCAAACCTCCCTGTTATATAATCTTGCGTTTTTTTATTATCAGGATTCTTAAATATTTTATCAGTAGATCCATGTTCAATCAATTGTCCTAAATGAAAAAAACCTGTATTTTGAGAAACGCGTGCTGCTTGAGCCATAGAATGAGTTACAATTATTATTGTGTGCTCTTTTTTTAACTCATCAATCAATTCTTCAATTTGCGCTGTTGCTATAGGATCTAATGCTGAACAAGGCTCATCCATTAATATAACTTCTGGTCTTACAGAAATCGCTCTAGCAATACAAAGTCTTTGTTGTTGTCCTCCAGATAATCCAGTTCCAGGTTCATGCAATCTATCTTTTACCTCTTCCCATAGTGCAGCCTTTTTTAAACTAGTTTCAACAATTTCATCCATTTCTTGTTTTGATTGAGCCATACCATGAATTGTTGGACCGTAAGATACATTTTCATATAAAGTTTTTGGGAAAGGATTAGGTTTTTGAAAAACCATACCAATTTTTTCTCTTAATCTTACTACATCACAACTTTTATCATTAATATTAAAGTCATTAATTAAAATTTCTCCTTTAACACTACAGATATCAATTACATCATTCATTCTATTAAGACATCTTAGGAAAGTTGATTTACCACAACCAGAGGGACCAATTAATGCCGTTACTTGATTTTCCTCAATATCTAAACTTATATTAAAGAGTGCTTGTTTTTTTCCATAAAAAACATCAACATCTTTTGCTTTAATCTTTATCATTTTAACTCCATTTTTTCTCAAACTTATGTCTTATTATTTGGGCAAATAAATTCATTATTATTAAAAAGCCAAGTAAGACCATTATACATGCCGAAACTTTTTCTACAAATCCCCTTTCAGCACTTTCAGCCCAAATATAAATTTGAACTGGTAAGCTTGCAGCAGGATCCATGGGTGATCCAGGTATCGTGTTAACAAAAGCAACCATTCCAATTAAAATTAGGGGTGCAGTTTCTCCTAAAGCTTGAGCTAAACCAATTATTGTTCCTGATAACGTGCCAGGCATAGAAAGAGGAACTGTATGATGCATTGTGGTTTGCATTCGACTTGCTCCCATAGCAAGTGCTGCCTCTCTTATACTTGGTGGAACTGCTTTTAAAGATGCTCTAGCAGCTATAATTATTGTTGGTAAGGTCATTAAGGACAAAGTGATACCTCCAACTAATGGGGTAGACCTTGGTAATTGAAATATAGCCAATAAAACTCCTAACCCTAATAGACCAAAAACTATAGATGGAACCGCTGCTAAGTTGTTTATATTTACTTCAATAAAATCAGTAAATCTATTTTTAGGGGCAAATTCTTCAAGATAGATTGCAGCTAGAACCGCAACAGGAAAAGCTATCATTAAACAAACAAGTATAGAAAAAATTGAGCCCATAAATGAACTTGCTATTCCAGCTAGCTCAGCTTCTCTTGAGTCAGCATTTGTAAAAAAACTTATATTAAATTTACTTTCAACCTTACCATTTGCAACAAGTTGATCAAAAATTTTTAATTGATAATCGCTTACTCTTCTTTGGTCTTCAGGTAAATCTCTTGGATAATTTCCTTTAAAGACTTGGTCTAAATCATCTGAAGCAGTTAGATAAACTTCCTTTGTTTTTCCTATTAAATTAGGGTCATTTAAAAGTTCATTTTTAATTTCTTTTTCAAAAAAATAAGACACCATTCTCTTCAATTCATTTTCTTGATCTTCATTAGCGTTTGGATCTAAATCAGCCATTGATTTTAATGCTATATCGTAATAATCAGCGTCCTGTAAATCTTCTTTAGAAGGATTTTGGTCTAACATCATTAATTCAGCATCGAAAGTTACTGGAACAATAAGCCATGTTTTTTGAAAAGCTGAATAGCCAGTTGAAAAAATTTTAAAAATAAAGATTGTTAAAAATAAAAGTGCCATAAAAATTGCACTCAGACCGTATAAGCGAAATCGCTGTTCAGCTTTATATCTTTTATTTAATAATTGTTCTTTATTTTTATTCATATTTTTCTCTATATTTTTTAACTACTCTCAAGGCCACAATATTTAAACAAAGTGTTACTAAAAATAATGACATACCTAAAGCAAAAGCAGCTTGCGTTTTTGGGTCGCCAAAAGCTTGGTCACCAATTAGAATAACTACAATTTGAGCTGTAATCGTTGAAGTAGACTCTAAAGGATTTAAAGTTAAATTAGCAGCTAAACCAGAGGCCATAACAACTATCATTGTTTCTCCAATAGCTCTTGAAACACCAAGTAAAATAGATCCAACTATCCCCGGCAATGCCGCAGGAAAAATAACTCTCTTGATTGTTTCTGATTTAGTTGCTCCCATAGCGTAACTTCCATCTCTTAAACTTTGAGGCACACTTGTAATTACATCGTCACTTAAACTTGAAATAAATGGTATGATCATAATACCCATTACCCCTCCTGCTGCTAAAGCACTTTCAGCTGAAACTTCAAGACCCATAGAAGTTCCTAATTCTTTCAAAAATGGTCCAACAGTTAGGGCAGCAAAAAAACCATAAACAACTGTTGGTATACCAGCTAAAATTTCGATTAATGGTTTTGCATATTGTCTAACTTTAGTTGATGCATATTCAGCTAAATAAATTCCACTCATTAATCCAATTGGGATAGCAACGCACATAGCAATAAATGCAATAAAAAAAGTACCTGCAAAAATAGGGACTGCTCCAAAAGTATCTGAATACATCGTCGGATCTAAAGCCTCAGAAGAATCTCTAACAAAAGCTTTTGCTGGATACCAGTGAGTTCCAAAGACAAAATCAAATAATGGAATTACTTTAAAAAAATCTATAGTTTGAAATATAAGTGAGAAAACTATTCCAACAGTAGTTAATATTGCAGCTAAAGAAGCTGTAAATAAAACTGCGTTCAAAAATTTTTCAACTGGTTCTCTTGTTCTAGAATTAGATGAAATTCTTTTATACGCATAAGCAACAGAGGCAATAATTGCAGATAATACTATAACAACTTTTGAACTTTGAGCTATTGATCGAAGACTTAAATATTTTTCAGCTGAAGCTTCAATAAAAGGTGTAATTTCTCCAGTGAATTGCCCTCGAGACAATGCTTTTGATTTTTCGTATAATAAATTTAATTCATCATCAAGATAACCTTGATTTGAATAATCACTTAAGATTAATAGTTTTACAATTGTGGGCTCAAAAATTGCCCATAATGAAAAAATTATAAAGGCTGGTATTGCACACCAGATTGCAAGATAATAACCATAAAATTGTGGTAATGCAGTTAATCTTTTTTTTGTAGATTGAATTGTATATGCTTTTTTGCGTCCAAAATAATAGCTTGTGAAACCTAGAAGAACAATAAATGTAAATAGTATTAAGTTCACAGAATCTCCTTAAGTGAGGACTTTACTCTTTTTTTAAAAAAAAGGGGTCTAAAAAGACCCCCTTTTTAATCATTTGTTAACTTAGGAATAATTAATTACCCATAGCAACTAGCTTCGTAGCATTAGTTCTAGTTGTTTTATACAACTTAGAGTCTAATGGCACTAAGCCAATGTCTGCTAAGTAACCACCTTTTCCAATAGCTTTCTTAGTTGTGAATTCTTTCACAAACTCATGTAAGCCTGGAATTACTCCAACGTGTGCTTTTTTCACGTAGAAGAATAAAGGTCTAGCAACAGCATAACTGTAGTCTTGAATAGACTTTAATGACGGTTGTCCACCATCAATACTTGCTGCTTGCAATTTATCTTTTGCAGCTAAGAAATAACTGAAACCAAAGAAACCAAACATTTCTTTATCTTGAGTTAACTTTTGGATGATTAAACTATCGTTTTCTCCAACTTCAATAGCAGCACCATCTTCTCTGTAAAGTTTTTGAGGTTTTTTGTATTTTTTATTTCCAGCTTCAAAACCAGCTTTATAAAGAGCTTTAGCTTCTTTAGTCATACCTTTTTTCATTACTAAAGAATTCCAAGCATCTCTAGTTCCTGATGTTCCTGGTGGGATCATCACTGAAATTTTTTGTTTTGGTAAGCTAGGGTCAATTTGGTCCCAAGTTTTATAAATATTTGGAACTAATTTACCATCAACAACTGTATGAGCAGCAAGTGCTAAATATAATTGTTCTTTAGTAAAGTTTACTGGTTTTGCATCTTTGCTGTAAGCTAATGTAATACCATCGTTACCAATTACGATCTCAACGATATCATTAACACCATTTTTCTTACATAGAGCTTTTTCTTTATCTTTCATAGCTCTTGATGCATTTGTAATATCTGGATGTTGTTCACCTACACCAGCACAGAATAGTTTAGCTCCACCACCAGTACCAGTAGACTCGATTACAGGAGTTTTAAATCCTGAACCACCAAATCTTTCAGCAACAACTGTTGCGTAAGGGAATACCGTAGAAGAACCAACTATCTTAATTTGATCTCTTGCTTGAGCAACAGTTGCTATTGATAAAGCAACTAAAGAAGCGATCACTATAGTTAGTTTTTTCATTATCTTTAATCCTTTCGTTATTAATTAATATAAAGATGACAGACTCGTATAAATTAATTGAATCTTTAATATTACAGAATTGTTACACTTTTGTTAAAAAGATAACTTTTTAGTTGTATTTCATTGAGATTATAATCTCATCATTTTCTGTTTCTAAACCACCTTTACAAGAAACGGGGTTAACTTTATCTTTAAAAGCAAGCTCAGTTGTAGGTCTCAAAATAACTTCAAGTTTTACTAAATTAACTAATTCTTCTAAGACGCTTTGATCGTATCGCCATCTTGGCCATGTGCTTGGAGTAGAAAAAACAGATGTTAAATAACTAGTTGCCATAGTAAACCTATAATTACTTAAATTTTCGTTTCTTAACAAATGATCTCTTACTGAATTAAATATATTTCTACATCTAAATGAGTCTGACATATAATTCTCTTTTTTTAAATTTTCATTTACTGGGATTGAAACAATTAAATCTACTGTATTTCTCCAATAGGAACTGACAACATCCATATATATATCTTCATAAGGCACATCTTTATGTTTCTTTACAGCAGGATAAGAACTCTTTAAGTCCTCTTCTAATCTAAAAATACCTATGTCAAAAACTGTTAATTGCTGAGTACGTAAAAGAGTAGACAGGTCTTTTGAATATACACTAGTTGTGAAAAACAAGATTAAATAAAAAAATATTAAAATATTTTTGAGTATTTTAATCATTATAAAAACTTAAATAAAATCTATACACGAATCAATCAAAGAAATGTTAAAGTTTTCTCAAATAAGGGTTATAAAATGAAGTTTTTTTTAAATCTTTATTTCGAAGGCAAATATATTCTAATTTCAGTACCTTTACCAACCTCTGAAAGAATCTCAAAATCACCTCTGTGTTGGGTAATTATGTGTTTAACAATAGCTAATCCTAAACCAGTTCCACCAACTTTTTTACTTTGTTCTGTGTCAACCCTGTAAAATCTTTCTGTAACACGCGAAATGTGTTCATGGGGAATGCCATAACCTTCATCTTTAATACTAATCATTATATTCTTTTCTAATAGTTTGTTACTATTTTCATTTTTAGAAATATATATATTTTTATTTTCTGGAGAATATTTTATTGAATTATCCAAAAGATTAGAAAAAACTGTATTTAATCTTTTTTCATCACCTATAACAATTGATGTATTTGTTAATTGATTTTTAACAGTTATATTTTTCTTTTTTAAAACAATTTCAAAATTACTAATAATAGTTTCAAAGAGTTCATTAATATTTACTATTGAAGTAGGTCTTATATGTTCATCAAGTTCAATCCGTGTAAGAATTAATAGATCATTAATTAAACTTTCCATCCTTGTTGATTGTTCAGACAAAATTTTCATAAATTTTTTTTTAGCCTTTTCATCATCAGACGCTGGGCCCTCAATTGTTTCTAGTGATCCTTTGATTGCCATTAAAGGTGTTCTTAATTCATGGCTTACATTTGCTACAAAATCAGTTTTAAATTTTTGTGCTTTTGTAATTTCAGTAAAATCTTTTAAAAATAACACAACAGAGTCTGGTTCAGTAAACAAATGAGTTGGGCCAGGAATAATATAAATTTTATAGAATTGATATGATGGGAGGTCTATTTCAACATCGATATTTTTTGTTTTATTTTCTACGATAGCTTTTTCAATATTTTCTATTAATTCTGGTTTTCGAATTATAGAAGATATGTTTTTATCAATTAAATTACTTCCAAATCTTTTTAATGCACTTGGATTGGCATATTTAATTATGTTAAATTTATTTAATGCAAAAAATTGATCTTCAAGCTCATCAATAATTACTCTTTTTGTTTTTTCTTCTCTTTTATTAACTATTGTAGCGGTATTTATTGATTTATTTTTTTTTTGATTAAGTAAATAGAGAAGATAAACTATCACAACTATAAGTAGAATGACGAAATATTCCATAAATTTAGATGGCTTAATTTTGCATCATTACACTTTTTAATGCAAATAAATTAAGGAAAAATTAACTAATGATTTGGTGAAATATTGTTAAAAAATATTTTTGCTGTTTCTTCCCAAGTGAATTTTTTTGCAAATTCAAGACAATCATTTCTATTAACTTTCAAAGCTTTATGTGCTGATACTTTAAGATCATCATCTAAACAATTTATTTTGGATCCTTCAAATATATCTTTAGGACCTGGAACAGGATACGCAGCAACAGGTGTTCCACAATTTAAAGCTTCTGTAACTACAATTCCAAATGTATCTGTTTTACTTGGGAAAACAAAAACATCAGAGGATGCAAAATGTGATGCTAATTCACCATTTGTTTTTTCTCCTAAAAAAATATCTTTAGGGAATTCTTTTTTCAATTTTTTTAAATCAGGTCCTTTTCCTATAATTATCTTTGTACCTTCTAAATCACATTCTAAGAAAGCTCTTATATTTTTTTCAACTGCAACTCTTCCAACATAAATCCAAATAGGTCTTTTATGAGGTAAATCAATTTTTTTAGGGTTCTTAAAAGCTCCATGATTTCCTCCTCTAGTCCAAGTAATCATTTTATTGTCATCTATACCTATATCGATTAATTCTTTTCTCATAGACTCTGTAGTTACTAAAATTCTCTCAGCCTTATTATGAAAATTTGCTAAGAATTTTTCAGCCCATTTTGCTGGTATAATAGGAAAGTAAAGTTTTAGATATTTATCAAATCTTGTATGGAAACTCGTAGTAAACTTTAGATTATTTTTTAAACAATATCTTCTTGCCATAGTGCCTATCGGGCCTTCGGTAGCGATATGAATTGCATCTGGATTGATTTTCTTTATTAAACTACCAACTCTGGGCCATACATTTATAGACAACCTAATTTCATTATATTTCGGCATCGGAAAAGTAAAAAATAAGTCAGGTGTAATATATTCTATTCTATGACCTTGTTCTTTTAATATATTGCCTGTTTCATGTAAGGTTCTTACAACACCATTTACTTGGGGAAAATATGCATCTGTAGCAATTAAAATTTTCATTAATTATGAAGCTTTTTTTAATTCTTCAGTTTTAAATGGTTCAATTTTTTCTTTATCGTCTAAATATTGTTCTCTTATTTTGTCCCAATATAATATTTCAAAACTACCATCATAATTTTCGGCTAATGCAGTGCAGGACTCAACCCAGTCTCCACAATTTAAATAATTGACCCCATTAAAATCTCTATCCTCAGCATGATGGATGTGGCCACAAATAATTCCATCAAATTTTTTTCTTTTTGCATAATCTGAAAGTGTTTTTTCATATTCACCAATATATTTAACTGCATTTTTGACTTTATACTTTAAAAATTTTGCAAGAGACCAATATTCTTTTCCTCTCAATCTTCTAAAAAAATTAATTATTACATTTAATTTTAATAGTAAATTATAGGCTATTGATCCAAGTTTAGATAACCATTTAGCATGTTTCATAACACCATCCCAAGCATCACCATGAACAACAACATATTTTTTTCCTGCATTTGTTTCATGAATAACTCTATTAACCATATGGATGTCACCAAAATGCATTGGAATAAATTTTCTTAACATTTCGTCATGATTACCCATAATGTAGAAAACTTTAGTACCATGCCTAGCTTTTCTTAAAATTTTTTGGATTACATCATTATGTTCTTGAGGCCAAAAAAAGCTTTTTTGCATTTCCCAGATATCTATAATGTCCCCTACAAGATAAAGATTTTCGGATCTTGAGTTTTTAAAAAACTCTAAAAGTTTTTTTGCCTGACAACCCTTGGTACCTAAATGAACATCAGAAATAAATATACTTTTATATTTAAGTAAATTAGGCATTTAAAAACCTATATTTTAATACAACTGTAACACGAATCATGTATTTCTTATTTCATTTAAATGTTACAAATTTGTTAAAAATTTTTTAAGGATTAATTATGTTATGTTGTTTGATTTATAATTTGAATTCTTCCTCTGGAAGAAAATCTAAATTCATAAATAGGATTTTATCTAAGTTAAAAGAGAATATTTCTGTAGACTACTTTGAGACTAAAACAATAAATCAAGCTAAGAAAATTTTCAAAAATTTTAATCAAAAAAATTATGATCGACTAATAGTAGCTGGCGGTGATGGTTCAGTTTCTTTTGCAATTAATGAATTAATTAAAAATAATTTTAATTTTAAAGACGATTTTGCCATAGGTTATATTCCTGCTGGTACTGCTAATTTGCTTCAAGCTGAATTATCAATGAATAAAAAAGTTGATGATATAGTCAATATATTGGTTTCTAATAATTATAAATCCTCTAATCTTGTAAAAATTAACGAGAATTATTTCTTTTTAATGGCTGGTATAGGATGGGATGCAAAAATTGTTCATTCAATTAATTCAAAAATTAAAAAGTTTCTAGGTAAAATTATATTTGGTATCAAAGGTTTTCAATATTTCTTGTTTATGAATAATAAAAAATTAAATGTCACTTTTGATGATCAATTTTATCAAGCAGACTGGATATTATCTTCAAATACCAAATATTACGCTGGACATCATAAAATAAATAAAACAAATATTTTTGAAGATAAATTAGTCACCTATATATTTAAAGATTTGACTAGGATTAGTTTATTATATTCAATATTTTTAATAATTCTTAATGGTGATTTAAGTAAAAATAAAAATGTTATTACTACTTATGCACAAAACATTACAATTGACGGAAATGATTTGATGCCTGTTCAAATTGATGGAGATAATTTTGGCTCACATAAAAAAATTCATTTAAATCTATCAAATAAAAAAGTGAATTTTCTTGTAAAATAATTATTTTACTCTTCCATAAACATCTTGGTATCTGACTATATCAGTTTCTTTTAAAATTGAGCCTACTTGTGCCTCAATTATTTTTACTGGTTTTTTATATGGGTTTTCTATTCTATGGATTGCACCTAATGGTATAAAAATAGTTTCATCAGGTTTCATGGTAAAATATTTTTTATTTAACGTAATTTTAGGTTTACCTTGGGTTACTACCCAGTGTTCAGCTCTATGATGATGTTTCTGAAGACTTAATATACCTTTAGGTTTTACATATAGTTCTTTTATCAAGAATTCTTTACCATTAAATAAATTAACATAACTACCCCAAGGTCTATGGAACACATTTTTCTTTTTATAATAATGTTTCTTATTTCTTCCGTACATCTTACAGATTTCTTTCCAAGATCCTAAATCAGACCAAGGAATATCCAACTTGATAGCATTTATATCTTTAGTTTTTTCTAGAATTGCATAGTCAAAAGACTTAGCTGTTGCTTTAGTGAATGCTTGTTTGTTTAAATAGTACACGTTACTTTTATATTTTGCTTTTATTAAAGCGTTATTGCAGTTTCGGTAAATATTTGGTTGGTATTTCTTAAAATTATTAATGATCGAGTCTTTTCTCAGATAAAACATTCCAGAATTCCAATAACCTTTTTTACTAATTATTTGTTTAGCTTTAGCCTCTTTTGGTTTTTCTATAAATCTAGTTACTTTAGTATTTTTTGTTAAAAAATAGCCAAACTCACTTGAAGGCATTGTAGGTTTAATTCCAAAGATAATGATATTATTATGAGTAAGTTTCTTTTGGTTTTTCTTGATAGCTTTATTAAATAATGTAACCTTCTCTATCAAATGATCAGCGGCCAAGAACATTAAAGGTTGTTCGTTAGGTATATCCTTTATTAATGCCGTACTTAATATAGCTGGTGCGGTATTTCTTTTAGCTGGTTCTAAAACTATCTTGAATTTTCTTATTTTGTGTTTCTTTAGGTGTTGTTTTACTTGTTTTAAATATTTTGCATTAGTACTAATAATTGGAGCATCATATATAGATGCTTTAACTCTCTCTAAAGTTTTACCCAACAAAGTCCAATTACCAAAATCTATAAATTGTTTTGCTTGGTGTTTTTTAGCGTTGGGCCAAAGTCTTGTTCCAGCTCCACCACATAAAATGACTGGGCGAATTTTCATCAAATTTTTGAGTAATCCCTAACTTCGTTTTTCTTACCTGGATGTGTTGGTGCACCTAAATATGCAGGTCCTACAGTTTGTGCGTATTTCCATAGAGTTCCTGATCCAAAATCAGATTTTCTAGCTTTCCATTTTCGTCTTCTTGAAGCTAATTGTGCTCTTGTTAACCGAACATTAATTGTTCCCTTCTTAGCATCAATATCAATAATATCTCCATTCCTTAATAGAGCGATAGGTCCACCTAATGCAGCCTCTGGTCCTACGTGACCTACACAAAATCCACGAGTTGCTCCAGAGAATCTTCCATCAGTTATTAAAGCAACTTTTTCTCCTTTACCCTGACCATAAATTGCACCTGTTGTTGAAAGCATTTCTCTCATACCTGGTCCACCAACTGGTCCTTCATATCTGATAATAATTACATCACCGTCTTTATATTTTCTACTTTGAACTGCTTTCATTGCACTTTCTTCATTATCAAAACATCTTGCTCTTCCAGTAAATTGTAACTTCTTTAATCCTGCAATTTTAACAATTCCTCCTTCAGGAGCTAAGTTACCCTTTAAACCAACTACACCACCCGTTGGTGATAAAGGATTTTTAAAAGATCTCATTACTTTTTGTTTGGGATTAAATTTAATTCCCTTTAAATTTTCTTTCATTGTTTTACCTGTTACGGTCATACAATCTCCATGAATATAACCACCTTCATAAAGAGTTTTTAAAAGCATTGGTACCCCACCTGCTAACCACATATCTTTAGCAACATATTTTCCACCTGGTTTTAAGTCAGCAAGATATGGAGTTCTTTTAAATATTTTCGCAACATCCATTAAATCAAATTTAATACCTGCTTCATTTGCTATTGCTGGAAGATGTAAACCTGCATTGGTTGATCCACCTGTTGCAGCAACAATTGTTGCAGCATTTTCCAAAGCTTTTCTTGTAACTATATCTCTTGGTTTAATTTTTTTAGCTAATAATTCCATAACCATTCGCCCACTTGCTTTTGCATACTTATCTCTTTCTTCGTACGGAGCTGGTGTTCCAGCTGAATAAGGTAGTGCTAGACCAATCGCTTCAGATACGCAGGCCATAGTGTTAGCAGTAAATTGTCCTCCACAAGCTCCTGCTGTTGGACATGCAACTAATTCTAATTTTCTTAATTCTTTTGCAGACATTTGTCCTGATGAATGTTTTCCAACGGCTTCAAAAACATCTACGACAGTTACATCTTTACCTTTGTATTTCCCTGGTAATATTGAACCACCATATATAAATACACTTGGAACGTTTAATCTAACCATCGACATCATCAAACCTGGTAAAGACTTATCACAACCTGCAATACCTACTAATGCATCATAACAATGACCTCTTACAGTTAATTCAGCACTATCAGCAATAACTTCTCTTGATATTAATGAGGATTTCATTCCCTCATGACCCATAGCAATACCGTCTGTTACGGTAATTGTACAAAACTCTCTTGGTGTTCCACCTGATGCTCTTACACCCTTTTTAACAGATTGGGCTTGTCTCATTAAGGCTATATTACAAGGTGCCGCCTCGTTCCATGTTGATACAACTCCTACAAAAGGTTTGGCAACATCTTTTTCTGTTTCTCCCATTGCATAATAAAAAGATCTATGAGGAGCTCTATCAGGTCCTAAGGATGTATGTCGACTTGGTAATTTTTTCTTATTAAATTTCCGCATTATAAACTTTCAATTGTTAAAGATATTTTTTTAATATCATTTTTTAAATTACTATAGTTAGTTTTTTCTTGTTCAACAATATTTTTTGGCGCCCTATCGACAAATCCTTTGTTTGATAATCGTTGTGAAATCTTATCTAATTCATTTTGGTATTTCGTTTGTCTTTTTTGCAAATTTTCTTTAATTAAATTTAGATCAACATTTTCATCAAAATAAATCTTGAATATATCACCTGAAATTACAAGAGTTGCAGAAGGTCGATCTTGATCCTTTTCAAAAAAATTATTGATACGACCAAGCTTTTTTAAGATTATTTCATTATTATCCATTAAAGATCGATTTTTTTTAGCTATCTTATTCATAGAAAGATCTACAAATGAACCTGGACTGACATTTAGCTCATTTTTAAACGATCTGAGTTCTGAGATAATATTGATGATTTTCTCTACATCCCTTTGGGATTTGTCTTTTTTGACTTTTCCTGATGGCCAGTTTTTGTACATAAGGAAATTCTTATTCGATTTATCAAACTTGTTTTTTAACCATATTTCTTCAGTAACAAATGGGATAAATGGATGAAGCATAATAAGTATTTGTTTAAAAACATAAGCTGATACCTCTTTTACCTCTCTTTTTGACTTCTCATCATCTGAATAAAGGATTGTTTTTGAAAGTTCGATATACCAATCACAGTATGAATGCCAAGCAAATTGATAAGCATTTTTGGCTGCCTCATCAAATCGATAATCTTTTATATTTTTTTGAATTTTATCCTTTATTTCTATCAATTCAGAATAAATCCATTTATTTATATTTAAAGTAGTTTTAGGAACTTTATCAGTCTTGTTAAAATCACAATTATTTGTGATCAAAAAATTATTTGCATTCCACAATTTATTTAAAAAATTTCTATAGCCTTTAACTCTATCTTCAGAAAGTTTTACATCGGTTCCAGGTGACGCCATTGAAAGCAAAGTAAATCTTAGTGCATCTGCACTATATTTTTCTATTAAGTCTAAAGGATCAATTACATTACCTTTAGATTTAGACATTTTTTGTCCTTTTTCATCTCTTACTAAAGCGTGAACATAGATATCTTTGAATGGTTCTTTATTTAGAAATTCCATTCCAAACATAATCATTCTTGCAACCCAGAAAAAAATGATATCAAAGCCAGTTACTAACACTGTGGTTGGATAAAATTTCTTTACAATATCTTTTTTATCTGGCCATCCTAAAGTTGCAAACGGCCATAAACCAGATGAAAACCAGGTATCTAATACGTCAGGATCTCTAACTAATTTTACGTCTTTTTTGTAATATTTCTTAGCCTGCTTGATTGCTTCTTTTTCATTTAAAGCAACAAATATTTTATTGTCAGGTCCATACCATGCTGGGATTTGATGACCCCACCACAACTGTCTAGAGACACACCAAGGCTCAATATTATTCATCCATTGAAAATAAGTTTTAGACCAGTTATTTGGAAAAAAATTTGTTTTTTTTGTTTTAACAATTTTTTTTGCTTTGACTGCTAATTTTTTTGCATCAACAAACCATTGTTCAGTTAGAAAAGGTT